>JBKHKH010000068.1:0-10054 GCA_046537735.1 Archaeoglobaceae archaeon | reverse complement strand
CTCAAAGGAAGTTACAGACAGGATTATCGACTATATTGAAAGAATTGAGAATTATGGTTTTGGGTTTACCAAAGAGCTTCTTTATCATGGAATAAAAACAGAAGCGAAAGAGCAGATGAAAAAGGGTGTGGACGCTGATAGAGCGTGGAAAAACGCTTTTGAGATGGCAAAAGACGTTTGCGAGAAAATAATGGAGAAGATGGAGTCCCGCTCCCTGGATATCGCAGACAACTATCTGGGAAGTAAAGGCTACCACAATATTGTCAGAAAAGGCGAAATTGTGGGAAGATCAGGCGTAAAGCATACGTTCAGCCTTTTTGCAGTAGATGACGAGGGAAAGGATATAGCCGTGGACGTAATATCGGAAGGAGGAATGAGGATCACCACAGAGGATGTCATGAGATTCTGTTCCAAGAAAAAGGACATAGACCTGGCCTACATGGTCATCACTCTTTCTGAGGTATCCGAAGAGGCCAGAAGATACGCAGAAAGTCAAGGATTGGACATAATGGAGAGGAGAGACATCGAAAAACTACTGGAAAGAAGAAAAATTCTCATACACTCCGGGATTCCCATCCTGGATAAGATCTTGGGAGGAGGACTTATCAAAAACCGGGTTTACCTCCTATCAGGTGATGTGGGTACTGGAAAGACAACTTTTGGCCTTCATTTCTGTCTGGAAGGGTGCAGGCATGGACAGAAATCACTACTCATTTTAACTGACCAGAAACCCGAGCATCTCATCCAGGATTTCGAAATGCTTGATTTTGACCTCCAATATTATATTGACCGTGAATTACTCTACCTGTATGATCTGACCCACCAGGTGGAAGAATTAAAGGAGAAGGTCTTCCACGGCGACATATCTCCTATAGAATACTGTGAAAGGATTCTGAACGACTTATACAGCCACATCAGAAGAACAGGAGCTAGTAGAGTCGTAATTGATACTTTCACCACCCTGCTAATTTTAAATCATCCCTGGGCCAGGGACATTGCCAGAAAAATGATAATAAATTCTGAGAATTTAGATTGCACCATCCTGCTCATCAAGGATAAACACTCGGAAAAGAACGGGTTGGAAGAGAGTTTCGTTCAAGCGGTAATAGAAATTGATTTCAAACAAGATGAGGAGGGTGTCAACAGGTATTTGACTGTAACCAAAGCCAGAGGCATTCATTCCTTCAACAAAATTAAATCCTATAAGATTTAGGTAAAGAATAGTCTATTTTTTATGGCAGATTTCGAAAGGTGAGAGGAAATTATTATATAATTCTAATTACTATTATCATTATGAACATTGTAGGGTTGGATATCGGAACCAACTATACTAAAGCCACAATGGATGGCGAAAAAGTCATCCATTTCCCCAGTATGGTTGTTTATAGAGAAGAGAAAGATTGGGACACCTCAGAAGAAAATAAAGAATCTTGTGTAGGAGAAGAGGCTTTGTCTATTGTCCAGAGTATGGAAGATGTTGAAGCTGTCCGCCCGCTTCATGAAGGGCGAATTATGAGCGAGTCTTACCTTGAACTGGCAAAACACGCCTTCAAAATAATGAACATTGAGCCAGACGTTATAGCCACCGGAATGCCTGTGAAGTCGTCAAAGAGAGAAAGAGAAAACCTTCGGAACGACATAAAGAAATACTTTAACGCTGAAGCTGTTGTTTATCCTGAGCCTGTGGGGACCCTAGCTCACATGAACATCCAAACAGGCGTATGTGTGGACATAGGATTCGGAACCACAGATATTACCGTTCTACGCCAGCTAGAATATATTAAAGGAGATACTTTTCTCCTGGGAGTAGACTGGCTATATAATAATCTGGAAGTTCTCATAAGGAAAAACTACGGAATCAATGTGGTACCCGAAGAGATGACCAAATTGCTGACTACTCCTAACTACGAGCTGGGCAGGATCAGGAGCGGCAGGACCATCAAAGTCTCACATAAGGAAGTTTCAGAAGAATACCAAAAAATGGTAAAGAAATGGCTGGATAGAATAGTGAACAGGACTAAACTGGTGATAGAGGGGCTTTCTACGGAAATTGTAGACCAGATCGTACTTGCAGGTGGTGGCTCACTTCTCCCAGGTGTTTATGACCAGTTCGTGAATGACTTCCAGGATGTGGCAAAGGTAGTAAGGCCTGATGACCCCACATCCAGCAATGCCAAAGGTTACTACAAGTTGTCCACAGCTCTATTCAAGCACAAGCAAACCCACTCAGTAAAGGAGTCCGTTGAGGAGGCAAAACAAAAGGGTAAGGACAAAGAAGAGGACAAAAAGAAGGAACAAGTAGAAGTCAAAAATTAGTTTAAATGAGAGTAATTTTAGATATCCCTCCTGATATCGAAGAGCCTCTGGTCAAGAAGTGCCAAAAGACCAATAAAGAGCCGGAAGAGCTTATCGAATTACTGCTAAAGAAGTATTTTCTGAAGCGGAAGAGATCAAGATCCGAAGGAAGTAGCGGGAGTGGTTTTCTAAAAGTAGCTAATTACTGTGCTAGAGAAAGAATAAGCCACTGTAAATACAGTGATGGTACCAGTTGCACTAGAGAGTCAAATAAGCAGGTTAAAGATGAGCTCCCCTCATCTATAGCCCCATACATCTGCCTTTTTTGCCCCCATTTTGTAGACCAAAGAGAAACGGAGGGAGCAGAGGAAAGTAAAAACGAGAAGGAGATCATAACTGATCGGTCCCAGGAGATCGCTGAAATAGCTGCCCAGATAGTTTTGGAGCAATACGGAGCTAAAATCGACTTCAGCTCTACCGATCCTGATGGTACTGAAGAAGCAGAAAGTGAGGTAGAGGGTGAAGAAGGTAATGGGCAAGCAGATGAGGAAGGCAAAAACGAAGAACTTATCACTAAAGATATGGTAGAAAAACTCCTGCAGGATTGGTAAGCAGTTCTATTTTAACCATTTATTTTTCTTATGCTATCCCACATCTCAACCGGTCTCCCACACTTTTTTTCCAGCTCTTTGATCGTTTCCTCCACCATCTCAAAATACGGGGAATATTCAGACGTGGCGACTTCCATAAAACTTTTGAAGTACTCCAGAGCCTTTTGGTGTTCTCTCTTGTCCTTATAAACGACTCCAAGGTTGTACCTGACATCGACATTATTCGGGTCCAGCTCCACTACCTTATTGAACTCTTCGATGGCTAAATCAAACTTCTCTTGATAATAATATGCCACTCCCAAGTTCAAATGAGCTTCCGTATATCGGGGGTCAATGTCTATAGCCCTAAGATAGTGCTCAATAGCCTTATCTATTCTTTCCATCTCAGATAATAACACTCCCAGGTAATGATGAGCCTCTGCATTCCGTGGATCTAACTTCAGGGTCTCCTCAAATTCTTTTATGGCTTTAACTTGTTCATTTTTGGCTTTATACGCAAGCCCCAGGTTGAGATGAGCCTCTGCATGATCGGTTTTCTTCTCCAGAACGTCTTTAAACTCCTCGATACATAGGTCCAGTTCCCCTAAATCCTTGTAGATGATCCCCAAGCTGTATTTGGCTTCAATGTTATGAGGTTCGATCTCCAGCACTTCATTGAACTCATCTATAGCCTTCTCATATTCTTTAAGGTGGTGGTAGATGTGTCCTAGAGCCAGATGTGCCTGTTTGTGCTGGGGTTCTAACTTTACCACTTCTTCAAATTGTTCGATCGACTGTTCTAGATCTTCCTGCTGATGATATATCCATCCTAGTTCATATCGGGACTTAAAGTCGTCAGGCCTGGTATCCACAACATATCTTAAATTTTTGATGGCCTTGTCTATATCTCCCTTATCCCTGTAAGCAATTCCTAAATTGTAGCTGACCTCTACATTCTCCGGATCGAATTCCAAAGCTTCTTCAAATTGTTCAATTGCATTATCGATCTCTTTATGTTCATAGTAGGCTCTTCCCAGATAACAACGGGCATCTACGTGCTCGGGCTCTTTTTTCAGTATTTCCCGGAAGTCTTCAATAGCCTTTTCATAATCTCCCTGGTGAAAATGGATTTGTCCTGAGCCGAAACGGGCCTTCAAGTTATCTGGATCTGCTTTAATAATCTCAGTAAACTCTTCAACTGCCTTACTGTCGTATTCCTGCTGCTGATAGATCATACCCAGGTAAAAATGTGCATCCAGGTTTTTTGGGTTTTTATTCAAAACTTCCTTGAACTCCTTTATGGCCAAGCTGTTCTCACCCATATCTCTATAGATGATCCCCAGCTGTAGTTGAGCATCAGAATAATTCGGATCTCTATTCAAAACCTCCAAAAACTCTTTAGAAGCTGATTCAATTTCTCCTGCTTCCCGATAGGCAACGGCCAGCTTATATCTGATATCAATGTCATCTGGATTGGCCTTCAAAATTTTCTTGTACTCATCTATACTTTGTTTGAGGTCACCTCGTTCATGGAGGATACCAGCAAGGCACTGACGGGCCCGGGTGTTGTGGGGATCCAAACTTAGTGCACTCCTGAGATACTTAATAGACTCATCATATTCCCCTTTTTGATGGTACAGCAAACCCAGGTTTAAAATACTCTCAAAATCAGGACTGACACTTTTACCCACAACTTCCTCAAAATGTTCTAAAGCCTGATCAGTATCTCCTTCTTCTTTGAAGGCGAGTGCCAGCTGATAGTGAGCATCCAGATTTTCTGGATCAGAATCCAGTACCTTTTTGAACTCCTGGATGGCCAGATCAGCATCTCCTTTTTGATGGTAAACCATACCCAGTTTTTGATGCACTTCAGGCTTATCTTCTACCTCTAAACATTTTTTGAACTCCTCAACAGCCAGTTCTGTCTCTCCCCTCTGCAAGTAGAGCGTTCCTAAATCGTAGTGGGCATCCGCATACCCCGGCCTTTTCTCTAAGAATCCTTTGAGTAATTTGACGGCTTTTTCAGGGTCTTTATCCTTGTAGATAACTCCAAGGTAGTAACTGGCATCAATGTGTTGGGGATCTATCCACAAGATCTCTTCAAAACAGTCTGTAGCTTTATCTACCTCATCCAGCTGGTAGTAAGCAACTCCAAGGTTTAAGAAAGCCTCTATATGGTTCCAATCCAGATGCAAAACTTTAGTGAACTCCTCAATAGCATGGTAGTAGAATCCCTGTTGAAGATACTCCGTTCCCAGTTGAAGTCTGGCATCAATGTGTTGGGGATCTCTTCTGATCACCTCCAGCAACTCCTTCATTGCCCTAGGAGGGTCGCCTCTTTCTCTGTAAGCTATTCCTAAATAAAAATTGGCCTCAACACGATCTGGATTCAGCTTTGAAGCTTCTATAAACTGCTCAATGGCATCTTCCAATCTATCCTGCTTGTAATACGCCAACCCAAGGTTGAAACGGGCTTCAGAGTTCTTTAAACCTCTCTCAACCACTGATTCAAGTTCCGTAACAGCTAACTCGATTTCCTCTTTCTCCAAGTAGATAAGTCCTAATCTATACCTTGCCTCCAGATTTTTTGGCTCTTTTTTGATTACCTGATTGAACTCCTGGATGGCCAGATCAGTTTCTCCGATTTCTTGATACGTGACAGCCAGCATGTTCCTAATACCTTTGTTGTGGGGGTCAAGGGATAGTATCTTTTTGAACTCTTTGATAGCTCTGTCATACATGTGTTGTTCATAATAGATCGTTCCCAGGTTAATGTTAGCCTCCATTAGCTTGGGATCCAGTTTTAATGCTTTATTGAGGGTCTCGATCGCCTCCTCAATTCTACCATGCTCATAATACACCGATCCCAGATTCAAGTAGATGTCAGCACTTGTAAAACCACCTTCAACAGCTTTCTCAAATTCCTCTGCAGCGAGTTCGATTTCTCCTTTCCCCCAATAAGCAAGACCCAGGCGATAGTGAAGTTCTGTATGATGCGGATAGTGTGCAAAAACCTTTTCAAATTCCTTTATAGCTTTATCGTACTCCCCTAACTCATTATAAGAGATGCCCAGCTTGTAACTAACCATATTGTCTTCCGGATTTGACTCCCGGACTTTTTCAAATTCGGTAACCGCATCATGGTAATTCCCCTGGAGGAAATAAGATTCTCCCAGGCTGTAATGAGCGTCTATATGCTGGTCATATCTTCTTGTGACCCCCAAAAATTCCTCAACAGCCCTATCGATATCTCCTACCGATTTATACATAGAACCCAGAGCGTATCGAGCCTCTAAATGATCTGAGTTCAACTTTAAAGTCTCTTTAAATTCCTCCATAGCTTTCTCAAATTTTTCTAACCTGTAATACATACTTCCCAACTCATAGTGGATTTCGGGGTCCTGGGGATTGATTTTCGAAGCTTTGTCCAGCTTTTCAATGGCTTTATCGAAATCTTTGAGTTTTCTATATATCTCCCCCAAGTCATAACAGACTCTGAAGTCATTGGGATTTAGCTTGATATACTTTTCGAACTCATCAATAGCTCCGTTTACATCACCCTGGTTCTGATACAACTTTCCCAGTCTGTAATGGGCTTCACTGTTGCGAGGGTCTATCTTCACACACTTGAGGTATTCTTTGATAGCTTTATTGTCCTCATTTAACTTCTCATAAACCCGTCCCAGGGCAAAATGAGACTGAGGATGATTTTTATTGATCTTCACAGCTTTCTCGATTTCCTGTTTAGCTGAGGCAAGATCTCCTTTATCCAGATAAACCAGACCAAGACTTAAGCAAGTTTCAACATCCTTTGGGTTTATCTCCAGTATCTTATTGAACTGCTCAATCGCCTTTCCATACTCTTTTTTTAGATGATACAAAAGCCCTAAATTAAAACGGGCTTCAGTGTGATGGGAATTTATTTTCAGGATCTTTTCAAACTGCTTGATAGCCTTATCTATATCCCCTTGATTGTAGTAGATGATACCCAGATTAAAGTGAGCCTCTTCATCTTCTGGATTGAACAAAATCTGTTCATTGAGCTTTTTTATGGCCAATTCAGGATCTCTGTCCAGATCGACCTCTAATTTTTCAGATGACATTAATATTACCTGTATGATAATGATTATCGAGCAATTATTAAGTTTACTAATCATACATAATGATTGAATTAATAACAACTACCACAAAATCACGAAATCCCCAAAAAATCACAACTTTATTCTACAGGAGATCAATCGAGCTCCGATAAACTTTCGCTAACATCCCTGATCTTATCGTAGAGCTCACTTTTAGTGTAACCGATTTTCTGTTCCTCCAGGATCTTTTGTAGATAGTAGGTATCCAGGTATCCGGAAAATAATTTTTGAGTCAGCTCTTGATAATTTTCTTCCGGGCTTTCACACTCCTTAATAAAGCGAAGAAAGGCAAAAACGTAATCTTCCAAATCTTGAGGGTTTGAGGAGAGCATAAATTTCCTGAAATCTTCGTAAGCTTGTCTGATCAGTTCTCTTTCAACTAAAATTTTAAATTCTTCTTCTGAGAAATAAAACCTCTCTTTGGCCAGCTTAATCCTCAGATTGTTGAGTCCCGCCTCTTCTTTTGTATCAAAAGTTCTATGATCTTCATCTCCATCGACCAGCAAGTTCCCCAGTTTGTCCTTTGCCCTGAAAATGTTGATCTCATTCTCCCTTATCATTCTCCTTACCTGATGGAACAGATACTGGTAGGCATAACTCTCCAGAAAATCCTTTTCCTTTTTCTCAAATTTTTCTCCTTTATTGAGCTCTTCTTGCCTTCTAATAGCTTGGTCTCCTGATAAACTATGGGAGCCTTCCTGTGCTCTCCCTATTTCTGCAGCTTTTTTTTCTTTTTTTACTTTAAAGTATTTCCCGGATCCACTATACTCTCTCACCCTTTCTTTAAACTGGAGAGCGATCGAGAGTGAGGATACGATTAAAGCGGATAGAGTTAAGGATAGAACAAGCAGAACCACAATTGCAACTGAACCTTCCCCGAACAGTTTGTAGATTCCGCTCCAGGTTCCCAAGAAGGTAAATATGAGGAAAATTATGAATGTCAAAATAATTGAACGTAAATCCTTTAACCTCTCTATTACCACCTGAATGGACATCATGCTTCAAAAGATCCCCCAGTTTAATGAGCATTATCAGGGAAGTATATAACTTTTGGAGAACTCATGATAGTATATAGGAAATAAAGTTTACCGAAAGTTGTTCATATCTTCTGTGTCTACGGGCTCACTGGTGACGTCAGTGTCGGTCACTTCCTCGTATTCCTCAAAGTCTTCATCTTTAAGGATAACAGCGATGTCAGAATGGTTTTTGAGGGCTGTAGAGAAACCTGGTTGGATCCCTATAATAATTGTCTCCTTACCGGTTTCCATAGCTTTATTTAGCACCGATTTAAAGTCTGCATCTCGGGTGACAAGAGCTATGGTATCAATAGCATCGTTGTATACCATCTCCATCGACTCCACTGCCATCTTAACGCTAACATCCCCAGAAGTGATAACCGGAGTGAATCCCTGAGCTTCTACAGCTTCTACAAGCTTCACACCAGCATATTGATTGAGAAAAACCTTGGCAACCTTGATATCCCCATAATTCACCAAAATGTCTCTTATCTCATAAAGGTTAATAGAGAACTCCTTTCTGAGCATATTGGGTCCATCGATGACCACACCAATTCTTCTTGGATGTGAGTCCTTTTTTGAGGTGAGATGCTCTTTTACTTTTTGCAATTTATTAAAACTGATATTCTTCTTTCCAGCCATCAATAATTCACCTGTAGTCTTAAGTCTTTAACAAAACCCCTTGTACGAAAAAAAACGCATCCTTTCCTTCATATATCTTTCTCCCTACCCAAAAAAATCACGTGGATGAATCTAACTTATCCTTGATCAGCATCCAAGAAATATCTGGTGATATGTATAACCTTGAGTAAGTCGGTAACATCTCCAGAACGTGACCCAATATATATAACTATTTTCAATACTAGGTCAAGCTGGAGACGAACGCCAAGTAGGAGCAGTATATTAACAGCGATAATACAATACAGATGACCTCCTTACTCATTTCTTTACCTCCTATGTAGATATAATCTCCTTTATAGTCGTTGATATATAAATAGGTTTCTGTTAACTACATATGAGATAATTGAGGGTTTTTAAGGGGTTTTTTGTAGAATTAAGACTTTTTTCACACCTTAATCAAATATCGGGGTCTTTATAGAGGGTTAATTTAGTATAAAATCCATACCTTAATCAAAAAATTATTTGACTTTAGCCGATATCAATACGATATCAGTGGAAAATTTCCTCCTGCCAGAGTATTTTTATTTATGTACCTCTTTTTACCCCAGGCCTTTCTTTCTTTACGCTGTACTGGATACTACCTACCTGGATACTACCTAATTGGGCCAGAATTCCGCAGGAAAAAAATGAGGTTTATTAAGTGGATCATTTATCCACTATCCCCCCTTCTGTTACCTTGAACACTGCCTCACTTTCGGGGAGATGCGGGGAATCTATAAGTCTGGCTACTCTCAGATCAGCCTTACTTTTGCGGAGGTAAACGCGGAAGGTTGCAGTATGGGCCACGATATGTCCACCTACTGGTTTATTGGGATCTCCGAAGAAAGTATCTGGTTTTGCCTGGACCTGATTGGTGACCACCACGGCAGCATTGAACAGTTCCCCAAATCGGACCAGATCATGAAGATGCCTGTTCAGCTTTTGCTGCCTATCCGCAAGAGTGCCTCTCCCCACGAACTCTGACCTGAAGTGGGCCATAAGGGAGTCAACGATCAGCAGTCTAGCATCGTTACCATCTCTTTTGAGGGTATTGGCCAGGTCCTTGGCATTATCCACCAGGAGCATCTGGTGATTGGAGTTATATGCCTGAGCAACATTAATGTTCTTCAGGACCTCACTGGGTTCAAGGCCCTTCGATTCTGCCATCTGACTTATCCTTTCGGGCCTGAAGGTGTTCTCAGTATCTATCACAATAACCGAGCCGTTGAGGCCGCCCTCCTCTTCAGGAAGCTGCGCGTTTACTGCCAGTTGATGACAGATCTGCGTCTTACCAGAGCCGAACTCACCGAACAACTCTGTTATTGACTGGGTCTCTACACCCCCTCCTAAAAGC
>JBKHKH010000067.1:0-10069 GCA_046537735.1 Archaeoglobaceae archaeon | reverse complement strand
CAAGAAAGATCTACGAGATGTTCAAGAACGGAGAAAAGCTGGAAACAGACGACATACTGCTCCTGCAGAGAGCAGGATTTATTTAATCACTTTAATTGACATTTTAATTGACACTACCTTTTATTGACACTTTAATTGGATTGCAATTACAATTATAGCCGAATGATTAGGGCTCCAGAACGCCTTTCTGGCTGTCAAATTTCTGGCTGCTAACCGTCAATTTTAATATTTGTCAGTACCAACCATATAGTACATGAAGTGCTCCACTTGTGGTAAGGAGTTGAAGGATGAAGATTATGATAGTGTCTGGGTGAACTGTACATTCTGCAAATCTCCCATATGTGAAGATTGCGTTCACTATATAGGTGTTAAGAAGGAGGACGTTTACAAAGAATATACTGAGACGCTACCTGTCTGTAAAGATTGTACACCCAAAACAAAAGTCAGGAAAAAGCTTGCCGATATTGTGGACGAAGTACTGGGGAAATAAGACAAGACCAAAGCTAGCTCTAATCAACTTCAACCGCAGCAGGGGAATGTCAAAAATGTGCCGTCAAAATGTGCCTAATCCAGATGCAATGGATGTCAGGCCAGCCGTTATCACCACTAACAGGACTATTTTTTGGAAGACCTCTTCTTCTACCTTATTGGCTAACTTTATACCGGTTAAAGCACCCAAGATCATAGCGGGAAGGAATATAATAGTATAGTTAACTACCTCTGCAGTTATCAGACCATTGAAAATGAAGGCGATCACTGCTCCTACACTCAACACGGAGAAGTAAGCCACTAGATTAGCCCTGAAGACCTGCTTCTCTACACCCTGATGGGCAAAGAAGAGAACTGCTGGTGGACCGCCCATGGAAGTGCTTCCACCCAGCAACCCGCTCAAGAAACCCACGGGAACGAGAGCCAATCTTTCGTTTTCGATCTTCCACCTGAAACCGGATAGAAGTACTAGAGCAAATAAGGAGATAGCAGAGCCGATAAAAACCTTTAGTATGCCGGCAGGGAGAGATGAGAGCAGATAAGCTCCTGCAGGCACTCCAGCCAGACCAGCAATTATTAAAGGCCATATACGGATCAAATCCAGCCATTTTCGGCACTCAAATAATATTATCAGGGAGATCAGCAATCCATAGGTCACAATTATGGGAACCACTACCTTGGGTGAAATAAACATGATCATTATAGGAGCTGAGACCAGGGCAAAACCAAAACCAGTTACGCCCTGGGTCAAACCGGCCAGGAATACTACCGTGAGCCCAATAAGAATAATGGTTAAGGATTCGATCATATATCTTACCTGCTGAGCGAGCTGATTTAAGTAATTACGTATTTTTAAGTATTATCTAATTCAATATCCATACATAGTAATTGAGCACGGAGGCAAAACTGACCCACAGGATATAGGGGACCAGTAGAAAACTGGCTCTCTTATCAATCCCATAGAACAATATTATAGTAGCCAATATGGCAAACCACAGTATAATTACCTCTATAAAGGCGTAAAAGGGATTTTGCATCCCGAAGAACAGGATGGACCACAAGGAGTTAAGAACGAGCTGTACACCAAACACTCCCATCGCCACCTGGACTTTTCTATCCTGTATACCTTTATTCCACACCAGGAACAGTGCTATACCCATCAATATGTATAAAGTGGTCCAGGCAGGTCCAAACACCCAGTTAGGAGGAGTAAAGAACGGTTTTTGGAGAGTAGCATACCAAACGGGTATGGCGGGAGTGGTAAAGATGGAGCCGATAAAACCTGCTGCCAGACAAATCCCTATGGACAACACAAGTCTAAGCTCTCTGATAATGCCTATCCCCCCTATCTATTTTAACCATAAAACCTTTTACTTTAATCATAAACCTTTACTGAAAAATTACCCATAGCTATCAACTAACTAGCTGGTAGAAATAGTTAACTATTTATCAAGGATAAGAACAGTGATCCTGAGAAGATGGCAGGAAGGAGTGCTATGTCCAGTAAAAAGAGAGGCAAACAAAGAGTAGAGGCTCAAAAGAGAAGAAAATCCAAAAAACCTGTAGTTGAGAAGAAAAGAGAGATCGGTGAAGGAATAATAATCCTCTTGTCTTTCGCAGGCTCTCTAGGGGTATACCTGATATTGTACTTAATATATAGTTAAGGCTTATACGTAAAGCCTGAATGTCCAGAATAGAGGTAAATAGAGGTTATATACACTGCAGGCTGGCTCCTGCTCTGGCTGCCTGTTCTTCAGCTGGTGTAGATGGTCAGCACATCCTCGTCTTCCAGAACATGTTCAATACTAACTCTCTGGCCATCGAATTTGGAGCTGCCCCATACTTTGGCGTATTTGAAGTTCCTGTACATGTCCTTGTGCAGTTTTTTGCACACGTCTTCAATGGTGGAGCCCTTCTTTACGATCAGGGGTTCTTCATAATCCGGTTTCTGTGAAGGAGGTTTGAGGTACACTCTAATAAAATCCAGCTTGTTGTATATTTCCTGCACCAGGGCGTTAAGGTTAATCCTTTTCCCGTCTGAAATGGGTATTATATCTTCACCCTTCACATCCATTTCTCCCCGGTCTATCTTGTCCATTTCTCCCAGGTCTATCTTGTTCACGGCAGTTAGGGAGGGTATGTAGACTCTGTTCTTCAGAACAGCGTCTATTAGCTTGTCCACAGTAGCGTCTTCCCTTAGCACAACATCCGCATTATGTATCTTGTACTCTTTAAGTATCTCAATTATGGTTTGCTCATCTATGGACAGTGGGGAGGTTGAAGTGATCTTGATACCGCCCTTCTCTTTTTTCCTGATCATTAACTGTGGGGGGGGTTGGTTCAGTCTTATACCAGCGTCATAAAGCTCATTCTTTATTATGTCCACATGCTCCATATTGAAGATGTCAGTTACTATCAAGATCAGATCGGCTGCTCTAACTGTGGATATCACTTCTTTGCCCCTGCCTCTCCCCTTAGATGCTCCTTCTATTACACCAGGTGCATCTACCAGCTGAATTCTGGCTCCCTTGTAGTCCAGCATACCGGGAATGGGCTGAAGCGTGGTAAAATCGTAGTGAGCCACTTCACTTCTGGCGCCGGTGAGCTGGTTGAGAAGGGTAGATTTACCCACGGACGGGAAACCCACCAATACTACTGTTGCGTCCCCTTCTTTCTTTACAGAATATGTTACCCCTGATTTCGACTTCTTTTTTTCCTCACTCTCTCTCAATCTGGCCAGTTTGGCTTTTAACCTGCCAATGTGACGCTCAGTAGCTTTGTTATAGGGGGTGTTTTTTATCTCTTCTTCCAGCTCTTTTATTTGTTCACTAGTGCTCATTTCTCATCAAAGAGATAAACTGGTATAAAAAAAGTTTATTACCAAGGTTGACAACCATGACCTCATGCCCAAATGCGCTATCCTGTGTGATAAATGCTTAAACATTAACCTGGATAAACTGGCCCAAAAAATTGATGCTGATGTTATCAAAGTTGACACCTGCGAGGATGAGCTTGACGTTGATGTTCGTTACCATTATGTTATATTCGGTTGCCCTGCTCTCTACCACTCATCAGATTACCCTGGAATGTACGATATCGTTGACTTGAGGCTGATAGAGGGTGTGTTCAAGAAACCGGAAAAAGTGGCTGCTGATTGGATCAACTCCTCCCTAGTATCCATTGTTCCTCCTACCAGGGCTGTAGAGACAACTGATGATGTGATCTACTGGGGAAACAATCTGGATGTGATTGAAGAGCTTTCCCGATGCACAAATTTGACCGTAGTCGCAGACCGCCAGACAGCTAAAAAACTGTATCCATTTCATTTTAGAGTTTTAGAAGTAAATGATGGGCAAGCTGTGGTTACAGGTGAGGTAGGTAACTTTGAAATGGTTGTGAAAGGTTATGACCCCATAAAAGGAAAGAGCGGCAACTTCACTCTCAGGGCAGGCCAGCTAGTTGTACCTGAAGGGCTTGCGGACGATAGAGAAGGTATATTCAGTTATGGTGATACTTCCCAGGAGTACCGTGCCGCCCTTAAACTGATAAACAATCTGGGGGGGTACGCCAAAATTAACCCGGTACATATCCGTTATGATATGTGTGCTACTTCCAAGAGCGGAATTGCCGGTTGTGAGCTTTGCTTCTCCTGTCCTCAAGGTGCTGTAACCAGAGTGAGGGAAAAAATTTCCATCTCCGACTCCTGCAATGGTTGTGGTTTCTGTGCTGCTGTTTGCCCTCTTTCAGTGATGGATAACACTTTACTTCCTTCATACAAATTGTTGGAGAAGATCAATGCGGTGGCAGGAGAGAACAAAACGGTAGCTTTCATCTGTGAGGGGTCTCTCGGCGACCTCTACGAACTGAAGGGAGGAAAGAAGTTAGCTGAAATATCGCCCATAGTGGTTCCCTGTATAAACGCCATTTCTGAAGTCCACTACCTGTATACTGTTTTAAAGGGGGCTAATGTGGTGGTCATCCCCTGTGAGGAAGAGCACAACTTTAAATGCTATGAGCTGGCTAAACAGACCCTTGACGCTTTCGGATTTGATTGTTTGAGAACCTCCAGCTTCGAAGAGCTGAATAAATCGAAAATAAAAGGCAAAAATCCGGGAGATATTATGGTTGATCTAGTGGGGGAGAACAAGAGGGAGCAGTGGCTCAATCTGGTGAAAAAACTGAGAGAGTACTATCCAGTTAAAAAAGCGGTATTCGACTCCGACTTATTTGCTACCGTAGGGATAAACGATAACTGTACTCTATGCATGACCTGCACTCATTTTTGCCCCACTGGTGCCATCAGAAGAGAAGAAGAGGCTATCTACTTCGACCACGGTTTGTGTATTGCCTGTAACCTGTGTACTGCCTGTCCTGAGGAAGCCATAGATATTGAAAGGGTTCTGGATTTCAACCAGTTGGGCGAGAAGGAAATTTTTAAAGACGAGATCTTGAGCTGCCCTTCTTGTGGTAAGCCGCACATTTCCAGAGGCATGTACGAAAAGTTGAGTGCCGTGGGTGAGCACTCTCTACTCTTTTGCTCCGAATGCAGACCCAAGATCATTCTGGAGTCAATATATGAAGAGATAATGAACGAGAAAAGGGAACACGGTGAGAAAAATGAGTGATATGGAAAAGGTATTAGAAGGGAGAAGAGCCATTTACGCTCTCATGGGCACCCTGTTTCTGGAACCTCCACCCAGAAGCTTTATTGAAGACCTCATAAAGGGAGAAGTCTCCTTTTTCGATCAGCTAAACAAGGTAGCAGGAGAATTTAGGGATGCTGACGAGTTTGAAGATGCGGTTAAAGAAGAGTATGCCTCTCTTTTCATCGACCCCTTTCAAAAGACCATCTCCTTATATCAATCTAGCTACGAAGGTGAAAATCCCTATGGGAAAGTTACTCAGAGAATTAACGAGAAATACAAGAAGATGGGCTACACCTTTGAATATAAAGAGCCTGCCGATCACATAGGGATTGAACTTTTTTTCATGGCGGAGAGCAGTAAGAATGCCGCTTCCAGTAAATCAGAAGCTGTGACCGAGTTGAGGAACCAGAAAAAGTTCCTTGAAGAAGAGCTGGGTTGGTCTAAATCGCTGTGCACAGCCATTAACGAGAATGAGAAGAGCTTTTTCTACAAAGAAATTTGCAATTTTCTCCTAGAGTTCCTGGACAAGGATAGCAGTATCATCGACGATTTGATCGTTCAGGCCCTTAAATCCTGATTGTCACCTTCTATTTCAATATTTTCATATAACACTATTCAATCTTTATTTTAATTAATATTTATTCGTTGTAAGGGATTTCGCTAATTATTTATAACCATTATTGCTTTAGCTATTATGGCTGGATTTATTGAGCTCGATGAAAAAGATAAACAAATCCTGGAAATGCTGGAAGATAATCCTGAAGTCTCTCAAAACGAGATAGCCAGGACAGTTAATTTATCTCAGCCCTCTGTGGGCGCCAGAATAAAGAAAATGGTTCAATTCGGTATTTTAAACCACGTTTATGGGCTGAACATCAAGAAGCCCGGACTGTATATCTTAAAAGTTGATGTTAAATGCAGACAGCCCAGAGAGCTGCTCAAACTGTTCAATGGATGTCCTTTTTTCCTCAACGGTTTTATTGTGGCAGGTAACAGAAACTTGTGCATGATGTTCATCTGCGAAGAACTTACCACGCTAGAAGCTATTGTAGACCACCATGTTAGACCCAGCAAAGACGTCTTCGATATTGACGTGGGGATCGTGGTCAGAGCCGAGAGAGATACAGTAGTTCCCATGCGGATCCATGTGGAGCCGGCGGATGAAGCCCCATGTGGATCTGATTGTGGAACCTGCGATTACTGGAGGAACGAGCTCTGTTTAGGTTGCCCCATCACCGGTCACTACCGGGGGAAAGTGTGGAAGAACCGTTAACTGTTCTATTCTTAAAATATAGATAAAATAAAGAAAGAAGAGGTTTAATGAGGTTTGATCTATTCCGAGATCGCCTTTGACAGTCCATAGAAGCTCATTATCACATAAACTACAAATATTACCATTACTGCGTTGAGCCCTATGAAAGCCGCCATACTTTCTTCCATTAGCCTGAATCCTGCCAGTCCCTCTGTACCCAGCATATAGGTTATGTACGCTGCCAGTAGCATTACACCCAAGGAGAGAATTCCTACCACGTAGCCTATTGGGTGGAATTTGTAAGGTTTGGCAGGTTTGTCGCTTTCTGGGGCCACAGGTATCCATTCAGGGACCTCACCTTCAGCCTTATGCTTGGGCATCAACCCATTGAATATCCCCATGTTGATGGGGTAGTTTCCGGGAGTCCAGTGAAGGATGGTCGCATGAGCAAACACGAAGAATATGGCAAACACAGCTACGAAAACGTGTATGGTTCTCATCAGCAGTACCAGCTCTGGATTAAAGGAAAGGTAGGGGAAGGGGAACCACAATAGGGCTCCAGTTATGATCTCAATGACACAGAAAGTTGGTACCGAGAGGATATCGGCAACCATAACCCAGTCATATTTCCCTGATTTGGGTCTTTTGTCCGTAAGATGGAAGGTCCACAGCATATCGGCTATCATGTCCGTCAGAATGCTAAAGAAGAATGTGGGTTTGGTAAATGTGATATTGGAGTCCCCTCTTCCTCTGGAATTCATTCTCTCTATTATGAAATAGGTCCCGAAATAAGCGATGGTGAAGGTAAGGATCAAGGCAGCAATTCTATGGACCAGCATGGACACTACTTCGCCGCCCATAAGGTCGATCATCCATCCCAGCTCACGGGAGAACGTGATGGGTAATCCGGTGATAAGCAGCAACATTCCAGCCAGGGAGGCGAGGAAATGGGCAGCTCTTTGAGGTGTGGAAAACCTAATAAGTTGCTTCAATGCCCTTCACCCCCTTGCTCTTGCATATGCTTCATGTGCTCCTCCTCGATCTTATACATCCTATAGAATTTGTAATACTCTGCAGCGGTCATTATGAACACGAAGAACGCTAGGATCACCAGCAGTATCCACAGAATTTCGTTCGCATACAGCATTATCTCTTCAATAAGGTCATAGCTACCTGCTCTTTCCTCTGGGGGAAAGTATCTAAAGCTATTATCGGTTATATAGCTGCCTCCCATCACCCCAGTAGCCGCCATACCTACAAAGAAGGGGGATATCGCCAGCAAACCTACAACTAAAGCGATTAAGCCTTTTAACATGATACCACCTACACCCTAAACATACTTTCAATCAGTCCTGTGGACATGTAATGGTTGACTCTCTTTCTGAACTCCTCATTGATCTCCATAATATCTCCGGCAAGCAGAGTCCCAGTGGGACAAACCATAGCGCACCTTGGAGCGGGCTCTCTTTGGATGGGGTTGCCCTGCTCATCCTTCTGCTCAAAGGGCTCTACACAGAAAGTGCATTTGTCCATTTTACCTTTAGTGCCGAATGCGCCACTGCTCTGAAATTGCGGGGCTCCAAATGGGCAGGCGTAATTACAGTAACCACAACCTATACATTTATCCTTATCCACGAGTACAACTCCGTCATCTCTCTTATATATGGCGTTCATAGGACACACTTTCATGCAGGGAGGGTCTGTACAGTGCATGCAGGGCATAGGGATATTCAACTGATCTGGAGTGCCTTCGTTAATGGTAACCACCTTTATTCTGGACATCCCCTCAGGGACATTGTTGAAGTTCTTGCATATTGCCTCACAGGCCTTACATTTTATACACAGGTTGGTATGAGTGTCAACTAAAAATTTTAACGGCATTTAGATCACCTCTACATCTCCTTATTTATTTCTTCCAATACTGTCTCCATACCCTCTTTCAATCTCTCCGGTGGTCTGTATTCGCTGAACTTCGCCGAGTCACAAATACCTGATCCGGTATTCGGCATCTGGTTTTCCACATCCCATCCAGGACAACAGGTACAAATACTTTTGATTAGTCCGGCTTCCTCTTCGCCCTCATGAAAAGCGCTGGCCTCTGCTTTTTGGATGAAATTATTATTTTCCGTATATTTTAACACACCAGCAGCAACAGCAGCGCCAGCCCCGGTTACTTTCATAAAATCTCTTCGGGATAACTCTAGAGAACTAACTGGCATTTTATTATCTCCCTCCCTAATAAACGAACAGAATTTGAAGTTGATTACTTTATAAATTTTTTGGAATTTGTCCTTGAAATGGAGTAGATGTTAGATTTTTTAGGGATATTGCTCAATAATCAGTTACATACAGTTACAAATTTGGGTGTAAATTGGCTAAGAGTAAGTCAGGTAGGTCCAGATGGTCTGATGATAATTATATGTATAAATTAGATATTACTTTATTATTCATTCCTTATAGCATCGATTAAGGTCAGTGAACACAATATATAGTATACAATAATTAAAGGAGTGAATGTTTAATGCTCGAAAAGTACAATACCAATTACGCAGGATGGAATCAAGATCTCCAAGTGAGGTTGAAATTATATCTGGTGGCCATCTTGGGATTTATCGCCATATTCTACATCATTACCCTGGGAATTTAGGTTCCACCAGATTTTGAGGTTGGGATGGAAATCCTCTTCGGTTGATCTGTCACCTATCCGTTTCAACCAGCCCAGTCCTTTTAAATAAACTGACACCTCTCCAACCTGTCTTCCAACCTGTCTTCCAACCGGTCTCCAATATTAATTTAGAATACCCCATATTAATAATACTAACTGATTTCGAGTCTATGATTATCATATAGTATTGACAAGTGAGTACACACTTCAAACTAGTTTTTCCTGTTTTATTATCTTTAATAATACCTTTAACAATCCTTATTCTTAATTAAAAGCATATTAAATAATAAACAGGGTGGCAGTGTGAGAAGATTTGTTATTATAAATATAAAGTTTTCAGAAGATATCATCCACAAACTCAAAGAGAAAACAGAAGAGAAGACAACTAAAGAGGCTATCTCTAAAGCAGTTTACCATTACATACGCTGCCACCATAAAAATTCTGACATTGAGGTTTAGGACTCTGATATTGAGTTTTTGGGGAGGTGTGATGTTATGTTAGGTGGTATAAATCAAAGGAGAAGCTATAGGGATGATATATCCCAGTTCTACAGTATAGCAAATAAGAAGATAATGAGAAAGTGCCCTAATTCCTTTAAAATTTGTGAGAACCAGGTTACAAATAAAAAAGATGAAGATGACACAGAGGAAGCTGATATATTCGTGCAGCCATTCCAGGCAGAAGTGTTCACCTACTCACAGGATTTTCTGGACCTGAAGTTAAGAAGCAGTCACCACATAGACTTCTGGGTAGTTCCTTCCAATGAGGATGTGGATAAGATCCTGGAAGGGGGAGACTTCGACTACAACTCCAAACTGTCAAAACAACGGACAAGGGAGCATTCCGCTACCGGATATGTTTCACCAGGTAGTTTTGTGGTGTTCGCCAACAGGAGCGCTCACCTGGCTACAGTGAAAATAAGGTCTGAGAATTGTTAGATGTTAGAGATCAGAGTATACACAACCAGAAATGCGTTCTGGAGCCGCGTGGCATCTTACGATACCACTTTGTTCCTT
>JBKHKH010000015.1:0-23754 GCA_046537735.1 Archaeoglobaceae archaeon | reverse complement strand
ACTCCATTTTTCCGACCCAAAATAAAGTTGAGGGAAACCTAATAAAAATTTTATCTTTTTAATTCATCACTGTACATAGGTCTAAACCGCTTGATACCACATCGATAATTGTGATCGCACTCTAAAAATATCTTAAGGCTTCATCTACTCTGGTTAGCTCGTTTAATCTTTCTTATAGCCCACTTACCCACTTTTTGAGCATTAGAATCCTCCTCATCCAGCAATTGGTGGAGAAGACCAACAGCCCTCTCATCGCCGATTTCTCCCAGAGCTATGGCAGCCCTCTTGCGTATTTCCAGGTTTCCATTATCAAAAAGGTGGATTACAGGCTCAATAGCGGGTTCTCCAATTTTACCCAGAGCGATGGCAGCTCCTCTACCCACAAAATCAACCTTATCCTTTAAGGCCTCTATCAATGGCATCACTGCTTTTTCATCGCCAATTTTCCCCAGAGCGATGGCAGCTCCTTTCCTTACGCTGATATTCTTGTCTCTTAAAGCCTCGATCAATGGCTCAACAGCCCTATTATCCCCTATACTCCCCAACGCGAATGCAGATTCGTATCTGACGTCTTTATCTTCATCCTTCAAAGCCTTAATCAATGGCATCACTGCTTTTTCATTGCCAATTTCCCCCAGACGAACTGCAGCATCCTTTCTGATCCAGTTATCCTCGTCGTCTAAACGTTCTATCCATTCCTCCAAGTCCGTATCTTCAGCCATTTATCTCCATCTCCCTTTTTCCTGGCATAGCTCAGGCTATTTTACAATGTCTTAACATTAACTTCGTCACCGTAGCTGCATTACCCGCTCTCAATGCATGTCTTTAACATTTCGGAATATTTTAGCTCTGACCTCAAATCATGTAGCAATATAAAAGAGATCATATCTCAAGCTGAGTGAGAGAAGGCTTGGATAATGGATCCCTTCATGGATTACAGCTGGAAGACCTTTCCACAAACTTTGCAGAAGTAATCAACCTTTAATTTCTGTGTTTCTCCTTCCCTTTCAGAAACAACATCCCGGTACTCCAGATTATCTGAGCCGCAGTGCGGGCATTCAACTGTATCGGGCATATGATAGGGTATACAAGAAGTTAAATTTAGACTTTTCTTTTTGAACTCTAGTTTTTAAGGGGTGGATTTCAAGAAATCATTTCGGTTCTGCGCTTAATTTTGGTCCTGTAGTTATGGAGAAGAAAGACCGCTGATGAGACGAAGAATATAAAAGGAGAATAACTTAAGAAGAGCTGGTTTTGACCTGATTGTTCCACCAGCTGAGTGAATAAAACGAAGAAGATGAGTTCAAATAATCCTGCCAGAAAAGCCAGTATGGAGGTGATCATCACGGTCTTCTGGAATTTTAAGCTTAGCAAACCAAATGGTATGGAAAGCAGAATAGATATGGTTACCAGGGAAATAATACTATTCAATAGATTAGCCAAACCAGTATCTCCCGAATCTTCCATGAGAACGTTCTCCACGTAGGAATTCAGATCATAGATATTATATTCCTCATCATTTATAATAGCGGTGGGTGAGAACACTCCCAGGATCAGCAGCAAAAGACCTGCTACTGGAAGTAATTTCCTTCTGTCGACCTCACCATCCTCTTTTCTGAAGAACATGTCCTTTACAATATCAGCAAACAAATCTATAAAGTGTTTTTCATTGTTGTTCATAATCCAGAAATGCGTTCTGGAGCCTTGGTTCAATTCGTGATACCACTATTCCTTGTTAAACCCGGTATATTAAGCCGAATTGGTTGACGGTCAATCTTCAGATAAGTATACTTACCAAGCCTAGTTTTTTGGTCTATAGTTTATACTACAGGAATAGACAGCATATTGCTTCTCTAAACCTTATGGTATCATATCTGGGGGAGAAGTGGGGAGAAGAAAATTTGGGATAATTGAGTAAAATTTAATAATGGTACGTGTTAAGCAATCATACAAACACTGTTCAGGGGGTGTTAGTATAAACAACTTAGGATATATACTGCTGAGCATATTCTTTACCATTGTGACGCTGGGAGTAGTGATATCTCTCTTCGTCTTGGGCTCGATCCATTAATAACGTTATTCCATTCAATTAAGTATGGAATAGCTATTTTTCTACCTAATCTGTGCTATCTAGATCCTGAGAAATTAAGATATTTGACCGGCTCTAAAATTTACATAGGGTTTAGGGAGGGGGTGGAGGGGGGAATCGGAGGGAGAATAATGCCTAAGACCAATTCCCTGGAGGGGGCATAGAGGAGACTCTATGTGGGGGCTAATCAAACTGAAGGTGATGGACTTACTCCCTAAACCCATTAGTGATTATGATTATAATTATATATAACTTTTTCCCGTACCGGCAACCACAAAAATTTTAACCTTTAGCTAAACAGTGACAAGCGGGTGGCAGGTGATATATGCATGCATAAAGAAGAACTTGTGCTTTTGCACTTGACCTTGTTTCATGTGAAAAGGGTTTTTGAGGAGGCAGGATTGGGCAATGGGCACTTCAGTTCCTACGAGGAAATGGGTGTTCAACCAGTTCATATCCACAGGAGCAAAGCAGACCACAGAAAGGCTATTTTGACACTCTGCAGAGGGATCTCTGATATTTTTAAAGAGACGTCTTCTGAGAATATTTTGGACCATCCCAAGATCCGGGAGCTTCTAGAGGGCTTTGAGTACCAAAGGACTACTTAATACCCGTTTAATTTTTTTACTTGCACTAAACGAAATTTTGGTAGTTCTTAAACCCTCATAAATCAATCCAGGACTCGTCACTCAAACAGGAGTGATAATCTCTTCTGATGCCCGTTCAAAAATTTGTTTATAGTTTAATGATTATTATTAGACGAAAAAATTTATAAAGATTGGAATAATGGGTGCTCATTGCTAGGGTGGTGATGGGTAGTAGATAGATTCATCCTCCAACACCATCTGTCCTAAACAATTTTCCACCCTAGCACTTGAATTATTAATGGTGTTTTTTGGTTTTACATTTTTGAGAGGCTTTTTAAGGGTAAAGATTTATTTCTCCGGGGATTAAATAAGTCTTAATGGATAGAGGGACCGTGAAAATAGACAATAGTCTATATAAAGACGTTAATCTCCAAATAATCTTTGGAGTTGCCTTAATGGTGGTTTTAGGGGTCTCCAGTATTGCTCCCGCCTTGCCAGATGTGGCAAAAGGTTTGAAAATAACGGATCAGGAAACTGCTTTGCTTATCACTATATTCACCTTACCCGGTATGGTATTAATCCCTGTACTCGGATTTCTTGCTGATAGGCTGGGGAGAAAAGAAGTTCTAGTCCCTTCATTGCTGCTCTTCGCCTTTGCAGGGACCGCTTGTGGTTTTGCCCGTGACTTCAGCCTCATGCTGACCCTGCGGTTCCTTCAAGGAGCGGGAGCAGCATCGCTAGGAGCGCTTATCGTTACCATCATCGGAGACCTCTACTCTGGAAGAAATAGGGCTGCAGCGATCGGTCTCAATGAAAGTGCTCTCAGCACAGGAGAGGCAGTGTTTCCTTTTATAGGCGGTTCAATGGCCTTATTGGGGTGGTATTTTCCTTTCTTCCTCCCTATTGTAGCTTTACCCCTGGCATTCATATGCTTATTCTGGCTGGACGCTCCCAAACCCAAACAAGAGAGCTTATTCAAAGATTATGTTAAAGGTGCTTTTACGGGTATAAAAAATCGCCGGGTAGCAGGATTACTAATGGCCATTGTGATCACCTTCGTTATTCATTTCGGGATAGCTCAAACTTACTTTCCTTTCCTCATAAAGAATTATTTCCAAACTTCTTCTTTTGTCATTGGTCTAGTCATGACCATTATGTTCCTGACAGCCGCCTTTACAGCATCTCAGATAGGAAAGCTGGTGGACAGGTTCAGGGAAAGAAGTCTTTTAAAAGCAGCATACGTTATTTATGCTCTAGCCCTGACGATTATTCCCCTCGTCTCCAACATCTGGGTATTGCTCCTTCCTGCCATAATGTATGGGGTTGCTCAGGGAATAAATATCCCCATTTTTCTAACTCTTCTCACAGATTCAGCTCCTAAGGAATACCGGGCAGGTTTTATATCTATCAACTGGACGGTCTTGAAGTTTGGTCAGACCATAGGCCCTGTTCTAATGGGGATGATCCTTGGTATATGGGGTATCGGAAGCGTCTTTTTTGCCGGAGCTATTCTGGCCATCTTTATGTTCGTGGTGGTCATCTTACTGATATAAAAAAATAAAAAATTGTGGTGAGTTGGTATCAGTTTTCTCAGAAATAGGTTGTTTTTTCCGATTTATAAAATCAGTTGAAAATGTCACAATTATTATAGAAGCTCTATGATAATGACCTTCCTGTCAAGTGTCAAGCGGAAAATTATATAGTTTTTGGATGAGGGGTTAATAATATGGTGGTAGTGGAATTGAGTATTGTTCCTGTTGGAACTGGAAGCACCAGTGTAAGCAAATATATTAGACAGGCCGTAGACTTATTAAAAGAAAGGGGGTTGGATTACAGGGTAACCCCTATGGCCACGGTAATTGAAGGAGATCTGGATAAAGTTATGGAAGCCTGTAAAGAAGTACACCGATCTGTTCTGGAAACAGAAGTGAATAGGGTTATCACAACCATCAAAATTGATGACAGGAAGGATAAGGAATTGACCATGGAGTCCAAGGTAAGGGCTGTAGAAGAGGGTTAGTCAACTAATAACTGCGCTTTCCAACCGGGAGACCAGTATATATACTGCAAAGGATATCATGAAGACCCATATGGATACCGGAAGATGGGGCAGGGTCAGATCGAATATAGATGCTACTGCAACAGTAAATCCAGCCAGAAGGGTGGCCATACCGGTGATTCTCTTCCTTTTTCTATCCCTGCTGTGGAAAACCCCCAGGATCAAGGGTAACTGGCACAGGAGTATGGTTGAGGAGAGGACGGAGAGCTCGACTATGTAATCCGGTCTTTGAAGGGCAAATAGAGCAGCAGTGATAGTCAAGATGACGATAGTTATCTCTCCAGCAAGCACAGATCTTTTGCGGGCAATATCCCTGGAGGTCATAGAGGAAAGAGTGAGTATAATAGAGTTGGAAGTGGTCACTGCTGCTGCAATGATGCTAAGGGAGATCAGCAGGGAAAGCCACTGGGGCATGAACTGAATAGCAGTGGGGGTAACGTCATCTCTGTAGTCTATGGCAGGAAAAACCCCGTTCTCTGTCAAAGCTCTCAACTCCAAGCCCATGAAGGTGGTAAGAACAGTATACATCAACCCGAATATGGCGAACAACAGGATCATCTTCCTGAGAGAGAGGACATCCCGGGGTATGAACATCCGCTGGAAGACCTGAGGATTGGTGAGAGAGAAAAAAGACCATGGTAATGCCATTGCAAAGAACTGTAGAGGCGTCCAGAAGCTGTTGGGGAACTTAAGGACTTCTGTGCCCTGAAGGCTCTCTACTATTGAGCCGGAACTGCCAAAACCCCACAGGTAGATCCAGGATACTGCCAGAACAGTGGATACCAGTATTATAAGTCCCTGAACAGCATCGGTCCACGCTACACCCCTCAAACCCCCTAGAACTGCCCAGATAGCTATCAGAAATGTTATGAAGATGACCCCTAGCTCAAAACTTATGTGGATGTTCTTCTCCAGTATAAGGGATATACCTGTTACCTGAGCTGAGATATAGGGAACTAAAGCCACCAGAGCCACCAGAACGCTGAGCCTGGTAACTACAGGACCGTACATCTTTTTATAGATCTCAGAGGGAGTGATAAGTCCCTTCTCTTTACCCATTTTCCATATCCGGGGACCATAGTATGACAGAAGGAAAAGAGTAGCTACCAGATACACCAGCTCAAAACCTGCTGAACCGACTCCTGTAGAGTAGGCGAAGCCCACCAGCCCCACTATCATGAAGGCAGAATAAGTGGTCACAGCATAGGTAAGAGCAGAGACGATCCCACCGATCTTCCTCCCACCAACAAAGTAGTCCTCCTGGTCCACTACACCTCTTCTGGCATAGACGGCAATAATCGTTGCAGCTATAATGTAAAAGGCAAGCAACAGGAGGAAGGGAATGTTCAGGTCCGCAGAGTTCATTTTGAGCTCACCAATTCTCTGGTTTTATGGGCTATATACGCAATATAAGCGCCAGTGACCACAATCCAGAAGATGTAAGCTACAGATCCTTCCATTATAACCAGTGGCAGTAGCATCAGAGTTATAACTATCAGACCATCCCATCTCACGTAGAAGTGAAAGTGAAAACAATACTTAAGTTCTACCCCATCAGCTGGTTGTAGCGGCTACAAAGTATTTTATAGTTCTTGAAGATGATGAGGGTATAGACGTCTTGAAGGTGGTATCGGGTATGGATGTGGTCATATTGATGGGTTCAAAGTCCGATCTTGATTTTGCAAAGAAGATAGGAGATACTCTTGAAGATCTTGGTGTAAATTACACTTACAGGGTTGCTTCGGCCCATAAGACCCCTAAAAAGGTCCTTAAGATACTGGAAGAGTATAAAGATGTGATATATATCACGGTGGCGGGAAGAAGCAACGCCTTGAGTGGATTTGTGGATGCCAATACCACTTCGCCTGTTATCGCCTGCCCGCCATACAGCAGTAAATTCGGGGGGATGGATGTCTTATCCAGCTTGAGGATGCCATCTGGAGTTGCTCCTGCTGTCGTTCTAGAACCGGAGAATGCTGCCCTGCTGGCAGTGAAGATCCTCGCAGTAGGCAGACCTGAACTCAGAGAGAAGATAGAAAGCTCTCAAGAGAAGGCCAGGGATAAACTAGAGGATGCGGATTCAGGGTTAGGCTAAAATCGAACTATACAGATCAAATCAAGTAATCTACATAGTCTCCGCAGATCTGACACTTCAATCTGCCCGAATCCCTCCAGAAATAAACCTCATTTCCACAAGTGTTGCACTTAATGCTCAATCTTTTGGTTTTAGCCTCTGACTGTTTAATTTCTTGCATAATGATAGTTGTAATGAAGCGTTTTATACTATTTACCTTTTTCGCATGATGAGGAGGTAAACAATAGAATCAGTAAAATTAGACCGTTATGTCTCCTTCTTTCTTTATGAGGTTCACTATCCCTCCTTCTTCTAAAACCCTTAGCATGGCCCTGGGCATGGGCTGAGCCTTGATAGTGGAAACGGAAGTCAAGTTCTTAATTGTTCCAGAAGTGAGGTCTACTTCCAGCTCATCTCCCTGGTCTATCTTGTCCGTATCCACGATAAGCAGAGGAAGTCCTACGTTGATGGCATTCCTGTAGAATATGCGGGCGAATGATTTAGCAAGTACAGCCGAGACTCCGGCTATCTTGAGCGCCAGTGGGGCGTGTTCTCTACTGCTGCCCATTCCAAAGTTCTCGCCGCCCACCACAAAGTCCCCCTCTTTCATCTTTTGAGGGAATTCGGGGTTGGCATCCTCCATTACGTGTTTGGCCAGCTCTGGCATATTGCTTCTGAGGTGGTAGTACCTGCCCGGGGTTATGTGGTCGGTGGAGATATCGTCACCGAACTTCCATGCCCTGCCTTTAAGGATCATGTAATGCAACTCTTGAACCAGTATTAAAATTCTTGTGCTTAAGTTAAGCTTGAAGTTAAGTTGAGGTCCAACCCTTTTTCACTATAACACCCAATAGTTTTAATCAGGGCACACTTTGAGTGTTTGATATGGGTGCAGATCTTTACCTGGACATGGTCAATATCCAAAAGTACGGGAAATTTATGGGTAACAGCCGGTACGCAGAATTGTTCCGTATCATAGATGAAGCCGAGGACATACTGCCTGAGGTACCCATCCCCGAGACACCAGTTTCGGCAAACACTGGCGCCATCACCTTTGGAGAACCTGACGAGAGCTCCCCTGTCCTGATAACGGGGAATAGCGTATACACCCACATGGTCCTGGGAGCCATTCTGGCTACTGCCGGTATCGATTGCCACCTTGTATCCATAGACACGGGCGGTCACACGGTGGACATGTCTGTTGTGCTCAACATATTCAGTGGGAAAGAGATCAGGGAGACTATCAACTCCTCAGGTATAGAGGAAACAGTGGAGCACAGAATTATGGTAATACCCGGATTTGCAGCCAGTCTCAGGGATGAAGTGGAGAGAGAAACCGGGTGGAATGTGCTGGTGGGGCCGGTATGTGGTATGGAGTTGCCCATGTATCTGATAATCAACTGGCCTCAGTAAAATTTATCTATCTACTAATAATTATTATGTTGAGGACATATGAGTGCCCACATAAGGATCGGTTTGTTAGTAATCACACTACTGTTCATCGTTGGAGGAGCGTCTGGTACGGACTCAAGTACATTCGGCAGCGGGGATATTTCTATAAAACTCCTGGACATTAAAGAAGAGACCGATAATAAAATAAAGATAAATTATGGAGACCCGTTGAAAGTGGAGGTAACCTACCCTCAATCTCAATCGGGTTACCTCGACATCATGGATAGAGATAACTACGATGATCTTATAGAGCGATTCGACCTGGAATACGGAATGAAAAAGGAGATCATTACTCTTCCTGTAGAATCCTATCGGCCAGCGACTAATTTCTCCATAAGAGTGGACCTGGAGAACCAGACTTATGTCTCCAACGATAAGGTCATTGAGGCACAGCTTTTAAGTCCGGAGATATTGATTGATCTCAAAAATTACGGCTCCGAAATAGCGGTAGGAGATAAACTAATTTTTGACGGGAGCATTACCGCAAACCAGTACAAATGGACCTTACTGGGCCCTTATGAACAGAACTCTTTCCAGACACTGGCTGAAAGCTCATACGTTGATGGAAGTCAAACCGTTGATGGGAATGAAGCGCTGGTCTCCAACCCCGAACACCAGATAGAGTTGAAGATGTCAACTTTAACCATATTCAATTCCTGCGGAGGGACCACCGGTTCCTATGCCCTTAAGATATGGGACCCCCAGCATCCAGATACGGTAGAAAGGCTAGACTTCACCATAGCAAAGCCTGAGGTGGACCTCATCATCGACAGGGAATCCATAGCCATAGGTGAAGACCTCCAACTGGAAGGCAAGACCAATGTCGCTGTAACTGACAGCAGACAGGATGACACCAGTATCGGATTGAATAAAGTGACCATAGAGGTTTACGACTCTATGAACAAGGTGGACACATATAGTGTAGACGTGGAGGAGAACCGTACCTTCCAAAAGAAGATGACCATCCCTCTCTCATGGGAAAGAGATGCTCAGTATAAACTAATAGCGAAGGTTACCACCGGAGCGGACCACTATGGCGAAGATACAGAATACATAGAAGTCACTTCCCCTCAGGTTGAGTTCACCATGGATGATGTGACCTATCGCCGCAACGACATCATAGACTTCAAGGGGACATCATCCCTGGGCGCGGGAAGTCTGGTTTATATTAAACGAAGCGATTTGAGCTTTATAGAGCATGTATCTTCTGAAAGTGTGGGTGGTACCGATTACGTGAAGGCTATGGTGGGTTCGGATGGCACATGGAACACCGGCGGTATGCGCATTAGTGACGATGCACCTTTCACCTCATATAAAGTAACTGCGGTCATCTTCTCACCGGGCACCACAGAAAAGCTTGACGAAGACTCTGTGAAGATCAGGATCATGAAGAACGAGCTGATGGTAGATCTGGACAACACCAAAGTTGCCAAGGGCGGATTGATCAACGTAACCGGTAACACCACCACGGATAAAGTATACGTTTTCGCCGGTGACGATGATACATTTTTAGGTATAACTGAAGACCCCTCAGGAGGCGTGTACAAGACGAGGTCAGAGGATAAAGTGATCTATGCAAAAGAAGGTGATTTCCAAGACCAGATCAAGGTAAGCAACATCGCAGGAGTGGGCTACACCAACCTGTTCTTCTACGCATCATCATCCGACTGCGTAGACACCGACAAAGACCCTCAAAAATTCTTCCTGATCTCCATTGTAGAATCCATTGACCCCACATCTGATAACTCACAGTCTGCGTCGAACACATCCACCACACCAGCAGGCAATGCCACCAACAGCACTGAAAGTAAAAACCATACAGCTGAACAAACCTCACAAAACGAGACAGTTAACCACACCACTACTCCTCAGCCTACCGCAACCCCATCGCCAGAGATCACAGAGGAAGAGCAGAACACGCAGGAACAGGATAACCAGAACACTGATACGGAAGAATCCGCTAAAGAAACTCCTACACTCAGAAAAAGAGAGGATATGACAGTACCTACTCTGCAGAGAATGGTCCCGGGTTTCGAGTTCGTCCTTGCGGTTATAGGTATCTCCGTTGGCATTTATCTGCGGAAAAGGTAATTCCCATCTTCCCTTTTCATTTTAGCTCTTCTTTCCTTCTCACTCAATCCGCTCCAAAGGTCATTTTGAGGGAGTACATTAGGCTGATACCGATGACGAACATCACGAAGAACAGGAACGATCTTTTCAGGCTGGCCTCTTTGTGCAGTTCGGGTATGAGGTCAGAGCTGGCAATATACAAAAAATTGCCTGCAGCGAAGGGAAGAACAAGTACGATAGTATCTGGACTAAGTAATAAGAAGTAAGCGATCAGTGCGCCTGCAATAGCCGTAATCGCTGAGACAAAATTGAACAATAGCGCTTTCATCTTCGAAAAACCCCCATAGACGAGGACAGCAAAGTCCCCTAGCTCCTGAGGTATTTCGTGGGCTGCCACTGCAAATGTAGCCACTATACCTACGGGGACACTGGTAAGGTAGCCAGCTGCGATGATCACTCCATCAATAAAATTGTGTAGCCCATCACCAACCAGATTGAGGTATGTGAAGGGGTGAACTTCGCAATGGTGTTTATGACAGTGCCTCCACATCAGGAGTCTTTCCAGTAAAAAGAAAGAAGAGAAACCTATCAATAGTATAACAAAAGCCTGAAGAGGCTCGATCTTCTCTAAAGACTCTGGCATCAGATGTATGAAAGCTCCACCCATCAGAGCACCAGCAGAAAAAGCCACCAAAAGAAGAAGAATCCTTTGAAAGACCTCGCCGGACAGGGATAAAGTCAATATTCCTACAAAGGACAGTACACTGACCAGTAAAGCACTGATTATTATCAAATCCAAAACCATGGGTGGAAACGAAAATTAAAGATATATTAATATTTTCAAGTGTAAGTTGTAAGTTCAATTTAATAGAGAATAATGAGTTGCCCTTTCTTGCATGGATCTTAAAACTAAATGCTCAGCTCTTAAAGGAGCAGGAAGTTGGATAAAAATTTTTAACTCTCAAAATCATATTCCAATTATGGGCGAAAAATATGGCTTATCCATCCGTGAGGATTTGGGAGAGAGCGAGAAGGATTGGGAAGAGGTTATGGAGAAAATAAGGGATATTTCAGGTAGGTTAGGTTGGAGTAAAACTGTAGAGATCATAGATAAGATCTCATCATCTGTGAAATCAGATAGTGGAAAAAAAGTTACTGCAGAAGAGATCATTGAAGTCCTGGACAGAGAATTGGGAAGATCTTCCCGAACAGAGAGCAGTTCGTATTACGGAAAATACAGCTTTTCTGGAGAACCCGATTTGTAGTTCTTCAATTTCAATTTTTTGACTTGCCGTTTTGCTCTATTAAGCTGTTCTGGACGATCTCTGCCACTGCCCTGGCTACTTCTTCTGCTCTATCACTGGAAGTCTTTACCGCTGGGATTATCACGAAGTCAGGGGTGGTAATTCCCCACCAGTCACTTCTGTAGCCATAATAATTCACCATCCAGGGAGGTGGAGTGTGGGCTATGATATCAGTTTCCAATGGCTCAGTATTGACGAACTCTATTAGCTTGTTCTTTATCTTCTCCGGTAGAGTGCTACCTTCTATCCACTCTTTCAGGAAATAAATGTCTATCCTTGCCCTGCCTGATCTGGAGTAAGGGAACTGAAGGCCAACCTGAATATAGGGCAACTTGTACTTCAGGCAGTACCTCACAATCTTATCGCCGCTATCGAAGTCATTACACCAGAACTCGTGTTTGTCACTTAATATTACATACTGCATATCCCCAAATTGTCTTATCTGGCCAGCTATCTCTGAAGTGCTGGGATGGATACACTCGTGTGCGATCCTGGCGATCTGTTTGGCTTTTTTCATTCTCTCCTCATAGGAAAAAGGAAGGAAGAAAGTGACTTCTTTAAAACTTATATCACCAATAGTGTATTCAGGAGGTGAATACCTTGCCAGATCAATACCTTCTTCGTGTAGCCTCTCGTAAAACTCTTCCGGCAAAAATATGCATTTATCCTCCCACTCCTGGGGTATGGTAATGGTTACAGCGCTATGTCTTTCGTTATCGTCCATTATAGCCTCAACATAGGGGGTCCTGGACTCTGAAAAGTGTTTGGTTGCCCTCGTCAGCTCATAATCACTTGAGAACTCATCCAAATCAACAAGCGTCAACTTGATACCGTTTTCTGCTAGAACTTCCATATTAACTACATCTCACTCCTCATATATTTGACTTTTGACAAGCTCAGTGACCATAACTTTCGCTGCATCCTCAAGCGTTATAAATAAGAGATGAGCATAGATCAAACCGAACTAGCCCCATAGTCTCTATAAGACTGATAAAGGGACACTAAACGCTTGCTAGGACACAATAGATCACAGCATCAATGAAAAAGCCCGATTTCCAAAAAGTTATATAGTGGCTATCATTCTCTTTATAGTAGCATGATATTCGCCAGAAAATTGGCCAGAAAAGTTGTCATGTCTTTGGACGGGACAGTGATCGGTACTGTCCACAATATTAGTGTCGAGCTAAAGACAGGGTCTCTCATCAATGTGGTGGTCAAACCCGAAGACAAATATCTAAAGCTGGATATGCACGGTGGGTATTACATAATCCCTTTTAAAGATATCAAGTCCATAAGAGACTACGTGGTAGTGGACAGAACAAAGATCAAATCCGAGGCCATATAATCCCATAATTCTTTAGGCAATGGATTTGCAGATGTTTGCATTTCGATTAAATTAAGGGTAAGTCTGAGAGGTATTTTCAGTAAATTTATTTAGTATCGATGAACAGTTGACCATGAGGTGGGATAATGCTGTCAAAGATACCCATAAACCTGGAAGGGATTGAGAAAGGGGATATAGATAAAGAGATATTGAGAGCAGCCATAATCGCTGAGCTTGACGCCATCAACCTCTATGAGCAGATGGCAAATCTAACACAGGAAAAGAACATTAAAGAGGTTCTGCTTGACGTAGCGAAAGAAGAGAAAACTCACGTTGGCGAATTCCAGACCATGCTGCTGAAGCTTGACCAGGAGCAGGTAGAAGAGCTGGAGGCAGGGAAGAAGGAAGTAGATGAGATGACCAAGTAAGGTGACCAAGTAAGGCTGATCAGGGCCAAGTAGATGTGTTGCCATCACCACCAGATATCACATTTCTGTGATGTCTTTCTGCCCAGTAACTAGCAGCATCCTGCAGAACAGAGTTCTCGGTTTGCAGATAGGTGTTGACCATTTCATTGTCTCCGTAGCGCTCGATAGCGAGAACCAGCAGGAATTCATGCCCTTCTATGTCCTCGTTCTCGATTATTTCTTTGTGATTATCCGCAATATACTTCAGATCTGCCTGATATTCTTCAACGAATTCGTTCACAGCTCCCTTTGCCTCGGAAGTCCCGATGATCTCCAGAGCTACGGCAGCCTGAACCCGGGCATCCTCATCACTCAGTGCTTGAATGAGAGGCTCTACTGCAGACGGGCCAATTCTGACCAGTGCTTTGGTAGCACCCCATTTAGTTCTGGAGTCGGTACCTTTCAAAGCATTTATAAGGGGGTCTATTGCCAGTCCACCCAAGTAGGAAACGTCGTTCCACTCTCTCTTGGCCACCAGATACCATGCTCTCTCAGTCTCATTTCTTGGTGTATAACCCATACTGTCCAGCGATTCCGTAGCCATCAACCTCACGTCAGCATTATTATCCTTGAAAGAACTGATAAGTGGTATGGCGATCTTTTGGCGAAGCTCTCTGGGAGTACCTCTGGCACTTCCGACATCCCCTAAAGCTTTAGCAGCAAAATATCGGGTTTCTGCATCCTCGTCTTCCAGTGTCTGTATCAAGGGATTCACTGACTTGGTTCCCAACTTTATTACAGCTTGTTTCGCTTCTCCCCGAACATCTGAACTCTCATCATTCTTTACGGTCCTGATCAAAGGCTCCACTCCTCTCTGGTCTCCCACTTCACCCAATGCCCACGCAGCGTTCTTTCGAACGTCTTTCACCGGGTCATCAAGTAACCTGATGAGAGCAGGGGTTGCTCTGGGGTCTCCCAGGGTACCTATAGCCTGAGCTGCCCTGTAACGGACTGTCCAGTCATCGTGTTTGAGAGCATCTATAAGAAGTGGCAGGGCTACATTGGCGTTCCCGGTTTTGGCCACAGCCTCTGCTGCTTTTTGTTTTACGTTACTGTCTTCTGCATTTTTTAGAGTATATATTAAAGGCTTAATGGCTCTTTCATCCCTTATCTCTCCCAGAGCTTCCGCAGCTCGAGCTGTGGTGTCACTGTCTGAGCTATTCAATTTCTTTATCAGGCCCTCTACATCTCCTGAACTCCTCATCTCCTCCACAGACTTGGTTTCAGAGCAACCAGTAAGGGATAGCACAAGGATTAAAGTAAGTATAAATACTGCTAAAATCTTTATATTGGAGATCTTATGGTGACACCTCATATTCCGGCCCTATATACTATACTATACCTATTATTGTTCGTATATTTTATTTTACTTCCTTAAAAGGTTAATAACTTTGCCTCCATTATAACCATCATGCTTACCGGGTTTGCATCAATATAACCCATAAAATAATTAAATGACCTGGATATATTAGTACCCATGATATCCAGAATCCATGTTTACATATCCGGCCGTGTACAGGGCGTCTTCTTCAGGGACAGTACCAGAGAGAAGGCCAGAGAGCTGGGAGTGAACGGTTGGGTTAGGAATATGAGGGATGGCAGAGTTGAAGGTGTTTTCGAAGGAGATGAAGATAAGCTCAACAAGATGGTGGAATGGTGTCACGAAGGCCCCAGGTCAGCGAGAGTGGATAAAGTAGAGATAAGCAAGGAGGAGCCGGTAGGCGAAGAGGGCTTTTCCGTTAAACGCTAAACACTCTAATTTGTATCAAGCAGTCAATCAGATAGATTGGACAAAAGTATATTAATTAAGATAATCCATCTTATTTGTGCTCCATAAGGCTGTTAAGGTAAGAGATAAAGGAATAACCATAGATGTGGATGTTACCCCGGGAGCAAAGAAGAACGAGCTCGGTTTCGACCAGTGGAGGAGTGTAGTTACAGTTAAGGTGAAGAGTCCTCCCAGGAAAGGGAAAGCAAATAACGAGATAGTAAAAAGATTTAAGGAGCTCTTTGGTAGAGAAGTGGAAATAATAGCTGGACAAACCTCCACCAGGAAAGTAATTCTTGTTCACCATAGTTCGGAAGACGAAGTGGTGAAAAAGCTGGAGGAGAAGATCAGGAACAATGATTGAACCACAGGACATCTCAAGGTTAAAGGAGATACTTGAAGAGCTGAAAAAAAGGTCAGAGAACGGAGCAGTCATTATTGTCGAAGGTCCCAGTGACATAACTTCTCTTAGGGCTCTGGGTATAAAAGGCGAGATCGTGACTTCTTCCAACACTCCTGATGCGGTCCTGGTGGATGAGGTCGGGAAGGAAGACATAATTATCCTCACCGATTGCGACCGGAGAGGAGACGTTATGGAAAAAAGTTTGTGGAACAAATTCTCTTCATGGGGAGTTACACCCAACACCGAGTTCAAGAAAAGGATATTCTCAGTTTTAAAGGAGATACACGAGATCGAGGATCTGGCCAGATATCTGGAGAAAGCCAGAGAAGAACTGGACTTGAAAGGAATTCTTCTTATTGAATTGGACCTTCTTCTTGAGCTACCAGAAATGCGTTCTGGAGCCCTGTTTCAAACGATACCACTTTGTTCCTTTTTATTGCTTGATCTATAGTCTATATTACAATAAAAGATCTCTTTGCCAAACTACTGAGTTTATCTGAAAGAGGAACCCTCTCAACAGGGATAATGAGCATGATAGCCGGTTGGAGAGGTCACCGTGGGTTCCTGCAAACCATGTGGTCCTTCTGAAACAGCACTTACATTATTGTAATTACAATGACTTATTTAAGATTTACTGAAAAGAATAAATGACCGGATATCAAGCCTGAAAACTGTTCACCATGTCGATGGTGAGCTCTTCCAGGGAGTTCAACACCATATCTGCCTCTGATAGGTCCTGAGGTGGTGTGTTGGGGTTCTTTACACCAATACACTTACAGCCAGCTTCTTTGGCAGAGCGTATACCGTGGGTGGCATCCTCAAAGACCAGACATTCATTGGCATTTAATCCCAGCTTCCTGGAGGCGGTGAGGTAGACCTCCGGGTGGGGTTTACCGTATTCCACTTCATCCCCCGATACTATTACCTGGAAGCACTTCCTGATATCGAATCTGTCCACGACCATCTCCAGGTACTTCCTGGTGCCAGAGGATGCCAGCCCTATCTTGAAGTGGTTGTTCAAAAGATCAAGGGATTCCAGTGCTCCTGGCAGGGGCTGGAGCTCTTCTTCTACCAATTTCAGGAAGACCTCGGATCTTCTCTGGTTGAGGGTCTCTACTGACTCTTTGAGGTCCAGCACTTTGACCAGGTCATGCAAGAAGTCTATCAACCGCTTACCCATCGATTCCGACCACAACCACTGAGGTATGTCGTTGATGGTGCGACCATATTGTTCGATGACAGCTTCCACTGATCTAACGTGGAGGCGGTGAGAATCTACTAAGAGGTCGTCCATATCGTAGATTATTCCCTTTACCGTCATTGTTCTACTGTGGTATCAGTCCTGTTTATATACAGATAGCCCTATGATGATAGGATATTTTTATACTTTACATTTAAGATTTCCTGTGACCTCTGTTCAATCTCCTTTAGATCGCTTAACAAAGGAGCTTCAACAAAATCTATGCAATCATGTAAGATTGAAGATAATTGAATTAGGAAATGCTAAAAAAAGTAAAGAATTGGTATTAGGTTTTAGTTCTTTGAGCAACTCCAGTTATTCCTCCAATTACTGTTGCCACCGTGAATATGATAACTACCAGCATACCGAGGTTTAAGCCGATTGCGACCAGTATATTGTCGCCTACGACCCTTAAGCCTGCGAAACCCTCTCCCACCATTATGTAGGTGGTATAGACTATGAGGATAAGAGCTATGATGGCAATTGCGTATGCTAGATAGCCGATGGGATTGAACTTATGCTCTGTTGGCTCGGCTTCAACTTTTTCAGCCTTCTCAACCCAGAGCGGGTGTTCGCTTTCAGCCTTTTTTCTGGATATCAATCCATTAAAGACGGTCATGTTCATTGGAAAGTTCCCTGGGGTCAGGTGAAGTGTTCCAGCGTGTGCGAAGACAAATAGCAGGAAGAAGATGGCGAAGAAGGCGTGTATCGTTCGGAATGTGAAGAACAAGGCCGGGTTATCTGAGAAGAACCAGTGCGGGAACCACATAAAGATACCGCTGATCCCGATAATCACTACCAGAATGGGGATCCCTATTATGTCGGCGACCATAACCCAGTCGTATTTGTCGAATTTCGGTCTTTCTTTCCTTAGATTTATTGACCACAAAATGTCTTTTACTGAGCCACTTATAAGCCCTAAACTGATAAGCTTTGACCCTTTCTTTCCGGTCAACCTCTCCAGGATGAAATAGATGCCGAAGAAGACGATGCTGGCAAGAAGTAATAGAGCAAAGAACCTGTGCAACAGCATCGTAACTTCTGAACCGCCTAAACCGGCTACAACCCATCCCAGACTTTCGAAGAAGGTTACGGGGAGTCCGGTGATCAGCAACATGAGTATTGAGAACGAGATGAGGAAGTGCACAACTTTCTGAGGAGCAGAGAATCTTTTCAGGGACGTCATTCTCGCCTTTCCTCCTTATAGATCTTATAGAATTTCACGTACTCCACCAGGGTAAGAAGTAGCACGAGGATGGCAGCAATGACGATCAGGATCTTTGCACCATAATTGAAAAGTTCGTTCATTTCTGTTGCGCTTGTATATTTACTCTGTTTATCGAAATAGACCTCTTTGTACGTGTTTTTGGTTATATAGTTTTTCGTTTGCCCTATATCGTTTATGGTATAAACTAACGGAGCCAGAACTATCAATGTTATTATCAATGCAATTATTCCTTTCCACATTTTTATACCACCCTGAATTAAAGGGCTAGACGGTCAGAAAAATGCTCTCCTCTCCTGCGAGGAAACTGCCTGCCCTTTCTCTCAGCTTTTCGGTGATCTCTTCCTGTTCACCAGCAAGCAGAGTTCCAGTAGGACACACCATTGCACATCTGGGGATCGGTTCTCTTTTAATCAAGTTGCCATCGTCATCTTTCTGGTCAAATGGTTCCACACAGAAAGTACATTTGTCCATCTTACCTTTACTTCCAAATGCACCTCCTTTTTCGAACTGTGGGGCTCCAAAAGGACAGGCAAACGCACAATAACCGCATCCGATACATTTATCCTTGTCCACCAGAACTATACCATCTTCTCTCTTGTATATCGCATTGGTAGGACATACTGGTAGGCATGGCGGATCATTGCAGTGCAGACACGGCATGGGAACATTCAATTGACCCGGTTTACCCTCATTAACGGTTATCACCTTGATCCTGTGCACCCCATCCGGTGTCCCGTTAAAGTTCTTGCAGATGGATTCACAACCTTTGTCCTTTATACACAGATTGGCGTGTGTGTCAGCCAAAAACTTCATTGGCATTTAGATCACCCCATCTTCTTGCTGACTTCCTGCATTATTGTTTCCATAGTTTGCTCAAGTCCTTCCGGTGGTCTGTACTCGCTGTATTTCATAACATCGCATATCCCTGACTTGGTGTTCTGCATTTGAGTCTCAACGTCCCACCCTGGGCAGTTTGCTGTGTTTGCCGAATCCCCTGACACATATGGTCTGGTGTCCATATCATCCGTGACCGGGAATCTATCAAGATAGGATTCACCCTGGTAAGATCCTCCCCAGTGGAAAGGCAGGAAAACAAGACCAGGTGCAACTTGACCTGTCACTCTCGCCTTGCAAACAACCTTGGCCACATCAGAGCCGTATTCCAGACCTCTGGGTGTTATAACAATTACCAGATCCTCATCATTTATTCCTCTGCTATTAGCATCTATAGGATTGATCTCAGCATACATCTCTGGTTGCAGTTCCGCAAGTATTTTGTTCGCCCTAGTTCCTGCTCCACCGCCCATGTGTTCCACCTGTCTTCCGGACGTCCACTCAAGCGGGAAGTGAGCGGCAAGATCAACAGTCTTGCACGCTTCCTGCAGAACTCTGGAGAGAACGGGAACTCTGTAATGATACGTCCCGTACTGACTCTCATCGTAGGTTGGATATTTATCGATCAGATCCTTTCTTTCCGTGTATATAGGTTCTCTATGGATAGGTACAGGGTCCGTCATGTTCCACGCATAGAGCCTTGCTCTTCCTCTTCCTGTAGGGATCTTGTTCTCATCCAGTACTTGACCATAATCGGTCTCAAGGTTCCTGGACCACGCCACGTCATCTATTGTCACCTGATCATGGCCATTTACTCCACTCAATAGTGTGGTGCCCTCATAGTCCGTACCCCATCTCACTCTGAAGTCGTGACCTCCTTCCCATGCAGGGATATCGTTCCTGTAGAGAATGGGTGTACCCGGATGTCGATCATTCCAGCAGGGCCAGGGAAGCCCCCAGTACTCTCCTTCAAGAGGACCACCCTTAGCCTGACAGTCCTCTTCATCGAAGGTATAGTCGTAATCCTGCTGTCTCTTCAGTCTGTCGCTCTTCTGGCCTATCATCCCAATTGCTCTTGCACCAACCATGATCTCTTTATCATTCACTTCCTCAGAAGTTATCTCCTCAGGGTCCTTGTTCCCGAAGTTCCTGGTGAATCTTTCATATAGACCGGAATCGTGCCTGTCGAGAGCCTTGACCAGTCTGAACATTATCCACATATCTTCTTTTGAGTCGTAAAGGGGTTCGATAATCTTATTCCTCCACTGAATCTGCCTTCCACTGTTGGTGACGCTGCCGCTTGTTTCTAACTGGGTTGCTGCCGGGAGGATGATAATTCCATCTTGCCTGTCAGCTAGAGCAGCTCCACTCTCTACAAAAGGATCCACAAAAACCAGAAGCTCCACATTTTCAAAGGCTTTTTTAACGTATCTGATATCACCTATAGCGGGTGTGGAGTGCCCCCACATGAACATCATCTTTATGTTGTTGGGCTGATCGATGGTCAGATCTTCACACGCAGGGAAGGCATCAGTGCCAGCCAATATCCCGCAGGAAAACCTGCTCATGGTAAAACCGTTCTTTCCCATGAATTCCTCATTGTAGAACCTATCCTTCAACCATTCATAATCCACACCCCATACACCGGCCCAGTGCTGCCAGGCTCCTTCGCCCAAGCCATAATAAGATGGTAAGGTATGACTGAGGACGCACATATCGGTGGCACCCTGGACATTATCGTGCCCTCTGAAAGCATTAACTCCACCTCCCGGTTGGCCTGCGTTTCCAAGCAAAAGCTGTAATATGGCAAAAGACCTGATATTCTGAGAGCCATAAGCATGCTGGGTCGCTCCCATAGCATACTGAAGTGTTCCGGGCTTGTTGGTGGCCAGCAAATATGCAGCCCTCTTTATCTTGTCTACGGGTACGCCGGTTATGTCCGATGCTACCTCTGGTGGGTATTCCATTATCACTTTCTTTGCTTCCTCAAACCCGAAGGTTCTTTTCTCTACGAATTCCTCGTCGTACCATCCGTTATTTATTATCTCATAGGCAATTCCCCAGATGAGTGGTATATCCGTACCTGTTCTGAACTGAAGATGAAGATCGCTCACTGCAGCGGTCCTGCTGAATCTGGGGTCGCCGCAGATCAAGACGGCACCTCTATTCTTTGCTTCGTAGATGTGTTTGAAGCTGACGGGATGAGCTTCAGCAGGATTCGAAAGGAAGAAAATAGATTTGCAGTTTCTCACATCATTGAAGTTGTTGGTCATGGCTCCATAGCCCCAGGTATTTCCCAGACCGGCCACGGTCGTTGAGTGGCAGATCCTTGCCTGATGATCGATGTTATTACTGCCCCAGAACGCCATGAACTTTCTCTGCAGATATGCCATCTCGTTGCTCACCTTGGCAGAACCCGCAAAGAAAACCGAGTCGGGCCCATAATTCTCTCTAATCTCCATCATCTTGTCTGCTATCGTATTTATAGCTTCATCCCAGCTTATTTTCTCCCATCTACCGTTTCTTTTTATCATGGGATACCTGAGCCTCTTTGGAGAAGTTACAGTATGATTTATGCTTGCGCCCTTACAGCACAAACTCCCGCCATTAACGGGATTGTCCACCCAGGGCTCGATACCAACTAGTTGGCCATCCTTAACCTTACCAAGAACTCCACATCCAACCGCACAGTGAGTACATACAGTTTTAATGAGCTGAGCCCCTTCTTCCTGAGACTCTTCTTCAATCGTTGTTGCCTCTGCCTTTTTGAAAAAGTTATTCGTCTTAGCGTACTTTAACACACCAGCCGCAACAGCAATACCAGCGGCAGTCGCTTTAATAAACCCTCTACGGGACAATTTTAGAGAATTGATTGCCATGTTTCCCCTCCTAAAGTTTTTCAACCTCATTTTATTATAAATATTATAACTTTAAAAATTTTTCGATAAGCGTGGACAGAAAAGTTTTGAATATAAATCACTTCTCGACAATGAGCTTTATACCATTATCAGAACATAGTAATGAAATATTTTTCAATATGAGATGAGAAAGGTGACAGTCAATAGCTAAGGTATTCTATATTTTCCATCTCAGGGCAGCATGTATCTTATGAAGGAGGCAGTGCTGGGGTAGGCGAACGTGTATGCCAGTTCTTTGAGCTGGGAGGCTGTCAAACCCATCCTTATGGCCAAAGAAAAGAAATTTATTATTTCCTGGGCATCGGGTCCGAGGTAGTGAGCGCCCACGATCTTGTCTTCTTCATCTATTATTATTTTGGAGGCGGCATGGGATAATTTGATGCGCTTGGCTGTGTACCAATCGCTCTGGTCCTTGAATACTACCTGGTGTCCTTCGCTGGTTCCCACCGAGCCCAGGGGAGGGAAGGTGAACACCACTGCTGGTATACCGGTGTAGTTCATCTCTTTGGTATTACCTTTTAGTATGTTGGTGGCGGCGATGTCTCCTTCTATGTTGGCTATAGGGGTCAGTTTCCTGCTTTTCTCTGTGCAATCGCCTGCAGCATATACTATGGGGTTGGAGATGCTCTGCATATACTTGTTGACCGCTATACCCCCGCCCCTGGTTTTTATGTTGCCCTTATCGAGGTCCAGGTCGAGGTTGGCGACTCTACCCGCTCCGTGGACCACCATATCAGCCGAAAAGGAATCATGATTGGTGATCACTTTTAGCTTATTTTGTTCTCTAACAATTTCCTTTACTTCGTTGTGGGGGATCATGTTGATCCCTGCCTGTGCGGAGGCTTCCACCACCTTTTTCACCAGGTCAGGATCGAATCTTTTCAGGAAATTATCACTTCTGTGGAGTATGGTCACTGAGGAGCCTGCTCTTGCCGCTATGTTGGCGAACTCAAAGGATATGAATCCCCCACCCACGAAAATGATGTCTTGTGGTAGATGGTCCGCATTTAAGAATTGGTCGCTGGTGGTCAGAAGTTCTTCTCCGGGTATTTTCAGCTCTAGGGGCTTTGCGCCTGTAGCCACTACAATGTGTTCGGCTGACAGGGTTTGATTAGCTATTCCTATTGTGGATTCGTCGAGGAAGCGGGCTTTTCCGTGGTAGGCGTGGATCCCCATTTCCTTCAGGGATTGTTCCATTTCCCGGGGTAGGAGGTCTGTGAAGGTTCTCTTGAACTGCATCAAAGAGTTCCAGTCCACAGAGATGTCCTGCTTAAAGGTAGCGAGTTCCTTCATCCTGTTGTGGAAGTCAACGAATTCGGCGCCACCGTAAAGGACTTTCTTGGGATCGCAACCCCTTAAAGCGCATGTTCCCCTGATGGGACCCGAATCAATGACGGCAACCCTTTTACCCTCTAAGTTGCATTTGTAGGCAGCGGTCAGACCTGCGGCACCGCTTCCTATTATTATAACATCATATTCTTTTTTCATTTGATCCTCCTTGTTATCTGAGTTGTATAGAATATATTAAAAATTGTGACCAACAATATTAAAAAACAAAGGATTAAATTCCTGGTGAAGTTTGTTCTAAAGGAGGTGGATACAGATGGAAATTGATTTTGAGAAGGCGAAGGAAACCAAGAACACGATCATGTATGGTGAGGTGCAAGGGGATGAGCCCGCCAAGATAGGGAGTCTTTATGTCCAGAAATGGGCTTTAAAGGAGTTGACAGGTGGGGATTACCCGGAGAAGTTGAAGGTGACCATAGAGGTAGTGGAGTAAATCTTGTAGGCTCTTAATGAGTATAGATAGAGCTTTTTAAAGGAGAAGTGGGATTGAAAATACCCCTAAATTTCCAGCATTCTATAGGATTTTGGTACTCCAGAAATGTTTACGTAATTACTTTTACCTAAGTGGTGTTGTGTAATGGTTCTGGTCA
>JBKHKH010000160.1:0-3752 GCA_046537735.1 Archaeoglobaceae archaeon | reverse complement strand
TTGTCCGAATTGAAGCTGAAGAGGAATGCGAGTACTGCAGCTCCACCAGAATAATCAAAAAAATAGCTGATGTGGCACACAAGAGAGTGAAAGAATATGAAAAGAGGCGGGAAAAGGTTAAAGAAATACAATTATAAGCAAAGCTACTCCAACTCCACTTTACTTCCATGTCAACTTTAAAACTATTTCATTTAGATCTACACTTCAGAGACCCTATAGAGAGCTATTGACTCTTCTATAATGCTTTTCAGCTCTTCCTTATCGTTACCCAGTATAAGACGTCGATACAGATCATAGCATTCTTCTACCAGTGCATAGTCCTTATTTCTGGATTGTATGGCATTGATCAACATTCTTTCTGTAACCTGGCTTGGTAGATCAACTTGTGATAAATATATATTCTTTAAGGCATCGCTAACACGGTATTTCAACCAAGCCAGCCTCTCATCCAATCCCTTTTTACTGGCAATAACTTCCTCAAATCTGTCCATCCCCTTTGCACTGGAGTCATTAATTATTTCTTCAATTAAAATTTGGATTTTTCTTAAGATAAATTTTAACAGCTGGTTCTCCGGAAGGTTGTAAATACCCGGAGGTGGTCTACACTCAAAGATGGTTTGATTAAAGCGAGGCAACCTTTCTTTTACTACCAGAACACAGTCCTTACTTATTTTTGGGTCTCTCTGGTTTGAATGCGAAAGTCTTCGAAGCATTCCTGGAGCCAACTCAGCTAGCAACTTCACCTCATCACTTAGTAGAAAATTTACAATAGAGAAGTAGCTTACCTCTTTTCCTACCATGTAGAGACCGAACTACAAATTCCGTTTTTCAGTTAAATACTCTTTTAAATTGGTTTACAACTCTTTTTAACCCGACAAAAGATTCAAAGAATTACTTCAAACTGTTTCTATCCCACCTTCTTTCAACAATATGTCATCGATTACATCTCTCAGTTTCATTAACTCCTCTTTATCTGTGACTAAATGAAACATGCTGAAAGGCATTTCTGTGCTTATTATTCTAAAACATAATGCGGTGTGGCTATTATCTTCAGCCTTAGCTTTACCAAAAGCCAAATAATCTCCCGTTATCACTACTTTTTTGGTTTTCACATCTACATCTACCATTCCCAGCTTTTCCATTTCTGAGAACTTTGCCTTCATTCTTTCCTTAAACTCTTCTTCACCATCCATTTGTGGATTCGCTCCCCCCTTAAATATTAAAATAAAAATTAAATAAAAAATTTGGTTTTTAATCGTTCGAATAAAACCAGTTTAACCAGCAACTTCTCCGGTTAATTCTATTAGCTCAATCAATGGCCTCTCTATAACTTCCCATTCTCCAGATTTTGGATTATATTTGAGGTTTGTAAACTTTCTCTCCTCTAGATCAGGGTAGTCCGACTTGTAATAGTAGCCCGGATATCTGGTTTCCTTCTTGGCTAGCAACTGCCTTACATGGGCTTCAGCTACCCATAATCTGTGGATGTTTTCCCAACATCTCATCAGCTCGTGCAAAGTTTCAGCACCTAGCTTTTCTGAATCTTCTTTGAGCATGACCAGCTCATTCAATCCTCTCTCCAGCAAAGCGTTATTGGTTGTGAAGAAGTAGCCCCATCCACCAGCGTACTCATCCATGATCTTCTGAAGTCTGAACATGAACATTCGTGGCCTGATGTAATTCGGATTTATTTCAGGATCGGTTGTCTGGCCCTTATACTCCTCGAAGATGTGCATAGGCTTGAAAACCTCGTCCCTATACTTCAACATGGCATCTTCGCTAATTTCCGGCTTGTAGTCCTTGCACTGTTCGTTCACATACTTGCACGCTGCTTTGGCAGCGATCCTGCCCTCAGTGAACGAACCACTAGAGAACTTGTGGCTGCTTGCGCCAGGTCCATCCCCAGCAGAGAACAGTCCCATGAGGGTAGTCATTCTATTGTACTGGGCAGGGAAATTATCTTTATACTCGTCAGGCATTAGATCCTCAGGTCCACAGCACCACAGTCCAGCTGAACCAGAGTGGGAAGCTATGAAGACCGGTTCAGAACCCATGATCTCAGAGAGGTCCTTTTCGGGTTCAACATTCTTGGAAGCCCAAACAATTGCCTGGGAAATGGTCATGTCCAGGAAATCTTCCCATGCCTCAGATTCGAGCTCCTTGAGCTTCTTCTTATAGTCTTTCTCATCAACTGCTGTCTCAGCCAATTTCTGGATGGCTTCTGGGGTTTGCATGTATATAGGTCCCTTGAAGTCGAAATACTGGTCCAAGAACATGGCATGGTTTCTCAGACACGTTGCCAGTGGCTTTGCAGACGCGAATGGTTCATATCGTTTCAAGTCCTCTTTTCTCTCCACCATGTACTCTCCACCGAGCGCACTGGTTGCTCTGGACTTGAACAGCAGGAACCATGCACCAACTGGTCCATAGCCGTCCTTATATCTGGTGGGGATGAATCTAACGTCCATCTGGGTCACTTCAGCTCCCAACTGCATGGGGAGGGCGTAGGTAGTACCTGCGTTCCATGGAGCATACCAGCTTCTTCCAATTCCTTCACCCTGGGATCTGGGTCTGAATACGTGGACTGCTCCACCCATGGCGCATATTATCGCCTTAGCTCTGAATATATACATTTTATCTTCTCTGACGCTGAAACCTACTGCTCCAGCAACTCTGTTGGCGTCTTTGGGATCAGGTATCAAGTGGGTTATGCAAACCCTCTCATAAAGGTTTTCCATACCGAGAGCGTTCTTGGCAGCCTCTGAAACAATGACCTTGTAGCTCTCACCGTTAATCATTATCTGCCAGGGACCTTCCCTAACATACTTCCCTTCATCATTCTTCCAGATGGGGAGACCCCATTCTTCGAATAGATGAACGGAACTGTCAACGTGTCTTGCCATATCAAAAATAAGGTCATCCCTTAATATCCCCATCAGGTCTGTCTTGGCATACTGCACGAATTCGTCAGGGAAATGCTGGCCGGAATCCTTTCCATAAGTACTTGTTCTTCCGCTCATTCCCATATAGGTGTTTATAGCAGAAAGTCCCATGGCTACTGCTCCAGATCTTTCCACTGCAGACTTTTCTACCAAAGTCACTTTTAGTCCCAATGGTTTAGCCCAGTAGGCAGCTTCAACAGCTGACCCACAACCGGCCATCCCACCACCTAGAATTAAAATGTCGGTATCAACTTCTTTGATTTCAGGCTCGTATGGCATTATCATCCACCTCCTCTTGGGGTTACCCCAGCTCTGGGGTCATCCAAAGTAGGTAGCCTTTCAACATCCATCTTATCTGGTTCCGAGAAAAGCAGTTGGTCGTTTATGCCCTCGGCGCTTGCCTCCGGATACCCCTCAAACACGCTTATCGAGCCTTCAGGCGTAGTCCTTATAGGGAACTTAAATCTCTTAACATTCCCATTCCTGAACTTCACCGTCCACATAATAGCATCGGTACCTCTCATAGGGATAACGTTGGCACCCAGGGGAGTGAAATCCTTGTAACCGCTTACCTCAATGGCATCCTGAGGACAGGTTTTTACACAGTTGTAGCATTCCCAGCACATATCTGGTTCCCGGTTGTATGCCCTCTCCGGTGTGCCAGTGACCGATCCGTCTTTATCCAGTGTCATTAAATCGTTGGGACATATGTACTCGCACGCTGTGTGGTCTAAAGCCTTGCAACCATCACATTTTTCCACATTCACATAACTTGGCATTTTTTCACCTCCAAGCCGATTAAAACGGTAT
>JBKHKH010000066.1:0-10112 GCA_046537735.1 Archaeoglobaceae archaeon | reverse complement strand
ATAAAAGGTTAACAGTTCCTGATCATAAAGAGTTCTTCAAGGCTAAGAGCGATTATCAAACAGGTTTAAAGAGAGAGGAGTTTGAGAGTCTTTATAGGCGTTAAGAATTCTAAAGCAAAAAGATCAAGCTAGATGAAGTATATAAATGTAAACAACAATCAAAAAGTTTAAGAGAATAGAAAACTCCTTAGAATGTATGCAGATAGACATTCATATTCCTGATTGGGTGAGTGAGGATTCTATAGATGAGGCCTCCAAAATTCTAATTGAATATGAACTGAAAAAGACCAAGACTCCGGAAGGATTATTAAAAACTTTAAAGGACTTTAGGATTAGACTCTCATCTAACGAGATTGAAGGGTTTCTGTCTGAGAGAAGATGATAGTCATAGACACTTCAGTGTGGTTTGACCTTTTTAGCTCTGGTGAAAGGAAAGAAATGGCTGAAGAGCTGTTACAGATACTGGAGGAAAAAAGAATACCAATTTTGGAACCCTTTATATTCAAAATAGAGTTTTCGGCGCTTCTTGCCAGACAGTATAAGAGAGACTACGTTTTGGAATTGGTTCAAAGCATAGTGAACAAGGTTATCTTACTACCCAATCCCGACAGATTAGCATTAGACGTTGCTCTGGATACTGGCTGCAGGGCCGCGGATTTACTTTATAGCTTTAGCTAAGTTGACAGATTTTATCTTGGTAACAAACGATAAACTCATGAACAATAATGCCAGAAAATTAGATATTAGATCCTATTACTTAATAGAAGACTTTGAACAGGCAATTAAGCTAATAGAAGAACGCTCACAATTGAGGTAGAAGAGTAACTTTAGTATATGATTCTGTAATTAGCGTATGCCTCTTGTCAATATATCAAAACTCGTGTGCGCCCCTCCCCCCCATTTCCCTCTTCTTTTTAGTTTCTTCAGAATGGTTGCTTTAAGACATCTCCTCAGAAATACTTGGAGATGGTGGAGAGAAGGAAAGTAAGAAGTATAAAATAATTAAACATAGGAAGTTTTATTGTCCACTAATCCCCTAAGATTTCATAGTTGGCTGAGCTAACAAATAATTCTATGCCAATCGGTTCAAACAAATCGGCAAGAAGCTGCTTACTCTTCTCATCTAAGCCTACTAACGGCTCTCTTGGGTTGTAAGGTAACTCGTATAGAGTATCCCGTTCATCTGCCTAATGAACTCTGCTGTCAGCTCTGATGCTCCTGTTTTTTTTTCCACGGCTTTAAATCATGCTTCTTCAATAGAATACGGATTTCAGTGGACACTTCATCAATAACCCCTCTTAACAGCCTCATCCCTCTGGTCCTCTCCACAGTTCTAGGCGAAACCTTGATGAAATCACTGATCTCCTCATCCTTCATACCCTTATCAGCTAAAAGCAGAATCCAAGCCCGCTGAAACACCCTCGCAGACCTCTTCCCCTTAGACACAGCAGCTGTTAAAGGAAGTGAAAGGTGTTTAAGGAATTGATTGCTACTCACACTTAACTAAGAACCCCTCAGGGTAAATTTTGACCCGTCTAGACTATATTCTAAGGGGAGTTACTAAACACTTAAATGGATATGGTCATATAATTACTTCGTACAAGACGGACAGGATAAAGAAGGGAGAAGTCGTATGGAAAAGAGAGTAAAAGTCTATCTTGAAAATGATGCCTGAAGAAATAAGAGATGACTTCAAGAGAGCTATCGATGATTTTGTGGATTTTGAGCTCATTCAATTACTGGAAGTCTAACATTGGAGCTGACCAACTAACATAAGAAAAATTATTTAAGTTATACGGTATCCAGGCAGATAAGGTGAGAACTTGAATATAGGGATTATAATCTATTCCGATGACCCGGAGACGGTGTGGAACGCCTTTAGATTCGGGAACTGGGCTCTCAAAGAGGGTAATGAGGTAGAGGCTTTCTTAATGGGTAGGGGAGTGGAAGCCGAGCACCTGGACACCGATAAGTTCAATGTCACTGAGCAGATAAATTCCTTTATTGATGCCGGTGGTGAGCTGCTGGCATGCGGCATTTGTCTGGAAGTACGTAAATCAGAATCGGGAGTGTGCCCAGTAGCCACAATGAAAGATATGTACGATGTAGTAATGGGTAATGACAAGGTCCTGACCTTTTAAGATGAGGGAATGGCAACCTGTTTTGTTCTAAATTTTTGGATTTTTTTATGATATTCTGATTTCGGAGCTAAGTTGAGATTCCAGGGATTACCTGCGCTGTATTTAAGACTTAAAATAATATATTTTTATTGTTTCTTCTTTTCAACAATTAAAGGTGCGAAATTATTAAATACTATTAAATATGGTTGAAAATTGTTGGCTGGTTAAGATGGAGATACAGGATTATGGCTGAAGTTAAGGATGGAAATCTTCTTCGGGCCCAATTTGTCACCTATCCGTTTTAACCAACCCAAATATTTTATAAGACTTAGATTATGCGATATGCCTTATCCACCCTTCTTCAGATAAACGTCTATTCTCAAACCACCCAGTTCTGAGTCTTTTGCTTCCACTTTCCCGCTGTAGCTCTTAGCGATTTCATTGACGAGATACATACCCAATCCGGAACCTGCGTCCTCTCCTTTCTTATAACCTCGCTTGAAGATCATTTCCTTATCTTCACTGGATATGCCCCTGCCGTCATCTTCCACAGTGCATATTATCATGCCATCCCTATCTGATCCTCCCACATTGATCCTTATCTTACTGCCACCAGAGTGCTTGATGGAGTTTCCGACCAGATTAGTGAAGAGTTCTTTGAGAAGCTGGCCTCCTATCACTGTTCTGTCGCACTCAGGATCAAAACACTCAAAGACTATCTCTATCCCTTTGCTGGAAGCCTCATACTTATTTTCATCCATTACATCTCTGATTATGGGGTTTATGCTGACCTCTCCCCCCTCTTCCTCTCGAACTTCTCTTAAGGTTCTGACCTTCTTTATGATCTCTATTTCCTCTCTTGAACTGTTAAGGGCACCTTCAAGCAACTCCCGTTGCTCTTCAGAGAGGTCGGTATCCTTTAATAATTCAAGACAACTTTGAGTGACCTGGGATTTGTTACTGACGTCGTGGCGGAGTAAGGAATTGAGGAACTCTTCTCTTTCGCTAATCCTTTTCAGGTCAGTAATATCTCTTCCCACGCAAATTATTCTCCTGGAATGTTTTCTCCCATTCTTATTCTCGAATGGAAAAATGGACCATAGATGTGAAATCACTTTTCCATCCCTGGTGACTAACTTCCCCTCTATTGAACCACTTATTGAACCATTCTCTCCTACGATCCTACTGTTCATCCTATTCCCGTCATTTCCAGAAATAAATTCTAGGACAGGTATTCCCATCATCTCTTCAGGAGAATAACCTGTTCTCTTTACTGCGGTCTCGTTCATATCTATTAAATTCATGTCCTCATCGAGAACGAAAATGACATCAGAAATTCCTTCTATGATACTAGCCCGTTCCCTCGCAGCAGCTGATTCTTTCTCTGCTTCGATCCACCTCTCTTCCGCCATCTTCTGCTCTGTGATATCCTCATGCATTACCACCACGTATCTAATCCCATCCTCACCAAACACAGGGAATAATCTGCTCCTGGTCACCCTTCTATCTCCGTAAGGTGTGGTGAAATCTACTTCAGGTGTTTCCACCACCTTCCCGCTCAGAGCCTCCTTCATGTAATCGACTACGCCATGCTTCACATTGGAGGGTTCAGTTAAAGCGCTCTTTCCGAGGATAAGCTCTCGATCAGTAATGTTATAAGCCTTGAGAAATGCTTCGTTGACCATAATGCATATTCCCTGCGAATCTATTACGAAAGTCGGTAAAGGAGATTGTTCAATAAGGTTCTTACCCCTCAAGACTTTATCAAGGTTTTTCACACCAGGGGATAGATTCATGTTATTATTCATAGTTCATTTTATTTCATCATTATGGTTTATCATTATAATGATGAACTAAGATGTTTAAAAAATGGCTCATATACCTTTTCAGGTGAAGAGCTTCCTCAGATCCGGAAAGTGCGAGAATGTTCTACTCCAGATTCTCACTCATATTCTTCCACATGTAGCTAAAAGGAGGACCTAACGCATAATAAATAGAAGTATAGGTGTCCATGTTCTCTCTAAACTTTTCTTTGAGAGATTGTGCATCCCCTCCCCTCGATTCCACTTCACCTATATTTTCCTTCAGCCTCTCCAGATAGGATGATGCGTCCACTATTTTGGAGACCAGTTCATCAAAAATCTCTTTTCCCTTCCTCTCGTCAGTATATTCTACCGGATTATAGCGAGCAAGGGCATGCATAAAGGCTGTCAGAGCTTCTTCACTGGCGGACATCATCTTCAGGGATTCTATTCCCGCAGTTTCCCACAGATTGTGGCTATTAAGTGACCTGTATGCAGAATAAATTCCTGCCAGATACATCCTGAGCTCAGAGTTGAGAGCTTTGTCAGTTATATTGTAAATCTTCCTTCTTCCTTCTATTTTCACTTCCACGAATTCGGAGTTCAAGAGATCTTTCAAGTGCTTGGATAATGTGGGTTCGGAGAGTTTGGTTTCATCCTTTAACCCTGTAAAATCTATGGGCTGCTTGAATAGGGCCACCAATATCTTTTTTCTATTGTGGGTATACTCATTTTTCTGATACACTTAAATGAGTTCAGTTAAGAATTCATATAAAACTTTCCCCTCAAACTCTTAACAGGGTTAAGTCAATATGATCGGTCACCACAGGGGAAGAACTTCATCTAGCCTTTTCTGTTTCTTTATTTTCTCTATCTCAAAATAGTCAGCGGCCGCAATGGCAACCTTGTCCCTGTGTTCTTCAGGAGTGTAAACCCCCATCTTCCATCCTTCTCCATGACCACTCTTTAGAGCATGTACAAGAGGTGATACCTCCTCCAGTTTCATTAACTCACCATCAACATCTACTAGAGCTCCCAATTCTCTGGTCTCCTCCAATGGGGGAATATCTACTATTACGTATTGGGGATCAACATGAGAGATTTCGGCTATTTCCTCCTCCGCGTGGCGGGAGTCTACCTTAGAGACGTCTACGCCGATCCGGGGTAAGCCCACGTAAATCGCTCTTTTCATCAGCCTTCTGGAATCTATGCGGGAGATTATGTCCCCCGGATATCCATTTTGATTCCTTAAAAAGGATATAATATCATAATCGTCCATTCTAAAAAGCTTTTCAGGTGCGATCAGGTCGTCAACGAGACACTTCTCCACGGCTTTCTCGTACATCTTCTCCGCGATCCTGCAAACGTGGTGAAAATAAACTGTGGGATACATCATAAATCTTGAAATCAAAAGTGATTCTGCTGCCCTCAATCCTCCAGAGCCGATTATTATCCTCTGGCCTTCGAAATGAATTTTATTTACCAGCCTCATCAGGTCAAAGACCCCATAAGCCACGCCAGTATAATAGGAGTCCCTGACCAGATAATCCATCCTATCAGCATCAATATCCCCACTCACTATATCTATGTTAGACTCTCCTTTTACGTGCTGGAGAATTTTCCCTAATCCCAACCCCATTTCCACTAAAACGTCCCTAATCTCCGTGTCCTTTACCAGACTCCGGATATCTTCGTGTTCCAGACCCAGATACCTGTTAATCAGATTCTCGCTGGAGTGGGAAAAAGGAGGATGGCCCAGATCATGTATGAGGGCAGCGGCAATAATCTCATCTTTAATCTTCTCACTGATATCCATTCTCTGAGTCAATAATTTAGCTACATGCATGGTGCCTATACTATGCTCAAACCTTGTATGATTGGCACCAGGATAAACAAGATTCCCAAAACCTATCTGTTTTATTCTTCGCAACCGCTGAAAACAGGGAGTGTCTATAACCTCAATAACCCAGTCCTCAACGGTAATATTACCGTGAATAGGGTCTTGAATTATTTTTTCTTCCATAGATGAGCACACGGATAAAGTGAAATATCTTTTTTTCCAATTTTATAATACATGTTAAAGGTTCATAATACCAATGATGAGAAGGGAGAAAGATTTATATAACATGAATTAAAGATATTTTAAAGTTTCGATATAGTTAATGTGTTAGCGACGGGTAAGTGACAGCGCTTCGAGATGTTTAAACATAATATGGTCAGGTTGATCAGAACTAAAATTTAACTGTTTGGAGCTTATCATGAAGGACCTGCGGAAGATTGGTAGTGTGGCTCATGTTTCACGTTCCGGTTTCATTGTATCCCCCTTAGAACCGAATAATTTACCAGACATTGGCTCTGAAGTAGTCAATAATAGGGCCAAAAAGATCGGAAGCGTGTACGATATAATTGGGCCAACAAGGTCTCCTTTTGCGCTCATTAAACCTCAAAAAGAGGCGCTGAAGGCTCCAGGAAAGTCTGGAGCTGTTAGTCTTACTGAAGAAGAATTATTTGTGGTGATCGCTCATGCCGGAAATAGAAAAAGTAAGGGAAAAAGAAAAAGAAGTAGAGAGAAAAGAAATTGAGAAGGAAGTAGAGAAGGAAGAAGTTCTGGAGGCATGCCCAGAATGCGGTAGCCCCAGGCTTATCAGGGATTACAGACGAGGTGAATTCATCTGTCAAGATTGTGGTCTAGTACTGGAAGATACCTATATAGACGAGGGACCAGAGTGGAGAGCTTTCGATAGCGAGCAGAAAGATAAGAGAAGTAGAGTGGGAGCTCCCGTAACCTACACCATTCACGATAAAGGGCTTTCGACCATAATTGACTGGGGTAACAAGGACTTTTACGGTAAAGCCATCTCAGTGAGAAACAAAGCCCAGCTGTTCAGGCTGAGAAAATGGCAGAGAAGAATAAGGATCAGTAACGCTACGGAAAGAAACCTGGCTTTCGCTTTAAGCGAACTGGACAGAATGTCCTCAGCTCTTGGGTTGCCCAAGAGCGTTAGAGAGACTGCCGCTGTAGTATACAGGAAAGCTGTAGATAAGAACCTCATAAGGGGTAGAAGTATTGAAGGTGTGGTTGCAGCCGCCCTATACGCTGCATGCAGACAGGCAGGGGTTCCCAGAACACTGGATGAGATAGCCATCTACTCCAGAGTGGACAGAAAAGAGATAGGCAGGACATACAGGTTCATTGCCAGAGAGCTCAGCCTCAAGTTGATGCCCACCAGCCCAGCAGATTACGTACCCAGATTCTGCGCCGCTTTAGGCCTAAGTGGTGAGGTCCAGAAGAAGGCTGTAGAGATCATCAAGAAGGCCGAAGAAAGAGAGCTTACCAGCGGAAGAGGTCCTACAGGCGTTGCAGCAGCCGCCATCTACATAGCATCGATCCTGGGTGGAGAAAGAAGGACCCAGAGAGAAGTAGCAGAAGTAGCTGGTGTTACTGAAGTTACCATCAGGAACAGATACAAAGAGCTGGCTGAAAAGCTGGGAATAGAAATAATACTCTAATCTAATTTTTTATTTTTGTTTTTATTATTTTATCTTTTAGTTTAATTATTACCTGGGGCCATAGCCCATGACTCTAAGAACGAAGGACAATATCTTCGAGTGCTTCTCTAATCTCAGGATACTTGAACTCAAAGCCATTATCCATGAGCTTTTGAGGTATTACTCTCTGGCCCTTGACCACAGTGTCAGCGAACTCCCCCAAAACTATCTTCAGAATGAATTCGGGAACTGATGGCATTATCACCCGTTTCCCCATAACCTCGGCTAGAGTTTGTGTAAATTCTTCGTTTCTCACCGGGTGGGGAGAAGTGCAGTTGACCGGGCCCTCATTGCCCTTATTGTTCAGGAGGAACACCAGCGCATTTACCAGATCATCTATGTGTATCCAGGAGAACCACTGTTTCCCATCACCCAAAGGGCTCCCCAGATAATATTTGAACAGAGGTATCAATTTGTCCATCGCTCCACCTTCTTCTCCCAGAACTATGCCGAACCGGCATAAAACCACCCTGGAGTTGAACTGCTGGGCTTGAAGAGCGGTATTCTCCCATTCTCGAGTGACATCAGCAAGAAAACCACTACCTGCAGGACTCGTCTCCTCCACAACTTCATCTCCGTGGAAACCGTAATAACCTACTGCAGAGGCATTTAACAGGGTTTTATCTTCACTCGACTCCAGGGCACTGACAATGTTTCGGGTGGTCAATATCCTGCTATCCCTTATGATCTTCTTGTATTTTTTGCTCCACCTGCTGAAAATAGATGCACCCGCCAAATTGACCACAGCATCATGTCCAGCAATCTCCTGTTGCCAGTTTCCTTCTCTGGTGGGGTCCCCCTCCACAACATTTACAATGTTGGGTAACTCCTTCTTGGCCTTGTGGCTGTCCCGGGTCAAAACCGTGACCTCGTGACCATCTTCGATCAGCTTCTGGGAGAGCTTACTCCCTATAAATCCCGTTCCCCCCGTGATGAAGACCTTCATAATCCCCAGTAATAAAACCTCTAATCAAAAATTAAGAGATAAAGATAAAAGTCTTTCTAATCTTCTAGTACTGTTCACACTTCACCATGAAGTAGTTGTATTCGTGATCGCAGGAAGGGCATTTCTCGGGTGGCTCTGTTCCACGATGAACGTAGCCACATTTTCTGCACATCCATTCTACAGGCTCATTTTTCTTGAAAACCGTTCCCGACTTGACTTCGTTCAGTAATTTCTGATATCTTTCTTCATGGTGCTTTTCAGCCTCTCCAATAGACCTCAGCCTTTCTGCAATATCTTTATATCCTTCCTGCTCAGCAACTCGGGCAAAATTGGGGTACATGTCACTGTTCTCGTAGTGTTCACCATCTATAGCTGCCTGCAGATTCTCCACGGTATTGCCATAGGTGAGAGGCGCCAGACCATCGACAGTTAATTCCTCTGTATCGCCTTTGAGCCTCTGGACCTCTTCGAACAATTTCTTGGCGTGTTCTCTCTCGTTTTCAGCAGTTATCTCAAAGATCTCGGCTATTTGCTCATAACCTTCTTTTTTAGCAACTTTGGCATAGAAGCTGTACCTGTTCCTGGCTTGACTTTCCCCTATAAACGCTTTAATCAAATTCTGCAAAGTTTCCACACTACCACCTCCAAATTATCCATACCAAACAGGGCACCATAAATATTTTTCATGACACGGCATAACACGTTACCAGGCAAACCCCAACAGATCAGTACTATTAATGATCCTAACTAGTCTCTAATATGATCTTTCAACCACATTTAAGCCAAGAGGTTGGTGACCAATTGGTGACTAACTAGAATAGAGGTAAACTATAATAACCTGCTGCCTCTGAGTGGTATTGATGGCACTGGAAGCACTTAAGGATATTGCCAAAAAGATAACCCATTCAACTACTGTAGATAAAGCGCTTGTGGAGGAAGTATCCAAAGATATCCAGAGAGCTCTGCTCAGAGCAGATGTAAATGTCAGAATGGTCAAAGAGATCAGTGATGCTATCAAAAAGAGAGCCCTCAGTGAGGATGTTCTTCCCACCTTCAACGCTAGGGAACATGTTGTCAAGATCGTTTACGAAGAGCTAATGCGGGGGATAGGGGAAGGACTGGAGATCCCCCTCAAAAAGAGTAACGTCATGCTTGTAGGATTACAGGGTAGTGGGAAGACGACTACAACAGCCAAAATGGCCAAATACTTCAAGGACAAGGGTATGAGAACAGGAGTGCTCACCGCAGATACCTGGAGGCCCGCAGCTTATGACCAGCTGAAGCAGATGGCAGATAATTACGCCATTCCTTTCTATGGTGAGAAAGGGAATGAGAATGCAGTGAAAATAGTGAAGAACGGGCTAAAGGAGCTTAAGGATTACGAGATGGTAATTGTAGATACTGCTGGCCGTCACGCTCTTGAAGATGACCTCATCAGGGAAATGATCGAGATCTCCAAGATAATGAACCCTGATTACAAATTACTCGTGGTGGATGCCGCTATGGGTCAACTGGCAAGCAAACAGGCCAGAACCTTCCACGATGCAATTGGCATTGACGGGGTAGTTATCACCAAATTCGATGGAACGGCAAAAGGTGGCGGAGCACTATCCGCTGCCAAGGAGATCGGGATACCCATAGCGTTCATAGGAACTGGAGAGAGGGTAGAAGAATTCGAGAGGTTTGACCCCGAAG
>JBKHKH010000065.1:0-10117 GCA_046537735.1 Archaeoglobaceae archaeon | reverse complement strand
TAGTTCTCTATGAGGTTCAGTATTTCCCTGTTCTTGCTGACGTAATTCCTCAGCAGGTCGGCGGTCATGTAATCTATCATCTTGGATAGTTTATCCCTGCTGTCACAGGGCTGGAAATAGCCCAGAGCGTTTTCACTTATCGAGGTATGTGTTCTAATCAATCCCAAAACCTTTGCCACTGATTCTTCAAATCCATATTCCTCCTCATAGATCATGGGTAGAGTTCTGGACTCGAATTCCGATTTTTTGTCTTCAAATATCTCCAGGAACTCCAACAGATCATCAACAAGCTGGTACGCTATCCCCAGGTTCTTTCCATAATCAAACAAGTTATCCGCAGCCTTTTCATCGTCTGAAACTATTCTGCAAGCGTTTTTAGCGCTGTAGGCGAATATGGCTGCCGTTTTGGCCGACAAGCAATCGAAATAACCTCCTTCGTCAACTGAATCGGCAAAGCTGTAGATGTCAAGAACTTCTCCATCGGCCATCATCATTCCCAACCTGGCAAAATCACCTATGACCTGCTCAGGATAAATGGAGACCAGCTCTACGGACTTGGATATCAACCAGTCACCGACCAGTATCGCCAGAGATGTGTCATATTTCCTGTGAAGGGTCTGGGTGTTCCTTCTCATTACACCCTTGTCGATTACATCATCATGCGCAAGGCTAGCGGTGTGAATAAGCTCCACAGCAAGAGCTACATTCATCACATCCTCATATCTCCCTCCACACATCTTGCCACTGAGAAGAACAATAATAGGTCTGGTCCTCTTTCCCCCTGCCCCAATCACATGATTAAGTGCCCTCTTAATCTTGGGAATAGTGGTAGGGTTTTCAACCAATTTAGATATGGCCTTATTTACTTCCCTGTATTCTTCCCAGTCTTCTATCATGATATTCACACCTGAAGAGGTAATTTTAACCATTATTTAGCCATTTATTTGTGCTTGCTAAATTAGTTTAAACATTTTACTCTTTTAAAATTTTGTGTTTTATTTTTTGTTCTTTGACTTTAAGTAATCTACTATCTCATAATGCTTCTCATTTTCACATCAAAAAGAGATAAATAATAAATAGTAGCATTTAAACCTAAATAATAAACTAAATGACAATAAGTTGGAGTGGTGTTACCAAATGGATGAAAAGCAAAGGATAATTCTTGGCGGAATCGTCATCGTATTTGTAGTTTCTCTGGCTTTCTCTTTCCAGAGCAATATTTCACCCTATTTGAGTGTTTCTAAAGTTGTACAAAAAGGAGAGGCAAATGATGTGCAGGTGAATGGCACTATCGTGAACAACTCAACCAAGTATTTTCAGAATAATAACACCAGGGTCTTTGGACTAACGGATGGAGAAAGTGAGATTACTGTTGTTTATACTGGTATCATTTCCAATTATCAAGAGGGGCTTCCCGCAGTAGTCATGGGTGATTATTCACATGGGACATTTTACGCTGATAAGGTACTGCTCAAGTGCCCCAGCAAATACGAGTCCAAGGGAGACGAACATCCTTCTGAAGTGGAGGTTAACACTTGATCGAACCCGGATATGTACTAATCTGGATCGCACTTATCCTGTCAGCAGTTTCTGCTGTTATGTTCCTGATAAGTTTAAGAGGGCGGGAAAACCTGGCTCATAATGCAGAGTTCGTCGTACATGGTTACACACTAGCTCTCGCCTTTGCATTCTTTTTGCTCCTGAGGTACTTTCTGGTAAGAGACTTTAACGTTGAATATGTTTGGGAGCATTCCAATGCTCTGATGTCCCCTATATACACGGTCAGTGCGTTATGGGCTGGTACTGCGGGTTCACTTCTTCTCTGGGCCCTGCTTCTGGCCCTCTTTAACTCCGTATTTATTTCTACAGCCAAAAGGGACTCTGTGACTTCATTAAGTGTAGCCATATCCTCTATAGTGGTGCTGTTCTTCAGTATTCTACTCATCACAGATTTTTCCAATCCGTTTATAAGGCTACCAGTTACTCCTCAAGATGGTTTAGGGCTAAACCCACTCCTTAGAACGCTTGAAATGGCCATACACCCGCCCACAATATTTTTAGGTTATGCCGGGCTGACCCTACCGTTCGCAATTGCTCTGGCAGGGTTATATTACCGTCAAAATTGGGTTAAAAGGGCCAAAAATTACCTTATTTTCTCCTGGGTATTCCTTTCTGTAGGCATATTTCTGGGAGCGTATTGGTCATACAAAACACTTGGTTGGGGAGGATACTGGGCCTGGGATCCAGTCGAGAACGCATCATTACTCCCCTGGCTTACCGCTTCGGCACTGATACACGGCATGCTGGTGGAAGAAAGAAAGAAGTCCTTTAAAAATCTCAACTTCTTCCTGGCAGTAATAACTTTCGATCTGGTTATTCTGGCCACTTTTGTAACCAGAAGTGGCATAATAAGCTCCGTGCATGCCTTCGGACAGAATCCCATGGGTTTCTCTTTCCTCATCTTAATAATCCTGGCTTCCATACTGGCTTTAGCTATATGGGCTAAAAGAAGAAGTTATGCAGGAGAGTTGAAATTCGATAACCTGAGCAGAGAAGCCATGATCGTTGCCAATATTGGTATTCTTCTACTCGCCACGGTCACCATCCTCATCGGTACACTTGCTCCTCTCTTCTTCGCAGGAGAGATCTCTGTTAACAGGGAATTCTATGATAGGATAGAGATACCCTTAGGTACAGCTCTCGTGGTACTGCTTGGTCTGTGCGCTGCACTCAACTGGAGGGCCGACAAGCAGCTCTTCCTGTCCAGAAGCAAAAAATCACTTGTTGCCGGAGTTGTCACAGGTATCGCTGTCTACCTCATTTTCAATGTGGGTATAGCCAGCCTGGGTGCAGGAATTCTGGTATTTTCCCTTCTGAACCACCTGCAGGACATCAAAGTTAAGGACCTGCCCAACAGAAGAAAGTTAGGAGGTTACCTGGTCCATATTGGTATAATTCTGCTTTTCATTGGAGTTATGGGCTCCTGGCTCTATGAGACCAGCTATCATGACGTTAAGATCGGTGTTGGAGAGTCACAGCAATTGGGCTCGCTCAGGGTGGAGTTCGCCGACACCCAGATGCTGGAAGACGAGCAAAAATATATTATTGTCTCTACTATCAACATTTACGAGAACGGTGAACTGCAGGGGACACTAGAACCCAAACAGTTATACTATAAACTCCAAAGACAGGACAGGTTGGTTTCTACAGTGGATATCCTATCCCAACCACACAGAGATATCTACATGGCAATGGGTGGCACCACCGAGCACTTCCAGGCAGCCTATTTTGAGGTTTATACTGTGCCTCTGATACTCTTTGTGTGGATCGGCTCTATTCTGATGATCGTTGGCGGCTCATACGCCCTGATACCCCGAATGCGTAAGTAGTGGATTCAGCAGTAGATCCCAAATAGCTTTCTTTTAACTTTTCTTCTCGCCATAGCGGTCTTACTCCTTAACTATAGCTCCTTAAATATAGCGACCTTGCTCCCTAATGATCTCAAAAAGGAATGGATTATGGTATGAGTCTGTGCCGGTCCCTGGGGAAAGTTGTGGCCTCTCTTATGTTCTTTAACCCCAGCATGGACATCAGGAACCTCTCGGCTCCTACTGCCCAACCTGAGTGAGGCGGCATTCCGTATCTGAAGCTCTCAAGGTAGAACCCGAAGCTCTCGGGGTTTAGACCAGACTCTTTTATTCTCTTTACTAGCAGGTCATACTGATGGATCCTCTGTGCTCCGCTGGCCAGCTCCAGTGCCCCATACATGAGGTCGAAGGATTTGCTTATCTCCGGATTGTCTTCATAGGGCATGGCGTAGAATGGTTTGGATATGGTGGGCCAGTCCACGATGAAGTAGTGCTCTGGCATTTCCTCTGCCACCGTTTTCAAGGCTGCCGTAGGCAGGTCTTCACCCCATGCGATCTCTTCACCCTTTCTGGCCGCGATATCAATGGCTTCATCGTATTTAAGTCTCTTAAAGGGTAATTCAGGGATCCTGAGGTCTTTATCGAGTACCTTCAAGTATTGCTGACAGTTTTGAGCTATATCACTATAAGCTCTGTTCACCATTCTTTCCAGGATCTGCATGACGCCTTCGTGGTCCATGAAGCTGGCCTCTATATCAATGGAGTTCACTTCGTTCAAATGCCTGACAGTGTTATGTTCCTCGGCTCTGAAGATGGGGGCAATCTCATAGACCTTTTCAAAGCCAGCGGACATAAGGGCTTCTTTATAGAGCTGGGGGCTCTGGTTTAGAAACGCTTCTCTTTCGAAGTAGGTAATGGGGAAAAGCTCCGTGCCCCCCTCAGTTGCCGTGGATACTATTTTGGAAGTGTTTATCTCTATAAAGCCCTCTTCGGTCAGGAAGTCTCTCACACTCTTCAGCATATAATGCTTTATCCTGAATATCGACTGAACCCTCAATCGTCTCAAATCGAGGTATCTGTGGTCCAGTCTGGTCTCCAGCTCTGCTGGGACTTTTTCCGACACGTCCAGAGGTAATGGACCTTCCGCCTCGTTCAGGACCTCCAGCGCGCTGGGAATTATTTCAAAACCATTGGGAGCTTTTTCTTCTTCCTTAACAACTCCTTTGACGGCTATAACGCTCTCTCTCCTCAATTTTCTGGCCTTTTTAAATAGCTCCGAGTCCACAACTTTTTTGGGCAAAGTTATCTGCGCATAACCTTCCCTATCTCTCAGGATTATGAAAACCAGGCCGCCTAGATCCCTGGGCTCATGCACCCAACCGTAAAGCTCGATCTCCTGGTCTATGTCGTCTTTACTAATTTCAGTGGTATGTTTAACTCTGGTCATGTTTTTCACCTTCAATTCTCTTCTCGATCGATTTGGCATGCATGTGCAGGCCTTCAGCCTCCGCCAATATTCTTATTGCACTTCCCAATCTCATTAAAGCATCTTTGGTGAGCTTCTGGTAAGTGACATGTTTTAAAAATGTTTCAACACTCAACCCCGAATACATTCTGGCATATCCCGAGGTGGGGAGGATGTGATTGGTCCCCGTAGCGTAATCTCCGGCAGCGACAGGACTGTACTCTCCGATGAATACGCTACCGGCGTGTTTTACCTTATCAAAATACTCTTCAGCTTTTTCGAACATCAGTTCAAGGTGTTCGGGCGCGAACTGGTTGGAGGTCTCTATTGCCTGGTCTATGTCCGCCACAGCGACCTTGAGGTTCTCCGTTTCAGGAATTATTTTCCGGGTCTCTTCCATTATCTTATCAGCAGCTTTCTGTGATGTGGCTATGATCACGGCGACAGACATGGGGTCGTGTTCCAGCTGGGCTGCGGCATCAAGGGCAACGAATTCGGGATCTGCCTTTTCATCAGCAATTATCAGCACTTCTGATGGTCCTGCAGGCATATCTATGGGCACATCATTCTGTACCAGAAGCTTGGCCATGGTAACGTAAATATTCCCCGGCCCAACGATCTTGTCCACTCTCTTTACCGTTTCAGTGCCGTATGCAAGAGCAGCAATAGCTTGCGCCCCGCCCACAGCATAGATCTGGTCAATGCCTGCAATGTCACAGGCAACCAAGGTGAGCGGTTTGATCTTCCCATCCTTATCCGGAGGGGTACATGCAGCAATATTTTCCACTCCGGCAATACGAGCCGGGATGCCTGCCATAAGCGCAGTGGAGGGATAGCTGGCTCTTCCTCCGGGAACGTATATTCCTGCAGAGTCCACAGGAACGTATTTCTTTCCCAGGACCGTATGCTCAAAATCCAATTTGATGTCCTTGTCCACCGAGGATATGGAGTGGAAATTCTCCAGATTCTCCCTGGCCAGCTCCAGAGCATCGATGAGCTCATCATCTACCTGTTCATACGCCTTGTCCACTTCTTCCTGGGGACATTCTATGTACTGGGGCTTAACTCCATCGAACTTCTCTGTAAACTCAATTAGAGCTTTATCCCCCTCTTCTCTCACTTTTTGGATTATTTCAGATACTTTATCAAACTCACCAAGAGATGGTTTCCTCTTCATTTCCAGGATCTCATTTAACGAGGATATCAATGTTAAACACCTCTGAAGGGGCACATACCCACCTTATATTTAAACTGATTGGGGTTGAGTGACAATCTCTTAACCCCTATCAATGATTGCTTAATCCTATCTAGCCGTAGTTCTTCGCTTATTCGTCAGCTATCGCACCATGATGTGCACCAGTGCGAACATGGCCACCGCAAAAATGGCGCCGACATAGAAAACAGGTGCTACAACGTCACCGGATGCTACGTATATCAATCCCATCAGGAATGGGCCTATGGTCTGTCCTATTCTTAAGACCATTCCGTTAATGGACATGAATGCTGCTCGGTGCTCCATGGGAGCCAGACCCGCCAGCAGAGTGTAAATGTTGGGGATGTTGGTTCCCTGGGCCACACCCAATAAAAGGGCGGGTATGAGTATTATCCATATGCTGGGAGCGAATGGAATGGCGATTAAGGTTACAGCATAGATAACGTAAGCTATCTTGAGGAGAGTTACCTCATTAAAGGTCCGCACCAATTTCCCCAGCTGGGAGGAGGTTATGGCAGTGCTTAAGGACATGGAGGACATGACCAGTCCAATGATTAGAGGAGATGCACCGAACTTGCTTCCCACCAGGTTGGGAAAGAATGTGAGATATGAGCCGTAGAGAATAATGAAGGTGAAAATGCTTGCTGTATACAAACCTATTACTTTACGCTTCTTGATGCTCTGCCATGCGGCAATTAAATATTCTCTTAGGTGTTCCTCATTTCTCGGTTCAGGGCTCTTCAGGTGCGTTATGGCCGCCATTCCTATAGGAATAGCAACGATGGGGAGGAAAAAGGGGTAGTACCACTCCAGCTCGGCAAGAGCCCCCCCAATGAATGGATAGCTCGCTGTGCCTATGGAGAGGACGCTGGCATTATATCCCATTGCAGCGGCTCTTTCTTTTCCCGAATAGAGGTCCCCAATTATAGTTATATTCAATGAGCCCAGAGAAGCTGCACCTACCCCCTGGAGGAACCGCAGTAACAGTAAGACGTCAAAATCTCTGGCAAAGCCACACAAAAATCCTGCGATGCCGAACAAGAACAGCGAAGGTACTAAAACCTTCTTTCTGCCATATCTATCAGCAGCCACACCCAGTATAGGGGTTAAAATGACACCTGGTATGGTGAAGACTGTTATCAATAAGGCTGTATCCTGGTAATCAATTTTCAGTCCTTGAGCTATCTCCAGAAAGGCGGGAGCTATACTGCTGACCCCCAGAACAACCATTAAAGTGACCGCAAAGATGACCTGCAAATTGGTATCTCTATAGACTGGTTTTTGGTCCTCTTCAGTTGAGTTCATCCAATATCTCTAATACCTGCAAACAGCTGGCATTTAAAAAATATCTGCATTCACTGAATAGCACTTAACCAAAATATTATATAAAGAACAGGTGATTGCCAAGCAATGAGACAGGTATTCGTCTTCGACACCACATTACGTGACGGTGAACAGACCCCGGGAATATCATTCACTCAAAATTACAAGATTCAGTTAGCTAAGCAGCTGGACAAACTGGGAGTAGATGTGATTGAGGCAGGGTTCCCTGCATCATCCAAGGGTGAATTCGAGACCGTAAAACAGATCTCGGACTTGAGCCTAAATTCTCAGATCTGTGGTCTTTCACGGATAGTCAAGAATGACATCGATGCTGCACTCGATGCAGAGGTAGATATGGTCCACATTTTCATTTCCACTTCCGATATCCAGATCGAGCACACCATAAACAAGTCCAAAGAGGAGATAGTGAACATGGCGGTTGATGCTGTGGAATACATCAAGGAGAACGGCAGGAAATGCATGTTCTCTGCCATGGATGCCACCAGAACAGACCTGAATTATCTCAAGCACATCAATAAAGCAGTGGAAGAAGCCGGGGTGGACGTGGTAAATATTCCCGATACAGTGGGCGTGGCTACGCCCTTCAAGTTCCACAATCTCATTAAGGATTTGAGGAACGAGTTAAAAGTACCTATAGATGTTCACTGCCATAATGATCTGGGTATGGCGGTTTCCAACACTTATGCTGCGGTCCTGGCTGGCGCTGACGAGGTTCAGGTAACCGTAAACGGCCTGGGTGAAAGAGCCGGGAACGCTTCTTTGGCAGAAGTAGTAATGATACTGCAGGGTCTTGAGGATATAAAAACCAATATCAACACTCAGTATCTAGTAGAGACCTCAAAACTTCTGGAAAGACTTACGGGGATAAAATTACCTCCTAACACACCTATAGTAGGGGACAACGCGTTTTCTCACGAGTCGGGCATTCATGCCCATGGTGTGATAAAAGAGAGCTCCACATTCGAACCCGGCTTCATAACCCCGGAGATGGTAGGACATAGAAGGAGGCTTGGCCTGGGTAAACACGCCGGAAAGCATCAGGTCAAGAAGATGCTAGAAGATGCTGGATACTCTGTAAATGAAGAGCAGGTTACCACTATCTCCCAGAAAATAAAGGAACTGGGAGACAAGGGCAAGAAAATTACCGATCTGGACCTCTACACTCTGGCAGAGGTAGTGATCGGAGAGCTCAGGGAAGAGGAGAAGGCGATCAATGTTAATGAGGTCACTGTGCTGACTGGCAACAAAATTACACCCACAGCAGTTATTAATGCCGACATAATGGGGCAAAAGAAGGTAAAAACAGCGATCGGGGTTGGTCCAGTCGATGCCGCATTGGGAGCTGTTTCCGCACTAGTAGAGAGAGATATAAAGATCACCGAGTTCAGGATGGACGCAATTACCGGGGGGAGTGACGCTTTAGCCGAAGTTTATGTAACAGTGGAAGATGATGACGGTGACACATTTACCGCCCGCTCAGCAGGACCTGATATAATAATGAGCTCCATAGATGCAGTTATTCGGGCAATAAACCACTTAATGCACAGGAGAAAAAGTAAAGAGAGTCGAAAAAATTTTAAACTATAATTTTCCTACACTATTAGTTAAAAGGGACGGGTTAAGGAGGGAAGCTAGGTAAATGGCGATCAGAAAAAAACTCAGTTTTTCCAAATTACAGAAAATACGAGATTATCTAACTTCAAAAAAGGATTCTGACTCAAGGAGCATCGGTCTGGTGGTCGATGGGCCCAATATGCTCAGAAAAGAGTTCAACATTAATCTATATGAGCTCCGGGATATTTTGCTGGATTATGGGGATATCAAGGTTGCCAAGGTCTTCCTCAACCAGTATGCGGGAGAGAAGCTTGTAGAAGCCATAGAGAACCAGGGATTCGAGCCCGTGCTCACCTCAGGAGATGTTGACGTTAAGATGGCCGTGGAATCCATGGAGATGATCTACAACGATGCTATTGACGCTATAGCCCTGGTCACCAGAGATGCCGATTTTAAAGCAGTGCTCAACAAAGCTATGGAAGTGGGAAAAGAGACCATCATAATCGGCATCCAGCCCGGTTTCTCCACCGCCCTGAAAAATTGCGCAGATATTGCCATCGTTCTGAACGATGAAGATTTTGAAGAAGCGTATGCAGAACCCGTTGGCGATCTTTTCAGTTACGAGATCAAAGAGTGACTATTTTTCCAAGAAATGAAAGTATTTCTTTTCGAGTACGCCACACATATCGGAGGTGTGTCCAATAGCATCGCCGTAGAAGGCCTGGGGATGTTCAACACTCTATATAGAGAATTCAACCAGTTATCTACAGTCTACACACTACCAAATGAGTTACACGGGGCCTCTCCAGAAGAGTGGATGAAACAATTCGTTCAAACCGCCAAGGAATGTGAATACGGTGTGGCGGTCGCTCCTGAGGACGATTCCATACTGCTGGAATCAACCATTCTGCTGGATGGAGAAGTAAAGAACCTGGGAAGCTCTTCATATGGGGTTTATACTGCCTCAGACAAATGGCTAAGCTACCTCAAACTGAACAAGAGGGTCAACATGCCCACCACTTCTGATGCACCACTGGATGGACCATACCTCATAAAGCCTAGAAAGTCTTGTGGTGGTGAGGGTATAGAGAAGATCGAGAACAGCAGCGATGAGCTTCCAGATGGTTACATTTCCCAGGAATACATTCAGGGTGAGGATATCAGCGTCAGTTT
>JBKHKH010000159.1:0-3790 GCA_046537735.1 Archaeoglobaceae archaeon | reverse complement strand
ATCCCTTACCAGCAAACCCCCTCATAAATCCTTGCTTCCTTTCTGGCCTTCTCCACCTTCCTCCCATCAATAACCACCTTACCTGTATAATCCAGTGACTTGAACTCATCCCACTCAGTAACTATCAATACAACCTCACACTTCATTACTCCCTCAACATCAGAGTATTCAACTTCTGGAAACAGCTTGCTGAACTCGTCCATCGCTTTGGGATCATAAGCAACCACATGAGCACCTTCATCCAGCAACGCCCTAACGACCGGAATTGCCCTGCTCTCCCTTATATCGTCAGTATCCGGCTTGAACGCCAGACCCAACACTCCAACCCTCCTCCACTTCAGCTCGGGAACATGCTTCTTAAGGAGTTCAACCAACTTCACTGGCTGCCCTTCATTAACGTCAATCACGGCATCCATGATCCTGGGCTCCTCTCCAAGCTCTCTGGCCCTGTATACCAGGGCTTTAACGTCTTTGGGGAAACAATTGTGTACGATCAACCCATCGGTAGTAACAAAATTATGATTTCCCTCCACTTCTAAAGAGTACACATCTGTCTCCTTAAAACTCCTTTCTATATTCCTAACTTTCACAGTGGAGTAGTTCTGTAGTCTTTTATGCCCGGTGGGCTTTATCTCTTTTTTGTAGCTTTCAAGTCTTCTTGATATCTTCTCTTCGTCTTTTTTACGGAAAATAGATTTTAGTTCTTCTACTTGGCTCTTTCCAGAGACCCTTAAGAAATGAACAGGCCCAGTTGATTTTGTGGATTTGGATGTTTTATAACTGGGGATAATGCCTATACTCTGGAGCAAAAATCTCATGCCCTGAACGAGCTCTTTGCTTATTGACCCGTAATCCATGGCAACTGCCCTTGAGTGCTTGGGGAATGCTATATGCCCATCGCCTCTAAACAATCCGGATAAAAGAGCCTTCTTATTGCTTATACTCTCCTGATACACCAGGTCAGGTATTGCAGCAGTATATGAATCAGTTCCACAACCCAAATATTCAGAGATGAAATAAGCAAAAACCCTGCTGGAGAAAGTTATTTGAGTAGAGGTTTTTTTCAATGATTTATCGTATTTTATGCCCAGTCTCTGGAGGTAGCTCTCCACTTCTTCCACATAATCCTCTTCACCACCATAGTTAAAGCTTATCATTATCCTGTCTCTTGCTCTGCCATGGCCAGAATTATCCTTATTTACGTGCCCCTCACTGATGTAATAACCTATAAACCTCCAAAAATCACTTCCAGCTTCAATAACTGCAGGAACATACGTAGTACTGCCTTTAGAAGTATATATCCTGAAATCGGACCTTTTAAGCGAGAGCTCATCTTCAACCTCCAAAAACACGTCTAAAGGTAGGTAATTCCGCCTAAGGAACTCGTGAACTTTGTCATAACTATATTTAGAGTTGTATTCCGACAATAAAAGTCTCAATCTTTCCTTTAAACCCTCAAGGTCGAAATTGGGTCTAAGGTAAACCTTGGAATGCTCGAACTTAGAGGTTTTTAGTATATCTATCAAATCGAAATAATTCCTTGGAGATACCGGTGGGATTCCCTGCAATAAAGGAAGTCTATCACCAACCTCCAGTTCTCCAGCCTCCCTTACTCTCAACCCTCCATCTTCCTGGACGATCATCGGATGGTCTTCTGTAACATTTACTTTGCAGCCCATGCTTGTCTTAATCTCCAGAACTGCTCCCCTATACTCCCGCTTAAACCCCTTCTTAATTTTTTTATATTCAAAATTATTATTCTCCATATTAAAACTCAAAACACTTACATCATCTAATAGCTTGCTTCCATTGGCATAATTTTTGAAGAATTCCTCAAAAGACAATAACTCAAGGCCTTCAGAGTTTTTTACCAGTATTTTCTCATCACCTTCCAGACAACTACCCCCGTAACCTATTCCAGCCCTGAAGAACGATGGGTTGATCCTATGGTCCAGTCCAACTCCTTTAAAGACCTCGTACGTATCTATACCCAACTTCTTGCAGATATTCCCTACTTCATTGGCAAATGAGATCTTGGCAGCCAGAAAGGAGTTGCTGACATACTTGATCATCTCAGCCGTCTTGATATCAGTAACAAGCTTTTCACAATTAAAGTCAGCGTAAAGCTGCTGCAATACCCTCTCAGATCTCTCATCACCAGCACCCAGCACCAGTCTATCCGGGTTGAAGAAATCATAAACTGCACTTCCTTCGCGCAAAAACTCGGGGTTCATAGCCAAACCAAATCCATCAAAAGCCTTTTTACCCGATTTTCGCTCTATTACTGGCTTCACAACTTCCTCTGTGGTACCAGGAACTACGGTGCTTTTGACCACCACTACATGACCGGTTTTATCCCTAAGGGCATCTCCAATTTGGTCGGAAGCAGATTCGACATAAACCAGATCCATAGAGCCGTCTTCTCTAGAGGGGGTTCCCACGCAGATGAAAGTGATATCCGTATCCTCTATCGCCTGCCCATAATCACTGGTAGCATAATACCTTTCTTTATTCCTCTCCATTAACTTATCCAAGCCCTTCTCATAAATGGGGGGCTCTCCAGAGTTAATGGTATCAATTTTATGTTCATCCACATCAACAAATACGACTTCATTTCCCAACTCAGCAAAACCAATTCCAGTTACAATGCCCACATATCCTGAACCAACGATAGATAATTTCATCCTTATCCAAGCCACTATTTATTCAAATTTAAAATTTCCTGAATTTGAAACTGAGTAGAGATTATTGATTATCAGTTAATCCTAATACATAATATACTCATTCCACTCCAGTTGACTCATACGCCCATATCAAGTCAAAATACTTTTTCATCCCTGCAACAAGACTGGGATTCTCCGTTACAGCAGCATCCCTCAAATACAGCGGAGTGACCGGGTCCTCAACGGCGAAAATAGCTTTACCAGTCTTATACTCATAGCTGGGGTCCACAATAGTTCCTCTCAACGGCAGGATCGTCTTACTGAGTCTAACCTCACACCCCAGCTCTTGATCAACTAACCTCAGAATCTCCTCCTGCACTCTTTTGGTAGCCTCACTGAGCAACTCCCCACCCAGCAACAGCACCTTAACCCTCACCCCCCTCCTTGATGCCTCGATTAGCTCCTTCTTCACCTTGGGGTAATACTCGAACGTTTTGGAGGCTACATTGATCTCACGTTCAGCCTGTGAGTACATCAACCTGGTCTCCCTCTCCGACGGCTCCCCCACCCTAATCACCCGGATCAATTCCTTGGAGCTTACCTCAGAAGAAGGTGAAGATTGGAAACCCTTCAACTGCTCCACCAGCTCCCCTTCAGCTTCTTCCACTCTTCTGAGCCTCTCACTGTAATCAAGCTGTATATTATACTTCAATCTCTCCACTATCTTCTCCGGTGATTTGGGCTTATATTTCACCGGTCTACCCGGCTTCTTGTCCACCAGACCGGTATCTGCCAGCTGATCCAGGACAGAATACACCTTAGCCCTGGGAACCCCGCTCAGCTCACTGATATCAGATGCTTTAGCCTCACCGTGCTGTATAAGAGAAAGAAGGACCTTTGACTGGTACATGCTCAAGCCCAGATCCTCAAAAGTCTGCTCAACGTGATCGGCATTCACCATTACCATTGTAACATTAACAGATAAAAAACTTTATATATTTTGTTGCCACTTTGAGTGGTAACAAGTTCAGGATTAAGTAACAAAAATAGTGGTTACTGCTAACTTTCGGGTTGAGCAAAAATGATTTTGATCACTGGAGGAAATGGATACATCGGAACTGTTCTGT
>JBKHKH010000158.1:0-3802 GCA_046537735.1 Archaeoglobaceae archaeon | reverse complement strand
AATGGAGAAATAATTGAAGAGTATCTGGATGATGAGCCTTGTCCATCATTCTTAATCTTGGGAACCGTTAAAAATATTCCATATCATGTTGTGGCAGCAGAATGTGAGGATCATGTGAGATTGGTAACAGTTTATAAACCTGAAGAAGATAAATGGATAGATCACAGGAAAAGGAGGTAAAAATAAGATATGAAGCCTGATAAGTGTAGTTTCTGCAGGGGGAAACTGTATGAAGGCAAAACAGAGTTCGTAGCCAGAGCAGGTGATGAAGTAATAGTAATCAAGGACGTCCCCGCCTACATCTGTGAAAACTGCGGAGAAGCGTACTTCACTGCAGAAACCTCAAGAAAGATAGACAAGGTAATGGATGACTTCCATAAAGGTAAATTACCGACCAATTGCAGCAGGAGAAGTAGAGCTGAGCTTGTAGTGTATGGGACAGACAAGCAAAAATTTAACATTGCTTATAACGTAAGATTAAAGGGATTAGATCTTCTCCTTTACATCTTCAGGGAGAAGCTCTTTCCATGAGATGGGATAAACTCTTTTCTTGATCCTGCCGTTCTCCTCTAATTTTTGTGTTTTGATTAGGCCAGAATCTTCCAGAGATTTAACAATATCATAAACCTTTCCTGTGCTCCACTCCAGCTTTTTAGCTATTTCATAAATGCTGAGACCGCTATACGTGTTAACAAACTCGTAAAGATAATCTTCTGCAGCTTCCCTCTCTATTACGGTCTTGCTTCTCATTAAAGATTATTGGTTCAGCAATATATTTATAGGTTTCGTTGAAGGGTTATTAAGAGGCAACTTTTTAAATCAGACTCAATGAAATATTTTGCAATGGAATTAACGGAATTAGAGAAAGCGGTTATTATAACCATATACATCAGGGGGGATAGAACTAAAAAAGCTCATTTTCCTGTTGAATTCATCTGTAAGGGTTTTCCCTACTCCACTCACCAGCACGGTAAAGTTAAAAAAAGTGTTGATAAGCTCAAGAGGAAGGGTTACTTATACGTTAAGCCACACCCCTCAGGAAGTAGTTATGGACTTACAGAGGAGGGATGGATAACAGCTAAGAAGCTGGAAAAAAAGGAATGATCATGTTTTCAGCTTCTTTAGCATAGTCTATCCTCTTTCGAGAGTTCAACTATTACTGTATCCACCTCTTCATCATATTTGATCTTTATATCTTATCCCCAAAACGTTGTTCTTTGATTTCTACAAGTTATTCCTTATCTCAATTGTGGTCCTCAACTCTTTTATAATGATTGAGTCTCCCACTTCTTTCAACCTTTATCTTTCCCTCTCTCTCCATTTTCCTGAGCTTATTATAGATCTGGTGCTGAGGAAACTTCAGTTCTTCCCGAAGCGCCTTTACTGTCTTTGGTTTATCTAAAGATAGTATTAATCCTATTTCAAGACAGTGAGAGACCATTTGGTTATGGATGGGAGTATGGATGTTGTACCTTTCTGCAAGAAGTTCAAGCGTATCCAGAACTGCAAAAGATAAATACTGCCCTGTGATCTGCTCCTGTTTTTTGATTTCATTGAATAATTCTTTCCACTCTATTTCTGCATGCCGGGCCACTAGAGACGCATCTTCCAGGTCCCCCTCTCGATCAGTTATTGACTTGAACAAAAAGATATCAGCGGGAGAAAGAAGGTGTACACGCAGATTATAGAACCTTTCTGTCCTGTCACTACGCTCCATCATCTTTTCTGTTAGATAGAGGGCTGCCAACTTTTTTACAAAGATATCCCATCTGGGGAACCCGTCTTTCTCCAGAATGATACTCGGTGCTAGCCTTTGATAGATTTGCTCTATTTCGTGCTTCTGTTGATAACCACAGTTCCGAAATGCTTCTACCAGCTTTTCAAGGTCTTTAGAGTTCTTCAACACCACATCTATGTCCTTGGTCGAATCCTTCAACCCCCTGAGAATCAAGTTGGCACCGCCCAACAAATATACATCCAAATTCTCTGTTAACACCCCTCCTACTTCATACAACCCTTTGAAAAGGCTTTGTTTGGGGTGTCTCCCATGGATATAGACGCCATAGGTTTCCACCAGAGAGGAGAACTCCTCCATACTGGGGAAGAGGTCCTTTTGCCTCACTTCTCGCTGGTCAACATATGCGAGGAGGTCAGCCCATTTTTCCACACAACTCCATTTTCTGGCCAGACTCCAGAGCTTTCTCTGATCGAGCTTATCCCTGTGTAAAAGGTAGAATACCCCGCACATGCTCATCTGTTTTATATTTTCAGCGAAAAGAACTGCATGTATTAGAACGTCTTCCATCTGAAGCTCTTTTTCACCCTGATAAATGTAAGCGTGGACGGGGAAATAGTTCACCTCATATCTCTGGAAAGCTGAAAAAGCAGTAGATGTTCCTTCAGTTTCTTTGATTTCTCCTCTTGTTTTTATTAGCTTCTCGTCGCCAGCTGTGAAGGCAAATTTACTGGAAAACTCCTCAACATCGAAGAACTTGCGAAGAGTTTCATCTGATATAACGTATTTATCCTCAATTTTTTCTATCACACCGAGTTCTTTAAAGTCTCTTAAAGCCTGATAGATGGTGGAGGTAGAGTAGCCTTCTTTTTCCAGATCAGCGGGAGCTTTTGGTGTCTGGAGTGATCTGAGAATATCTTCTCTTTTCCCTGCAAGAACCTTTTCAAGGTTGTAATTCTCCATGAGATCAAGTATGAGGTGAACTTCGTAGGTGTCAGCCAGTTTAATCTCTTTTCCCTTTTGTACCAGTTTACGCTTTTCTAGAGTGTTGACTACCTCTGAAACCCATCCAATGTTCTTATTCAGGTTCTGAGCCAGTTGAGTGAGGTTTTGTGGTTTTAACATAAGATTCTTGATGATCTGGATAGCAATTTTATTCATATTCCAACTATAACAAAAAAATATTTAAAGATTTTGGTATAAATAGAATAAACATTCGAAGAGGTTAGATTATGGAATTATCCAGATAAGCACACTCTCACTAAGATATAGAAATTCGCTTTGTTCTTAAACACCTTTCACTTCCTTTAACAGCTGCAAGAAGTGAGGCAGAACCAATTCCCTGGCCTCAAACTTGAAGCCGACCAGTTGTCCGTCCTCATCGTAGTAGGCGACCACATCATCAACCATCTCAGAATCCGACGATATCTGAGAATTTAGCGGCGATATCCGCCTTTTTGTGTTCAGCGTTCATAATTCCAGCCACCTTCCTCTATCAACTCTCTTTCTAACCTTATCAATTTTACCGCAGGAGTTATTACGGCTGTGTCATTCTTCTGGAAAAAATTATTGATGAGAAATACTAATCTGGTGGTAGGAATTACCCGTTGATCTTCAATGGTATGAAAATAACTCTATTTCTAAGATTGTCTGGCTCAAATAACATGTGAACTTTTTCTATTTCTCTTATCACATTACCTATAGACAGTGGTTTGGTCATAAACAATATTCCTGCATGTTCTTTACCTTGGGTGTGAAGGTCAAGAAAAAGGCCCTGGTGACAACAACCATTTCATTCTCTTTAGCGTATGCTAAAAGGTCGCTCTCGCCTCGCATACCAATTCCTGAACAGAAGATACGTCAACACCAATTCTCTTTAAAGCTTCTACGGCCGATATGTCTATACGCTCATCAGCAAGGAATCTCATGTCAGGCTCTTTCTAAACTTTTCCACTAATTCATCGTGTTTTCTCAGGTCTTCCCTGATCTCCTCAGGGTTCTCATAATAATAGGAGAGAGCCTCATGTACCCCCGCCAGAGAAATATCAAAAGCTTTAGCTATCTCCT
>JBKHKH010000014.1:0-24923 GCA_046537735.1 Archaeoglobaceae archaeon | reverse complement strand
GACAGCATTTGAATTACGTGAGTCCCAGATCAGTGTTTATAGATAATTTCCACTCTGCAAGTGAATTAATCTGTGGATGGGGTCAAGAAGGATTTGAGAAGGGTGATCAGATAGCCGCCGGAGATCTACCGGTAGGGACCAGTAGAGAGATCATAATGGCAGATCACAGCCAAAACCGCCTGCTGATCTATAATGCTTCCACAGGATCCCTGGAATATGCCCTGGATTATGATCTGGAAGCTTTTGACGGCCTTGCAGTGGGCAACGTAACCGATGACCCTGGTGATGAGATCATTATAGCCGACCAGAGCGCCCAGAAGGTCTACGTCTATAGTTTTAACGGAAATTACTTGATGGGGAAAAGCACTTTCACCAAAGAGTTCCATAAACTGGATGATATTACGGTAGGAGATGTTTTGGGTGACGAGAAAGAAGAGATAATAATCGCCGACAATGATGAGCGCAAGATCTATGTTTATTCCGGAAACGGCGCACTCCTATCCAAATTCTCTTCTCATGTTTACTATGCCTGGACGAACCAGGAGCTTTATGTTGCTACAGGTAACGTGGGATACGGACCCAAAGAAGAAATCCTGGTGGGTTTTGACTATGTGAGTATTGGGGAACCGTACTCATCCGAAAAAAATGAGATGGTCTACATCTTTGACGGAAATGGGTTTAAATATCCTCGAGTCCTTACCTTTAATGATACTACCAACTTCATGGGGCTTTATGCCGGAAATATACTGGGTTCACCCACCGCAGGAACCGATGAGATTATTCTGCCTTCCCATCAAGATGATCAGGTGTATGCCTACCAGTTCGGTCAAAATCTGGACCCCTCAATACTTACAAGACTGATAAGAGTACATAAACACTACGATCCCTGGGACCCCCCCGAGTTTGATGTGTGGAGCAATAAAATGAAGAGTGATTGGACCTCTAAGGGTTACATGCTGATAGTGGGAGAAACAGAGATCATACCTTCATTCGGTGGATATGACTTTGGAACGGTATTAACTCCCGACGGGGACCATAAGGTCACATGCGATGCTTCAGACCTGAAATATGCCAATACCTGGGGTTCATCCTCGAAACCGGAGCTGAGCATCGGCAGGATCCCGGGAAGCAATGCCAAGGAGATGCAGCATACCATCGACACCAGCGTCAACATTCACCAAGGAGAACAGGGTTTTGGGTTCGATGTCTCTGACGCTTTTCTGGCCAGCGGGTACCCTGCCTGTCTGGGTGAAGGTACAGATCCTAAAGGAGATTGTGATTCCATCGATTTCTATTCAGAGATAAATGGAATTGGCTCTCGCCTAACCAGTAAAGGAGTCAATGTGGATAAAGTGGATCTATCTCTTTACACTCAGTATAACCCCAACGGGACCGTAAATAGAACTCTTACAGAAGACCTCTATGAGACAATATTCTTCGGTAATACCACAAACAAGGACATAATCCATCTGGCGGCTCACGGAAACTCCAACCAGTGGGGAATGATCGATGTTCGTGATGTTGTAGACCAGAACTATCCGTTTGGGTCTTCCAATCCCTTTGTGTTCGCCTCTTCATGTCTTACAGGAAGATATATTAGCGGGCTATCCGTGGCAGAGGCTTTCTTGAGGGCCAACGCTTCCTGCTACCTGGGGGCGACAGAGTCAGGCCTGTGCTGCTATCATTCTGATGTGGCCAAAAAGCTCTACGATCTATGGGACGTGGACACCGAAACAACTGGAGAGGCAGTTAAGGAGACCAAGAGGAGTATAGATGGAAAATGGCAGATATTCTGGTCCACCATTTACCATCTGTACGGAGACCCCAAGATAAAGAGTTCGACAGGAGCAGGTGGAGGAGGAAGCATATTATCTCTGAATATCCAGTCTGAGCCAGAACCCGAGGAATACCCTTCCGTGGTCACCATTGAGATCCCTCACTATGAAGTTACTGAAACAAATGGAGAGCATGAGGTAAGCATTCCTGGAGGTTATACCATTGTAGAGCCGGGGATGCCTCTGGTGCCTTATTATAAGGTATTCTACCACTATCCTCAGGGTTACCAGATGCAAGATGTATCAATGATTACGAGGGAGAATCTTACCACAGATACTGGATTCAATATCTCCAGTGCTATCTTAGGTTTTCCCGGAGGGTGCTGTAACGTGTTAGCTGATGGGGAAACGGAGGGGTGGTGGCCCATGCTCAACAAGACTTATGAGTGGACCGTGTTCGAGAGCCCCCAGAACACTACCCTGGCTATATCCATATACCCCTTCTACTATCATTCCAGTGGAGATATCCGATTTTACCAGAACTACAGCTTCAACATCAACTACACTATATCTGACACGGAGATGACCACAGCAGTAACTGAGAAACCCGTATACAGAGTAGGTGACGAGGTACCAATTGAGATAGAGTTCAATGATGGTGAGAGAGGTGAGATACCGGGTGAAGGCAAGGATATACGGGTAAATGCCTATGTAGAAAATAGTTCAGGTCAATTTGTTGACGGGCTCCCTCTTCGAACTCTCCATGAGTTTAGGGGAAAAGCCTCCTACGCTGCATGCTGGGATAGCAGCGGATCTAATCCCGGTCGCTATGACCTTATAGTGGAGCTGGTAGATACCAACGATACACTGCTGGATAAGAGGATCGAATCCATTATGTTAGGGATAATTTCCGGTGAGATCACCCACTTTAACGCCAGTCCCCAACTATTTGGATTAGGGGACAACATAGATGTCAACATGACACTGTGCAACACCGGTTCCGTAAATATAACCGGAAATGTCACCATAGAAATAATTAATTCAGATTTCGAGTTCAACCAGAGCTTTACCGATCTACTACCTGATGAATGCGTTAACTTTTCCACCATCATAAACACTTCGGAAATGCCCGAAGGCTCTTACACCATCATGGGATACGCCACGTTCAATGGCTTGACCACAGACCCCATAACCCTTTTGATCCGCTCAGACTCAGACGGGGATGGCGTTCCAGATGATGTAGATAACTGTCCCACTGTCTATAATCCTCAACAGAAAGATCTGGATGGAGATGGAATAGGTAATTTATGTGACCCCGTGAACAGGATCTACGTGGACATCAAGCCCGGTTCCTGTCCCAATCCCCTGAACTTGAAGAGCAAAGGAATTCTAACGGTCGCTATACTGGGAACAGAACATTTCAATGTTACTGAAATCGATCCCGTTACTGTTAAACTGGAAGGAGTCGCTCCCCTACGCTGGAGCTACGAGGATGTAGCCACACCTTACGAAGGAGAATTGTGCAGATGCAACGACCTAAACGGTGACGGATATACTGATCTAACCCTCAAATTCGATGTCAAGGAGCTGGTGGAATCCCTTGAATTAGACGGATTCTCTGGAGAGTTCAAACTCAATGTTACTGCCAACCTCACTGATGACACACCGGTGAGGGGAGAGGACTGTGTATGGATAAAGGATGCTAAGAAACCTGATGAGCCTCCAGGAAATGCTAAAGCCAAGGGCAAAAAATAGAATCTAAAGGTAGAACATCTTTTCTATCTTCTTTATCTTTTCCCGGGAAGTTATGGTGAAAACAACCTTCACTCCACTGGATTTAATACAAATGCTGTCCTTCAAACCGACTTCCAGCCTGAATGTCTCTGTCCTGGTAACTTTTGACTTTAAAGAGTCCAAATTGAACTCTTGAAACTTTCTTTTATTCGCTTCCACCAGTTTTCCTTTACAGAAGAACTCTGCCCTAACATTAATGTCATGGGCATCTGCATCTCCTGTATTTCTTAGGGTGACAGACACTTCCCTGCATTTTAGACCGCATTTTTTTATGTTTCTCTGATCTACAAAAATGTCGAAGTCAACTCCCATTCCCATGGTCAGCCTCTTTTACTTCCTTGACCTTTACAGGAGTTTTGGTTTACCCTTATTTGGTTTATCCTTTATCCAGGAACAGGCTCCATCCCTTTTCGGTCAACTCAACCACTTTACTTCTGCCTTTCACATTGGAGGTCACGTAACCTTTGGATACTAACTGTCTTACCCTGTTCATTGCTGTGGGCTTGCTTATTCCCAGTTCATTGCATATGTCGGTGTAAATGGGCTTGACGCCTCTGTTATTCTGCTTGTAGACGTACCTCAGTACCTCTAGTAGATCTTCAGGTAGTTTTGCCATAAACTGAGGTTCTATCTCATTGGTCTCCGCTTCCAGTTGATTGAGTTCCTTAATGTTCAAGGTCTCGGGGTTAATGGATAAAATGATCACCAGCTCGTTGAAATATGAGATATCCCTGAGGCGCTGGATAAATGAAAGAGTTTCTCCAAAACCTCTTTTGAAGATCACGTAATCCAATCTGTCTATTAAAACAGCACTTTTTCGAGGGATGCTCTCCAGCATCTCCTCTATTTGTTCTTCCCTTATAGACACAACCTTAGATCCATCTTTCTCTCCTAACCACAGGAATTCAAAATTCTCTTTAATCGATTTTTTAAATTCTTCTTTAGGGTTTCTGGAGATGATCAGAGTACTGTAACCCACTTTCATAAGGTCTTTAAGGGCTTCCAGAGATAATGCGGGTTTTCCCTCTTTTACCAGATAAAGATATCCGTCTTCAAGTTTGAATTTCATCAACTGCCTTCTCAACTTTTCTTCGATGCGTTTACGTTCAGTGATATCTCTCAATATCACCAGATCGGCTGGTCTTCCCTGGTAGGTTGTGATACCAGCATTAACCTCTACGAACAGTTTATCTCCTTCTCTGTTCTTTAGTATTGTCTCATAGATAGCTGGAACATCTTCGCCAGCCATACGCCTGTTATAGCGATCTACTGCTTTAGACACCTCATCGGGATGGATATATTTTGCAAAGTTAGTGTCTATCAATTCTTCGAGACTGTAGCCACCCATTTCTGTCAGCCGAGGGTTAACGTATTTGACAAGATCGTCCTGGACTATAGCGATACCGTCATTTGCTCTCTCAACCAGATTTCGATACAGCTCTTCTCTCTCTCTTATCTTATCTTCAGCTCTTTTGCGTTCAGTTATTTCCTGCCCTACCTCGACAATACCGCCCACTTTACCGGACTCATCTTTAACAGGGTAGCCCCGGATAAACCACACTTTATCTCCGTTGGTTATCTCTGCTTCTTGGGTCATGCCTGTTTCATACGCTCTTTCTATGGGACAGTTCTCGCACGGCTCGCTGCGATTGAACCACACCTCATAGCAGGAGTCACCTACCATGGCATTGGGCTCCATCCCCACCGCCTTACCTGCCGCCCGATTGGCTAACATGACCCGATGCTGATTATTCTGGAACATGACCACTTCACTCATACTATCAAGCACAGCACCCTTCTCTTGTTCAGCGGCTTTCACTATCTCCTCCATCAATCTGCGCTCACTGACATCCTCCATAGTCTCGATAGCACCCAGAACCTCACCATCAGACTTCAATAGTGATGCCCTGAAGTAGACCCATCTCCCAAATCTGGGTAGGAATAGTTCCATTTCGTAGGTGTCTTCCTGGTCTTTGACTTTCTTTATCTTCCTTTTCTTGACCTTCTTGTTCTTATAGAATTCTTCGACTCCGTCCAGAACGACGTCAGCCAGAAGTGGTCTGGGATTGGAGAAAAAAGGCTTCCAGTGGTTATCGCTACCGATAATGTCATTCTTTTTGTAGCCAGTGAGTTCTTCACAGGCCTTGTTCCAGTACTTCACTTTATGCTCTTTATCCAGAACAAAGGTGGGAACAGGAACATTCTCCAGTATCCTCGTCAGATCCTTCTCCGATTCCTTACGTTCAGTTATATCCAGCCCTACTTCCACAATACCGCTGATATTACCGCCCTCATCCTTAACGGGATAACCGCTAACCTTCCACACGTGTTTTCCATCGGTTATCTCTGCTTCTTGGGTCATGCCTGTTTCATACGCTCTTTCTATGGGACAGTTCTCGCACGGCTCGCTGCGATTGAACCACACCTCATAGCAGGAGTCACCTACCATGGCATTGGGCTCCATCCCCACCGCCTTACCTGCCGCCCGATTGGCTAACATGACCCGATGCTGATTATTCTGGAACATGACCACTTCACTCATACTATCAAGCACAGCACCCTTCTCTTGTTCAGCGGCTTTCACTATCTCCTCCATCAATCTGCGCTCACTGACATCCTCCATAGTCTCGATAGCACCCAGAACCTCACCATCAGACTTCAATAGTGATGCCCTGAAGTAGACCCATCTCCCAAATCTGGGTAGGAATAGTTCCATTTCGTAGGTGTCTTCCTGGTCTTTGACTTTCTTTATCTTCCTTTTCTTGACCTTCTTGTTCTTATAGAATTCTTCGACTCCGTCCAGAACGACGTCAGCCAGAAGTGGTCTGGGATTGGAGAAAAAAGGCTTCCAGTGGTTATCGCTACCGATAATGTCATTCTTTTTGTAGCCAGTGAGTTCTTCACAGGCCTTGTTCCAGTACTTCACTTTATGCTCTTTATCCAGAACAAAGGTGGGAACAGGAACATTCTCCAGTATCCTCGTCAGATCCTTCTCCGATTCCTTACTCTTAGAGACATCTCTGATCACATGAATACAACCTGTGAGCTCTCCATTTTCCCCAAATAAGGGGTCGGCGATAATGTAAAACCACTTGTTGTCTATGGGGAGGACCAGGGACTCTCTCTTCAGGCTTTTCTTCATCTTGATGACCGGGCAGTCTTCATTGGGTTTTTTCGTGCCGTGAATCACCTCCCAGCAGGTCTTGCCTATGATCTCATCGATGGGTCTACCGACAAAATCCGCCATAGCTTTATTACACTGCAAAATTGTCAAATCCAGGTCCAGCAAACAAACTGCATCGGTTACTGAATCAAAAGTTTTCTGCCATAGGCTTTCGGAGGGTTGCATAGAATCTTTATAAATCATCGCATCTCCTTCTGTTTTGAGGTTTGAAGCTATCTAAGCTTATTATTATGACCTATAAAAGAGTTATGTTATTAACTACAATTGTTATTAACTACAATTTTTTGAATTCCAACGGTATTCAAATCCAGTAATTTTATGGTAATACCAGGATGGTGCTAAAAAATGAATTTGAAGGTTGGGGGGTAAGATGGGACCATCCTGGCATTTATAGTTTAGTTATTTGTTGGTCAAGTAATTTTTTGATTTTGAATCTATGGTAATCATAAAGTTTTAAACCAAGTGTGAAACAGTTCAAATGATGACGTTTTAATTATCTTTAACAATTACTTTAACAATTCTTATTCTTAATTAAAGTCATAGCATAATTTGCGAGGTGACTTGTATTGGGAAGATGTATTTACGTTAATGTTGAGCTTGCAGAAGAAACTCTTAGGAAACTTAAAGAAAAAACGGGAATAGACACAACTAAAGATGCTCTTAGGGAAGCAATAGCTCATTATTTGGATTGTTTCATCACCAAAAATGAAGTGTTAGAAAGGAGTAACACAAAAGGAAAGAAAGGCGGCAGAACTCCTAGTTATTTGACCCCCCTCATCGAAAAATGCGGAGTGGGGAAGTGAATTAGCTTCTTTTTTTGTTCTATCATTTTACTGAGTATTTAAGTATCTTGGCAGCTTGAGATAAATCATTACCCTTATAAATCATCAAGGTTCAGGAAATTATTAATCATTTGAGAAAGCCCATATGGTGGGAGGGCTTGTCATAATGCCAAATTCTAATGAGCTGGAAGGGTCATGGAAAGAGATCAAGCAGCAGTTCCTGAGTCAATTGAAGAGTATTGAAACCACCGATTCTCCGGAAAAAAGGGTAGAATCGGTTGAAGATGAACTGAAGAGCTATCTGGAAAAAACAGAGGAGTTGATTGACCGATGTATTTGGGAGCTGGAAGAGAGCAACGAACTTCTCCATCAAAAGATAGATGAGCATAATAAAGTTAAATCCAGGATACTGTTCCTCGATCGTGTGTTAAAGTCGCTTACAGCCATAAACCAGCTTATCACCCGCTTAAAGAACAGGAAGGAATTGCTGCAGTCTGCTTGTGATATATTGACTGATGTGCATGAATACCGACTGGTGTGGGTGGGTTTTATTGAGGAGGGACACAAGAGGGTCGTTCCCGTAGCCCAATCCGGTTTTGAAGAGGGTTATCTTGATTCTATAGAAGTGACCTGGGACGATTCCCCCACCGGTCAAGGACCTACGGGGACTGCTATAAAGACAGGTAAACCATCTATCATGCGTGACATACTCAACGACCCCAGTTTTGATCCCTGGAGGCTACACGCACTGCAGAGAGGTTATCATTCCAGTGTGGCTCTTCCCTTAATTGCAGATGGATATACCTATGGTGCTCTGTCCATTTATTCTACCAGAACAGATGCTTTTGACCATGAGGAGATGGAGTTGCTGACCCAGATAGCAGATAGTATAGCTTATGCTTTGTCCTCAATTGATGCCGAAGAGAGGCGCAAAAACGTAGAAGATAAGTTGAGACAGCTGTTCAGACAGAACCGACTTATTCTCAAATCCGTAGGGGAGGGGATATATGGCGTAGACCTTTTGGGCAATACCACCTTTGTAAATCCCTCCGCAGTAAAAATAACCGGTTTCAAACCCGAAGAGCTTATCGGCAAGCACCAGCACGACATTCTACATCACACAAGGCCAGATGGCTCTCCCTATCCCAGAAACGAGTGTCCTATATACAAAACAATGGAGGACAAAACCACTCGACACATCACCAGTGACGTTTTCTGGAGAAAAGATGGGACCAGCTTTCCCGTTGAGTACACTGTTACTCCTATTTTAGAGAGCGGAAGGTCTGTGGGAGCTGTGGTGGTTTTTAAGGATATTACTGAACGAAAAAGAGCACAGAAAGAACAGAAAAGATTTACACAACTGCTTGAATCGCTTTGGGAATCCGCTCAGATGGTGGATGCAGGCTATGAGGCACTTTGCGACCACGTACTGAATAAAATTGTAGAGATGACCCACAGCGAATACGCTTTTTACGGCTTCTTAAATGAGGAAGAAACCGTGATGAACATCTATTCATGGTCACAGAAAGCCTTAGAGGATTGTGGATCCCAGATAAAGCCATCAGAGTTCCCTATTCCTGCTGCTGGGGTCTGGGGAGATGTGGTAAGCAAAAGAAAGCGAATTATCCTCAATGACTATCAAAACGCGGAAGACAAAAAAGGGACTCCCGACGGTCATGTCCCTCTTAAAAGGATCCTGGTGGTTCCCACTTTCAGTTCAGGAAAAATCGTATCCATAGCTACGGTTGCCAATAAACATTCTGATTACACGGAAGAGGATGCAAAACAGTTAGAGGCTTTTATGAGCAACGTACAGACGTTAATGGACCGTATGAAAATGCAGGAAGAGCTGCAGCGGCTTTCTACTGCGTTAAAGATGTCCAGTGATAGCATTGTAATCACCGACAGAGAGGGTAATATCGTTGACGTCAATGAAGCAACCCTTCATACATTCAAATGTAGCCAAGAACAACTCCTGGGTAAGAAATTCAGCGAGTTAGTCGAACCTGTAGACCAAAAGAAAGCAGAAAAAGCTTTAGAACGTGTTATGGAACATGGAACGATCAAGCAGGAGTACCTGGTCTCTGAAAGCGAAAGAAAAATCATTGAAACAAAATTCTCCCTAATGACAGATTCCAATGGAAGGGTCACAGGCATTGTGGCCGTTTCCAGAGATATAACCGAACAGAAAAAGTCTGAGGAGGAAGTAAGGAAACAGTTGATGAAATTCCACTTTAAAGAGGGAGACCTCTACCTGGAGCCAGAGAAAACTCTATCCAAATCACTGGAAGGGTTCACTGATCTGCTTAAAGTAGGATATCAAGGAATTATCATATCTAGAACTCCCCCAGAAAAATTCAATGCCGATTTGAGCGGATCATATGACTTCTGGTGGCTCGCCAGGAAGGATGAGAGCGCCATAGCACCTGAATTGGAAGAGATAGAATCCAGAATAGAAGACCTAAGCAGAAAGGTGTTCTTGATAGATAGACTGGATTACCTCATCTCTAATAATAATTTCGAGAACACCCTGCACTTCATTCAGAACCTAAGAGAGATCGCCTACATGAAGGACCACACAATCATCCTATCCATAGACCCTCAAACACTGGATGAAAAGGAGTCCAGACTTCTGGAGAAGGAATGCAGCCCAATAGAGCCCAGATATATGACAAAGCTGCCCGAAAACCTTCTTGACGTTATGAAGTTAATATTCAGACAGAACAAGTCGGGTATAAAACCCACCTACACGGATGTGGGTAAAGAGCTGGGCATAAGCAAGCCTACAGCGAGAAAGAGGATCAGAAGATTGGTCAATCATGGTTACCTGGTAGAATCGACTCAGGGAAGGTTCAAATTAGTAGAAATAACCGAAAAAGGTAGAGAGCTGTTCTACAGATGAGTTTCACTATTTTCAGTTCATTTTTCACAATGCTTAATGCCTTGGAAAAGTCAATTGATTTTAAGAGAGGAGATGAGATTATGGCTTATGAGATGTGCAATTTACACGGTTTGTGGAAGAACGTAGTTCCCATAGGGGTCAAATAAGGTATAGATATGGAACACGTTTCAGGTGAGAATAAAGGAGATGTTAAGCTATACGCCCTCAGCACATGTGGGTGGTGTAATAAGACCAAAAAACTGCTCAATGAGCTGGGTGTGGAGTATAAATACATTGACGTTGATTTGCTGCAGGGAAAAGAGAAAGATGGAGTAATGGATGAGCTGTGTAAACACAACCCCAAGTGCACGCTACCCACTCTAGTGATCAACGATGAAGAGTGTATAGTAGGTTATGATGAAGATAAGATAAGGAACAAGTTTGGAAAGTAAAGCTTGAAAAGTAAATGACGGAACAACCGAGTGACGAAGAAGTAGATAAGGTATATAAGAGACTGCATGAAGAAGCAGAAGCGAGCGGGTATCATCTCAATCCCGATGAGGAGTTTACCAGGGATCTGGTCAGAGGTATTTTAGTTAATGAGAAGAGGTACGGTTACTGGGGATGTCCCTGCAGGCTGGCGTCCGGGGATAAACAGAAAGACCTTGACATCATCTGCCCTTGTTATTACAGGGACCCGGATCTGAATGAATATGGCCAGTGCTACTGTGCTCTATACGTTACCACAGAGGTTCTTGAAGGCAAGAAAGAGACAGGACCAATCCCTGAGCGCAGAGAGAAAAAGGAGACCAAAAATGAGATCCCGGTGAACGTATCCAGTATTTCCTATCCTGTATGGAGATGCAAGGTATGTGGCTATTTATGTGCACGGGACAGCCCACCAGAGGAATGTCCTGTGTGCAAAGCCAAAAAAGAAAGGTTTGAAAGATTTATCTAGAACGTAGGGTGTATTAGAGCTCTATCTAGAGGTGAGATCATGAACACGAATATGAAGCAGGTTTTGAACGAGAGGCTTGAAGCCGTTAAAGTCTTGAGGGAGTAGCGATGTCGTATTTGCCTTTTATACATCCTGTGGTTGCGGTTGTAACGGTGTTACTCTGTTATATCAACGCTGCCATGGGTTTATCCAGACTGGCTCCCAGAGTAGGTGTATTGAGATTCAATAGAACCATGCACATCAATGTGGGCAGAACCTTCATGGTTTTTCTGTACCTTAACTTTATACTGGGCCTGGTAGGAATAAATGCTCTGGGTCATGAGCCATTTACTACACCTCACGCCTATCTTGGGGCTTTTCTTGTAGTGCTATTCACTGTAGGAGCGATTCTGGCTCATATGATCCTCAAGGGCAAAACCAGATACAGAAAGATACATGGAAGAATAATGCTCGTCGGTGCGGCCCTTCTCATATTGCAGATACTGGGAGGTATATGGAATCTGAGGATCTTTCTGGGCCTCTTCTGACCAGCTTATTCTGTGGAGTCCTGTCATCATACAACACTTTTCACTTTTTTCTCTACCTTTTTCATAATCCTTAATTCCGAAGAAAACTAATTTGTTAATAAATAAAAATGAGAGAGGTGAAACAGACCAATGATAGAGATCAAAGTTGTCCGGGAGTTATGTGATGGATGTGGTGAGTGCTTGAGTGTTTGCCCTCAGGATGTATACGAGCTGGACGGTGAGGGTAAAGCATTCGCTGCCAGACCAGATGACTGCGAAGAGGACTGCTCCTGCGTTGAAGTATGTCCACCTGGTGCTATACGGGTGGATACTTGCGAGTAATGAATAACCAATCATGAGTAACGGTAAGCGTGTGTTATCGTTTGTTCTTGATGGGAGGATTTTATGGTTGTTGTAGAAAGAATAGAATCCCCAGGATTATCTCATTATTCTTATCTTGTGGGAGACGGTGATGAAGCCGTAGTGATAGACCCCAGGATTGACTGCGACCCCTATCTGGACTTGGCTTATGAAGAGGGTTTCAGGATCTCTCATATCCTGGAGACCCACAGGAATGAGGATTACGTGATCGGCTCCCTTCAGCTTGCCTGTATGACCGATGCAGAGGTCTGGCATGCCGATGACCAGTGGGATTACCAGTACGGCAAGTCAGTTTCGGATGGGCAGGAATGGTTAATCGGTAGTCTCAAATTGAGGGCTATCCACACCCCCGGGCACACGCCGGGGAGTATGAGCTATCTTTTATACGACCCCGAAGACAATCCCTGGATGTTGTTCTCAGGTGATGCCCTTTTCGCCGGTGATGTTGGTCGCGTAGATCTGCTCGGCCCGGATAAGATGGAGGAGATGGCACAGCAGCTATATGATACGATCTTCAATAAAATATTGCCTCTGGGTGACGGGATTATGATCTGCCCTGCTCACGGCTCTGGTTCTGTTTGTGGAAGTGCCATCGCGGAGAGACCATGGACCACTATAGGTACGGAAAGAGTGAGTAATCCTGCACTCCAGTGCAAGGATAACTCGGAGTTCGTCTCCGGAGTCTCCAGGCAATTGGAGATGCCTCCCTACTTTAAGATGATGGAAGAGATGAACCTCAACCCACAGCTTGAAGGACTGCCCCTTCCCCAACCACTAAAGCCCCAGGAATTCGAGAAGAGAGCGAAGGAGGCTATTATCCTTGACATAAGGAAGGAAGTGGAGTTTGGCGGTGCGCATATCCATGGCTCCCTATCCATATGGCTTGATGGTCTGCCCACTTACGCTGGCTGGTTCTTGCCCTACGAGACGCCCATACTGCTGGTAACAGGTAAAAAGGATGAGGCACTGGATGCCGTGAGATATCTGACGAGGATAGGTTATAACAACATTATAGGATATCTTTCTGGAGGAATGCACGGGTGGCACATGGCGGGTAAGGAGAGCGATTCCATGGATATGCTCCTAGTGCAGGAATTATGCCGCCGGCTTGATACTGGGGAACCTACGTGGATACTGGATGTCCGCAGCGAGAGAGAATTAGAAGAAATAGGCTACATTCCGAGAGCACACCACATACACCTTACTCAACTGCCCCAGAGGATGGAGGAAGTCCCCAAAGACCCGGATAACAGGGTATTCATCTTCTGCGGAAGCAGTTTGCGGTCCACTACGGCTGCCAGCATCCTCAAAAGGAATGGATGGGGAAATGTTACGGTTGTGCTTGGTGGAGTTGCGGGATGGAACTCCATAACCTGTCCTATAAAAAAACCTTAAATTCTCTTTTAATTACTTGCCACAAAATGCATTATGTGAGCTTAAGTTATATTGCACCAAAATCTGTTTTTCACTTTTTTCACCTGATTTTTCATAATATTTAATGTCCTGGAAAATGATAATGATATTTCATGAATATTGAGGTGGTAGTATGAGAAAGGGGATGGCAGTAGGAATAGCGCTACTACTACTGGTCCTGTGGCTACATAAATTGTCAATCAGCACGAAGCTGGCCTACAGATCTTCCATGGATAAGCTCAGGATGTTAATGGGATTTCGAAGGGGGGAGATGGGGACATGAGAACTGTGGATACTGAATTCGGTGAATGGGAAGAAAAAAGGTCTTTCCAGAATGTATTTCTCCTCAGTTTGCTGACCGAGCTGGAGAAAAGAGGATATGAGGTCAGGGACACGGGGGATTAATAGAAAAGAAGTGTATTGTAGTGTATTGAGATCCGGCGCCGTCACTAAAGGTAAGGGTTTTAAAATACCTATCGCCTGCCAACCCGCATTCACTATTATAATTCCTCAAACCAAACCGGTGAATACGGTAGCCGGACCGATAAGATAGGGGGTAAATATGCAAGCAAAGGAGATCATGAGCCAGAATATAGTGGCTCTGGATGAAAATGAAAGTGTCCTGAAGGCTGCACAGGAAATGGAGAAAAATGGTGTAGGAACAGTTCTGGTCACCAGCAATGGAAGCTTTGCAGGGATCATTAATGACAGGCAGATAACCTGTAAATGCGTGGCGGCAGGAAAGGATCCATCGAATACCAAAATAAATGACATTATGACCAGAGACCCCAAATCAGGTACTCCAGACATGGATATTCTGGAGGCTGCCAGGATACTGGGAGAAAGCCGGTTCAGGAGGTTACCTATAATCGATAATGGTAAACCGGTGGGAGTGCTGTCGGTTGCCGACCTGGCTGAGCAGGTCAAGGACTTGAATACCTGGATATTCGAAGAGATATCCAAATCAAAGAAAGGGAAGAGCAAGAAAAAGATGTATTACTACGGAGAAGGAGAATTAAAGGCAAAGAAATAAGTGAGGGTGTAAAATATGGCTAAAGTTGCTCGGGAAATGGTGGAAAAGGCCGGGGTAGATGTGGACGAATTGGTGGATTTGCTGGTGAAGAATGCTGCAGCGGAATTGATAACTTATTATTACTACACCCTGCTCAGAGCCAATTTGACCGGGCTAGATGGTGAAACGGTTAAGGAAATTGCGGAAGTTGCTCGACAGGAGGATAAGAACCACTTTGAGGCTTTGATCCCCAGGATATACGAGCTGGGAGGGAGCCTGCCCAACGATATGAAGGAGTTCCACGATATATCCGGCTGTCCACCAGCGTATCTACCAGAGGACCAGAATGATGTCAACCAGATAATGACCGCTCTGGTGTATGCCGAGAGGTGTGCAGTCCGCCAGTACACCAACATCTGCAACATAACAGCAGGGAAAGATCACAGGACCTATGACCTATCTCTATCAATTCTGCATGAAGAAGTACAGCACGAGTCCTGGTTCTCCGAGTTCCTGGGAGAAGGACCTTCCGGACACTTCATGCGAAGAGGTGATACCTCACCATTCGTATCCAAATTCCTCAAATAACCAGTAAACTTATGATCGAACCGGGTCGCCAATGAGGAGGTGATACATATATGAGCAAGATAGCGGTGATAATTACGGATATGTTCGAGGATGTAGAATATACTGAGCCAGCTGAGGCCTTTAAGAAGAAAGGCCACGAGCTGGTTCGTGTGGGATTCAAAGAGGGTGAAACTGTTAAAGGAAAAAAGAAGGGTACTGAAGTTAAAGTGGATAAGTCGGTGAAGGATGTGAACGCCGGAGATTTTGATGCCCTGCTGATACCGGGTGGGTACTCCCCAGACAAGCTCAGGGTAGATGATGATGCTGTGAGGTTCGTCAAGGAGTTCATGGACCAGAACAAGCCCGTATTCTCCATCTGTCACGGACCGCAGTTATTGATCACTGCCCAGGCACTGAAGGGGCGGAAGATAACAGGGTATAAGTCCATTATCCAGGACATAAAGAATGCCGGTGCCGAGTTCATCGACAGCGAAGTGGTGGAGGACGGTAATCTGATCACCAGTCGCAACCCCAATGACCTGCCGGCCTTCATCCAGGCTTCACTGAGAAAACTGGGGAACTAATGGACATAAACCAAACTCAATTTTTTACTTTCGCTCTGCGTTGTCCATGCTTCGCTATACAATTTTATAGTTCGAGGTGCAATTACAAGAGATGAGCAATTATGAGAAAGCAACTTTCGCTGGAGGTTGTTTCTGGTGCATGGAAGCAGCCTTCAAGGAGCTTGATGGTGTATTCGAGGTCTTTTCCGGCTACACAGGAGGTCATACGGATAATCCGACTTACAATGATGTATTGACTGGCAGAACGGGTCATTATGAGGCTATACAGGTGACATATAACCCTGTTAGGATCAGCTACGACCAGTTACTGAAAGTTTTCTGGAGGAACATCGACCCTACAGACCCTGGAGGTCAGTTCGCTGATAGAGGACCTCAGTACAGGACTGCCATATTCTACCACAACGATGAGCAGAAAAGGATGGCAGAGGAATCGAAGAAGGAGCTTGAGGAGTCTGGAAAGTTCGATAAGCCAGTAGCCACCAGGATAATTGAGTTCAAGAAATTCTATAGAGCAGAAGAGTATCATCAGGACTACTATAAGAAACAGCCAGGCAGATACAGCACCTACAGCCATCTCTCTGGGAGAAAGCCTTACATCAAGAAGACTTGGGGTGGTGAAGATGAGTAATCCAGAAAGAGAAAAAGAAAGAGTGTATTTGATCCCCTCGAGGGAAGAATTGAAGGAGATACTGGATCCCTGGCAGTACAGGGTGACTCAGGAGAATGGAACAGAGCCACCTTTCGAGAACGAGTTCTGGGACAATAAAAAAGAGGGTATCTACGTTGACGTTGTTTCTGGTGAACCTCTCTTCAGCTCAAAGGATAAATATGACTCCAAAACAGGTTGGCCCAGCTTCACAAAACCTCTGGAGCCGGATAACATAGTCACCAAAAAGGATACTTGCGGTGGGATGGTCAGGACAGAGGTGAGAAGCAAGCACGCCGACTCACACCTGGGACACTTATTTAACGATGGTCCACCTCCCACAGGTCTCCGATACTGCATTAACTCCGCTGCAATGCGGTTCATACCAAAAGAGGATCTGGAGAAAGAGGGGTACGGGGAATACAAGACACCAAAAGATGATCTGATTACAGGCTAGAAGTCGTTTTTTCCATATCTGTAGCAGAGTGCAACATATTTATATCTCCTTGTCGCAGTCTGCTACATGACCAGTAAAAGTGTTCGTGTTGATGAGGAGGCATATGATATAGCCCTGAACTACGGTAAAAACCTCAGTGAAGCCATAAGAACTATGAATAACTTGATAGAAGAGTACAGGAAACAAGAAAAAGTAGATGTAGATGAGCTGGCCAAAAAAGTATCCAAGTACCTCTACTCTGATCTGAGCTCTTACCTTGAATACCTCATATCCAAATACTGAGTTTAACTATCTATCTCGGAGCTGCACCGTTAACAGTTATTGCGGAGTGCAGCTGTCCTCTGAGAACGAGGGAGAGCCTGAAAGGTGTTCATCCAGAACGAACAGGCAGTGACAGCATACTTCATCATCGCACATAGGGGCTCCACATTTAGGGCATCTCATAATACCGGGTTTATCTACTTACTAAAATCCATTTTGAGTGCTATGAAAGTAAACAGTAATCGGTATGCTAAGTTCAGAGGAGTTTTCGGTTGAGGAACGATTACCTTTATTCTTGCTAAAAAGCTTTAGAATAGTAAACTAAATAAGCATGGTCATAGATAGTCATGTGTATAAGGAATCGCCATGTTGGGGGTTATGGATTGAAAAAATTCGTTAATACTACGACAGAACTTCCTGAAGATGTTCTACAGGAATTAAAGGAAAAGAGTGGGGAAACTAGCACTAAAGAAGCTTTATTTAAGGCTATATGCCATTACCTCTATTGCCCATACACCCATGATGGTGACAAGATGAGGTTGAGGCACTACACCGAGCATGGGGAGGGCAAAAGGAAATTGAGCGGAAGAAAACCGGTCTATCTTGCCAAAATCCAGAAAAACTTTCGATAACTCAAATCTATAATTCCATAGAACCCGGTGACATTTTTGGGTTAGTTTAAGCTTTATAATTCTTCGTTCCTGAGTTCATTCCAGGCTTCTTGCCATCTTTTTTCCTAAATCATAGGCAGCAGACACCACTTGAGAGTTCTTGGCCACCTTGCCCCTGTGGAATACCAGTTCAGCGGTCACCACACCCACAACCTCATACCCCAGAGTCTCCAGAGGCAGACGCATACCATCCACCGTAAAGCCCATGCCCTCATCGTAGTATTGTTCGCATACAGCAGCAAGAACAGCCTTCCTTCCCTGCTGAGCCAGGCGGCTGGAGTATTTACGGGGGTGGTCGTCGGTGAAGTCTATGAATTGATAAAGGCGGTCGATAAAAGCCTTCATCAAAGCACTAACGTTATAGTTGTGGGAAGGCGATGCTAGAACCAATCCCTTAGAATCGATAATCTTGGGGTATAAGAGCTGCATGCCGTCCTGCAACTCTGTACAGGCTTTAGCGGTCCGGCACTTTTCGCAGCCTGTGCAGGAGTCGAATTTGTAGTCCCTGAGGAAAACAGTTTCAGTTTCCGCACCAGCATCCTCAGCTCCTTCAAGAATTTTGAGGAGCATAACATCGGAGTTACCTTTCTTCCGGGGGCTTCCACCCACACCCAGGATTTTTGACATGGCTTGTGTTAGGTTCTATTATTAAAAATATTTATTATTTGAGATAATCTGCACCTGAATAAAAGTTAACCTGTTATAGTAAATTATTTAAACTTTTATCAACGACTTTACAATGTGTCCAGACTGGAAATAAAGCAAATCAAAGGTAGAAAATATGTATATATCAGAGACAAGTTCAAGGTTAACGGTAGAACTGAAGATGTAACTTTATACGTTGGCCCCTTAGGAAAAATAACTTATGAAAAGTTTATACACAAGGTGGGTGAGTTATTTACTATCAGGTTAACCAGTTTCACAGATTACTGGCTCAGCAAATACGTAAAATACCTTGATAGGGAGAAAGCATTTGATATTGAATTACTGCACCTGAGTTACCGCCTTTTCAGGAGTTATTACCCTGATGAAGTCAAGAGTTACGAGAGATACGTGTTTGTTCGCTATGTTCAGGGGACAACGTCGATAGAAGGGAATACCATAAACCAAAGACAGGCCGAACAGCTTCTGGAGCACGGGTTAACTCCAGCCGGGAAATCGCTGAGAGAGGTCTACGAGATAGCCAACTTCAAAAATCTGGATGATTACCTGAAAAACTACAGGGGAGACATTACGGAGAGTTCCATCAAAAAGATACATGAGATCTTAATGCAGAACGTCCTTGAGTCGCCTGGAGAGTACTGTCGGGTTCAGGTCCTAATTGAGAAGGCTGAACACGAACCTCCTCCAGCACTTGATGTCCCTCACCTGATGAAAAACCTCATAAAATGGTACGATACCAATAAGGGTAAATTGCATCCCTTCGAGCTGGCAGTTCTGCTGCACACCAGGTTTGTCACCATTCATCCCTTTGCGGATGGGAACGGAAGGGTTGCCAGGGCTTTGATGAACTTTATTCTAAATCGAAATAGTTATCCAACCCTCTACATTGGAATGGAGGACCGAGAAGCATATCTGGATGCTGTAGCAGAAGGAAATAAAGAAGACTATAATCCAATAATCGATTTTATGTACAGGCTTTATACGGAACAGCATAGGCTAATTCGAGATGAGATCCACGGTAAAATAAAGAGAGGAGATATAGAAGAGTTCCCGGAGTCACAAGAGCTCATAGAGCAGTTTAATGGGCTGAGGATCAAAAAGTAGTTGAATTATGCTTCTTCTTCCCTTTATAGCCTCCACCACTTCCATAATTCCAGATTGCTAAAAAAGGATAAAAGAATTATTGGACTTTGTGAGAAAAACATTTTATTTCATCCCTTTTAAATTGAATTGGAGGTGAAATAATGGGGGATATCAAAAAAATCGATGTTGAGCTCGATTTTGATGAATTTCCGGTAAAATATACTTGTGATGGAGTAGACGTCTCTCCTCGGGTGAAGTTATCGGGAATTGAGGATGTGATGTCTCTGGCCATGATCGTGGACGACCCTGACGCACCTATAAGGACTTTTACCCACTGGGTGATATGGAATGTTAGCCCCACTCAAGAGATACCGGAGAACGTGCCTCAGGGAGACGAGATATCTCAACCCATAAAAGCCCTGCAGGGCAAGAACAATATGGGGAAAAACGGTTACAATGGTCCTTGCCCGCCAGGAGAGACCCATCGCTACTATTTCAAGGTCTATGGTCTAGACACTGAATTGGATCTACCACCTGGCTCGGATAGAGGTAAGCTGGAAGATGCAATGGAAGACCACGTAATTAAATACGGGGAGGCTATGGCCGCCTACGAGAGATAGTATGAAGAGGGATATAACTTACTTCGAGAATAAGGGAAAAGATAATACAGCAGAGACCCTGAGGTTGGCCAGAGAGAGGGCAATGGAGTTGGGGATAAAGTACGCTATAGTGGCTTCCACCACGGGTAAAACAGGCAGGGAAGCTGTTGAAGCTTTCAAAGATACAGGTGCTAAAGTGGTGGTGGTCACCCACCAGACAGGATATAAAGAAGACAATGTTCAGGAGCTGAAAGAAGAGGATAGAGAATTTCTGGAGAAGCATGGCACTGTGTTAACGGCTTCAGACTTGTTGACTAGAGTCCCCAAGCTGGTGGCCCAGAAATATGGTGGTTTCTCTCCCTTTCACGTGATAGCAGATACTTTGAGGATGTTCTCTCAGGGAATGAAGGTGTGCGTGGAGGTCGCCGTTATGGCCGCTGACGCAGGAGCGGTGCCGGTTGGAAGGAGGTCGTGGTGGTTTCAGGAACTGCGAAAGGGGCGGATACGGCGGTGGTGATGACCGCAGCCAACGTGCACAAGCTGTTCGATATAGATATTCGAGAGATCCTGGCCATTCCCCGAGCAAAATAGTTCTGTTGTTCTTGTTACAACACTAACTCCTCCCAAATTTTATATATTAAAAGTCCAACATTTTAATTCAGGTTAGCGTTTTGGTTATAATGTTAAGATATATCGGCCTGAGCGTCAAACCTGAATGGGAGTGGTTATATGGTAGAAAGAAAGGATGTGCTCAATTTTATAAGGAAGAAATGTAAGGAAGAAGGAGTAGAGACTAAACCCAGGATCCTGGAGATGGCAAGAGATTTGAATGCGGATAAAGACGATATAATTGAGATCGTTAAAGGGCTGGAATCTGAAGGAGTACTTGAATACGTAACTTCAGCTAGCGAATCGCACATTTGCCCCGTAGATCTGGACCGGATTTTCAAGGAAGCCCTCTACGAAGAATAGCGGTCTTTGCTGTTCGGGTGCAGAAGCCGAGTGAACCTGTAAGCAATAACCTTACCAATTCTTCTGCCGGTTACTTAACAGCCAGCACATGACAGGTTTATATCCCTTCAAGCAGATTTATGGAGCAGAACTGGTGGGACAGGATATATCGTGAGCGGAAGCCTCCCTGGGATAGTGACGAACCTTCCACACATTTGACCGAGCTCGTTGAGAGTGGAGTGTTAAGACCCTGCAGGGCTCTTGATATATGCTGTGGTAAAGGTACAGAGGCAATATATCTAGCGGAAAAAGGGTTTACTGTCAGCGGTATCGATATCTCTTCAGAAGCCATTAAGATGGCCAGAGAGAAGTCCAGGAGCGTCAACGTGAGTGTAAGCTTCGAGGTTGGGGATGTCCTGTATATGCCCTTCAAAGACAATTCCTTCGAATTTGTCAATGACAAGGGATGTTTTCACGTTTTTGGACCCCATGAAAGAGAGGAATTTGCTGTTGAAGTCAGCAGAGTGCTGAAGGAAGGTGGGAAGTATATGCTGAGGTGCTTCAGCGACAAACAGCCAGGTGATTACGGTCCCTACAGGATCTCCACAGAGATAATAGATAACACTTTTTCCTCTCTTTTCGAGATAGATGAGATAAAAGATGTTGATTTGGGAGAGAGCGGTTCTCCTAAGGGTTATAGGGTATTGATGACAAAAAAGTAATTGTATCAACTTAAAGTCTTGAATATAAAAATAAAAAAGGTGGGTGTTTTTACATCATTCCGCCCATTGCTTCGGGGGGCATTCCACCCATGCCGCCGGCACCGCCGGCTCCTCCTTCTTCTTTCTTGCTGGCGACCACATCATCTATTCTCAGCAACATTACGGCTACTTCGTCTCCAGAGCCAATAGCCTGGGTCTTAACGCTGATGGGCTCCAGCACGCCTTCATCTTTCATGTTGGATACTTCTCCGCTACCTACGTTGATACCATACTCTCTATTGCCATTCTCGTGGGCAGATTTCAGCTCCACCAGTGAGTTTATGGGGTCGATCCCGGCGTTCTCAGCCAGTGTTCTGGGTATGATTTCCATTGCTTTGGCGAAGGATTCTACGGCTATCTGCTCTCTGCCGCCCAGTCCGGGTGCCCATTCATTCAGCTTGAGGGCTATCTCTGTCTCTACTGCACCCCCGCCTGGAACTACTTTTCCATCTCTAAGTGCATCGGTAACCACCTGTATGGCGTCCTCTATTCCTCTGGCAACCTCATCTACAACGTGCTCTGTGCCTCCTCTCACCAGTATGGTCACGGCTTTGGGGTTCTGGCATCCTGTGATGAAGGTCATCTTCTCATCGCCCACTTTATTCTCCTCTACCAGTGAAGCGGTACCCAGGTCTTCTTCGCTGATGTCCCTGATGTCGGAGAGCACTCTGGCTCCAGTTGCTTTGGCCAACTTCTCCATGTCGCTCTTCTTTACTCTTCTAACTGCTGAAACGCCTTTCTTGGCCAGATAATACTGAGCGAGGTCATCAATACCCTTCTGGCACATCACTACGTTGGCTCCTGAGTTGACCACTTTGTCCACCATGTCCTTGAGCATCTTCTCTTCCTGATCAACGAACTTCTGTAACTGTTCAGGGTCGGTTATCTGCACCTGGGCGTCGGTCTCCGTGTCCTTGACCTCTAATGCGGAGTCGATCAACAATATCTTAGCGCTTTCAGTCTTCTTGGGCATGGAGGGGTTAACGATCTCCTTATCTATCACGATACCGTTTATCAGATCTGTGCTCTCTGCGTCCCCACCGTGTTTCTTCTCTACCTTAATAAAGTCGGTGTCGGCCTCGATACCTTCTTCTCCTTCTTCAGCAATGGAATTTACTGCCTTGACGGAGATGTCGGAGAGCTTTTCAACTGCTACCTCAGCTCCTTTACCGGTCATGGCAGTAGAAGCTATTCTCTTCAGAATTTCCTCATCGTTTCTACTCACCGGAGTGGCAACTTCATCTATAACCTCTTTTGCCTTATCTACAGCCAGCCTGTATCCCCTGGCGATAAGAGTGGGATGAATATCCTGGTCAAGAAGCTCTTCAGCCTTCTTCAAGAGCTCCCCACCAATAACTACCGCGGTGGTCGTGCCATCGCCAACCTCATTCTCCTGAGTCTTGGCAACCTCAATGACCATCTTGGCAGCGGGATGCTCCACATCCATCTCCTTAAGAATAGTAACACCATCATTGGTAACGGTGATGTCACCCAAACTATCAACAACCATTTTATCCATTCCCTTGGGCCCTAGAGTCGACCTCACGGATTCGGCAATCGTTCTGGCAGCTGTAATATTCTGTCTCTGCGCATCCTTACCCGTGGTTCTCTGGGTCCCTTCTTTCAATACAAGTACAGGTGTTCCTTGCGTATTTTGCATCAAATCACCTCCAGAAACATTTTTTTAAATTTACAAGCTCCTTCCTGACTTATTACAGTTCGTTGGATTAGGGGTTCTATATAAAAATTTTGGTGAATCGGTGAGCTATGAACAGGAAATAAAAATTAAAGCCTATCTATGCCTCCATCGAAAATATTTGAGCTATTATGATAATAATTCGAGTGAAAAATGAAAAGTCTTTTATTTTTTAATAACCTTATAATTAGGAGCAGGTCTGCATTTACACAACTACATCTCTTGTTCGATGTTTGTGTAAATACTAATAAGTAACTCTTTGGGTGGTAGCATGAATAGGTGGGTTGGACCCCTTATCGAGAGGGAGACATCAGAGGGGAGAGTGTGGAGTATATTAGATGGCAAGTATTCCTCTACTCTAAAGTTCGCCTTATTTTTGACCATCATATTCTGTTTGGGGGTTGGGATTAGTACTGCTTCAGCAAAAACTTATTGCGTAGATGATGATCCAAGTTCTCTAGACGGTATCGAATGCAACTCAAGCATTCAGGAGGCTGTAGATGCCGCAAGTGACGGAGATACGATAATTGTTAGGGATGGAACCTATTACGAAAATGTGAATGTGGATAAACAGTTAACTATCAGGTCGGAGAATGGTTCTGGGAACTGTATCGTGGATGTAGGTGGTAGTGGGAACGCATTTACATTAAGTTCAGACGGGATTACTGTTGAAGGATTCACTGCAATAAATAGTGAATGGGGAGTTTGGATATACTCAAGTGATAACAATATCCATGATTGCAATTTCAGCTATAATAGGTATGATGGAATCTATCTAGATAACTCCGATAATAACACCATTAGAGATACCAAAGCCAATCATAATGGCTATAGTAGCGTTTTTCTTACTGGATCCAGTAATAATGTTCTTATAAATATAACTGCCACAAACAACGGCGATTTTGGAGGTATCTATGCTGAAATGTTCTCAATTAATAACAGTATCAGAGATTGTAATATAACAGACAATCAGGGCCCTGGTATCTGGATTTATGATAATTGCGACAACACAAACATAAAGAGCTGTAACGTGAGCGCTAACGGTGAATATGGCTATGACGGTATCTCCATATTTTCACAAAATAATACAATAACCAGAAACATTATCAATTCAAATACACAGTCTGGTATTCTTTTGTACGGGGTAAATAACGTAGTTGAAGATAATATAGTCAAATTGAATGGTTACTGTGGGATAGATTCGTCCTATAGTGGACACGTCATCCGGAACAACACTATAAGCATGAATTATGACTACGGTATTTGCATGTGGGGCAGTGATTCCCTTATCTACAACA
>JBKHKH010000157.1:0-3823 GCA_046537735.1 Archaeoglobaceae archaeon | reverse complement strand
CTTAGCGCTATTTCATCCTTTTCCTTCAACTCCTCATACACCACCACTCGTTCTCTAAGTATCATTCCATGAAGCACTTTACCCACTTTAAGCGTTCTTGATCACTCAAACAATCTCTCTGCTATTTCAGCAGTCGTCGAATCCGTGGCGGTCACACAGTCAATCCTCTTCATTATAAATTTGTTTACTGACTTCTTCCATAAAGCATTTCCGATAGCTCCCTCACCTCTCAAGCTCATCACTGCCTTACTACCCCTTCTTTTGGCTGCCAACGATACCAGACCACCCTCCCAATTCCTGCCGTCAACCACATCAAAATTATATCCAAGAATCTTCAATACACCATTCAGGGAGTAGGTTGGTCTGGAAAGCCATCCGTCCACAGCCCTAACCTTGATCAACTCGACCCCCTGGTAATCGCCTTCACCACCTAAACCACACAAGATCGCTGTCTCACATTTTTTGGATAAAGCCTTTGATAGTTCAAGCACCTGTGTACCAGCTCCAGAAACGTATGGTGGGGTGAAAAGGGAGGCAAAACAAACACTCTCTGGATGCCCATTAATTTCGGAGTACAATTCATACACCTTGTCTGCCACAACATCAAAGGAATAGTTTTCCTTAACTATATAGTGTATCTTCTCTCTATCTAAATCTCTAACTTTCACTATTCCATCTGCAATTGCCCTGGCACTCCTCATCTCCACTACCACACCTACTTCAGACGTGACCACGTCAGGAGCAGCTCCTACTGGTGTAGCCACAACAGGCAAACCACAGGCCAGCGCCTCTAGCATTGAGTTGGAGAAACCCTCCATACTGATAGAAGGTAGAACAAAAACGTCTGTAGCATTATGTAGCAAAGGAATCTCTTCATGCTTAACCTTACCGATGAATTGCACCTTATCCCCAAATTTTTCAGCTATCCGTCTCAAGTGACTCTCCTGCGGACCTCCTCCCGCCAGAAACAATTTGCCTTCAAGGTATTCGAGAGACTTTATTAAGTACTCAACCCCTTTCTCTGGCGAAAACCTACCCACGAAAACTATGTTCAAGTTATCGTCTAGCTTAAACTTCTGTTCAAACCACTCTTTAGCCTTATCCCTGTCTATCGGCCTGAATTTACCTGTATCCACACCATTGGGAAGTACCTTGACTGAAACCATTTTTACAACTACCGCCTGACCTTACTGTAAATATAACCTATTCCCACGAAGAAAGTGAATAACCAGACAAAAATCAGCTTAACCAAATCACTGCCGGACCCCCTAAAAAACTGTCCTAACCTACTCAAAGTCCTATTACCCAGCAAATACTTCAAAAATTTTCTCTCCTCACCGATATCAGCACTTCCCTCCATAACAGCCTTGGAATAACCCTGCCAGAACGATCTCTTAATCAAGAATTTTATCTTAGTCCTCTTCCCGAAGATCTTGTGATGAACAATGGCATCGGGGTTATAAATAACACCTCTATCAAACCTCTTTCTAACTCTATCGCATAACTCTGCTTCCTCAGCTTGGAGTTGTCCCTTTCCCTTAACCCCAAAGTCAGGATTAAAACCACCTACCTCAAGAAAAACCTCTTTTCTAAAACTTAAGTTAGAACCAAAAGTATTTCTAACCTCAGTGATCTCCTCAGGGAAGCCCAGGTGAGTAGCACCTATCATCCAGTAGAACTCCTCTGGAAACCACCTCGGCTTCCCCTCCATCCATATAGGAATCAACTTCCCACCAGCAGCCACAACATCACCAGTATACATCTTAACCAGCTCTTCAAGCCAATTTGGCTCAGCTACAGCATCATCATCAATAAAGGCAACCACATCCCCATTAGCCAGTTTCACACCCCTATTCCTGCTCTCAGTAAGCCCCAAATTCTCGTCATTAAGGGTCAGTCTTACTTTTTCATCATCCACCAAATCTGATAACTTATCCGTTATCATATGATGGTACTCTTCATTTCCGTCCACAATACACAGTATCTCAACATCTGGATAAGTTTGATTAATTAAACTCTCCAAACACTCCTTGAAATGATCGAACATGGCTGGTGAATAAGTACAGAGTATGATACTAACTTTCATTGCTTGCCCTAAATTTAAAGGATAATAAAAATTTATGGTGCTCTCAACCAGCCTTGCTGGTGGATAGCGAAATAATCAAAAAGTTAAACCAAAAGAAAAATTTAAATCCAATCCACTTGCTCTTACTGCGATGACTAATAATACCAAGAACTTTCTGGGAAGATACTGGCACTGGTTCTTTATCGCTATTGCAATCGTCGTTAGCCTTTACATCAGGATTGTTAACCCCTGGGACTCAGTTTTCACCTGGACCGTAAGGTTGAGTGGAAACGATCCATGGTATTATTACAGAATAATTCAAAGCCTGTTGACTCACTTTCCGGAGAGAATATGGTTTGACGCTTTCACTAATTACCCATACGGGACCGGAACCCACTTCGGCCCCTTCGTAGTTTATCTGGGAGCCATCCTGGCCAAGTTGGGTGGAGCAACAACTCCAGAGGCTTTAAGAGGAGTTCTCGCTTTTGTCCCCACAATTGGGGGTACCTTACTCGTATTTCCCGCTTACCTGTTAACTAAAGAACTGTTCAACAAGAAGGCAGGAGTAATCGCTGCCCTATTGATCATCATGGTTCCGGGCCAGCTCCTCCACAGAAGTGTGCTAAGTTTCAATGACCACCATATCTGGGAAGTCCTGTGGATGATCACCACACTTGCCTTATTTGCCTACTCGGTAAATAAATGGAGCAGTAAATCGGCAATGGAGAACTTGAAGAGCAATTCTGTTATTGCTCCAGTGTTTACGGGTCTGGCAATAGGCTTGTACCTTTACTCCTGGGCCCCCGGCTTCATAGTGGTGCTGATCCTAACTCTATATGTCTTGGTTGCATATATTCTCAAGGACTGGATAAACATCAGGGCTGAGAACATTGCGTTCATAGGGATTGTCGCATTCTTAACCGCAGCTATCGTTTACTTGCCATTTGCTTTCCAGGAGCCCGGTTTTAGCTTTGCAAGGTATTCTCCTTTCCAGTTACTGATCTTACTGGGAGTTACGGGTGTAATGGCTGTATTCTATGGGATAGGAGAACTCGAAAAAAGAGGTTATTATCAGAGATTGGGTATTAAAGAGCAATACGCTTTTCCTGCAACTATTGTAGTGTTAGGAATGATTATATTTGCATTAATGAGCGTTCTCGCCTCCTCATTTGTGGAGAGGATTACTAGCATATTGGGTGTAGTCCAAAAGACAGGAGGAGCACTAACCGTTGCAGAGATCCAGCCCTTCTTCACCATGCGTGGCGGCCAATTCAGCTTATTCCCCGCATGGTCAACATTCGCCACCACATTCTTCTTCGCCATCCCCGGCATAATCTACACCGCCATCAGATTCATACTCAAAGAACGTAACAACCTCTACCTGTTAGCGGTCGTCTGGGGAGTAGCCATGCTCATAGCCCTAGCAGGCCAAAACCGCTTTGCTTACTACTTCGGAGCAGTCTCAGCAATCTTCGCCGCCATCATGCTTGACGCCATCCTCAGATACCTCAACTTCTATGAAGCAGTTACCGGCGGCATTGAAAGACTCAAAAAGGTAGGCTACATCCGGCTAGCAGTATCCATCCTAATTATAATCGCAGTATTCTACCCTACCTTCACCATGGCTTATGAGCAGAGCAAATATGCAGGAGGAGGAATGAACAAGCAATGGTTCGACACCCTAACCTGGATGCGCACCAACACCCCCAATCAAGAATTCTACGATCAGTATTACAACGAGGTATACGAACCAAACTA
>JBKHKH010000156.1:0-3874 GCA_046537735.1 Archaeoglobaceae archaeon | reverse complement strand
CCTATCATCTTTCCAAAATTTTGATAAAGTTTTTATGTAGCATGATAAATCATGTGAAAATAACCCGATCAATAAAGCCATAAAGAGTTATACGTGCGAAGCTAAACCCCAAAAAGTGTGGAAAGAGCGGTAGTAACGATCTTCTTTCCTATAAAAGGTGAAAAAATGAGATTTGGTATAGAAATGGTTCCAGATATTAAGTACTTCGAGCTGGAGTATTACACCAAGCTCGCTGAGGAAGTTAATTTTGGATACGAGTGGATTACCGACCACTACAACAACAGAAATGTCTACACTATGCTCACCCTGCTGGCACTCAAGACCAGCACAATGAGAGTGAGTGCAGGTGTAGCCAATCCCTACACATCACACCCGGCTGTAATAGCTTCTTCAATAGCCACGGTAAATGAAGTGGCTGAAGGGAGAGCTATACTGGGTATCGCTGCCGGAGATAAGATCACTCTGGATAGGATAGGGGTCAAGTGGCAAAAACCGCTCACCAGATTAAGAGAAGCGGTAGAAATAATAAGGGATTTGCTTTGCGGTAAAACGGTAGATTACGATGGAGAGTTCTTCCATTTGAATGGTGCGAGGCTCAACTTCAATTGTGGAGAAATCCCCATCTATATTGGTGCTCAGGGACCCAAAATGCTTAAGCTGGCTGCAGAGGTCGGAGATGGTGTTTTGATCAACGCTTCCAACCCCAGTGATTTCAAAGAGGCCAGAAAAAGTATAGAAGAAGGTCTCAGAGGGAGCAACAAAAAATTCGATATAGCCGCCTATACGTCCATGAGCGTGGACAAGGACAGGGAAAAAGCCAGAGAAGCCGCCAAGATAGTGGTTGCTTTTATTGCTGCTGGAAGTCCTCAAGTGATATTCGATAGGCACAATATCGACATAGAGAAGATCGAGAAAGTAAAAGAAGCTCTGGATAGAGCCTTCAAGAAGGGTGAATGGAAACAAGTTAATAAAGCGGTGGACGATCAACTGGTAGACGTGTTCTCCATAAGCGGAACACCAGAAGATGCCATTGAGAATATTGAGAAGCTATCCAAACAAGCAGTAACCCAAGTAGTTGCCGGGAGCCCCCTGGGTCCCAGCAAGAAAAATGCCATAAATCTAATGGGGAAGAATGTAATATCCGAGTTTCTTAATAACGATTGAAATATAGTGGAGAGGCCAATAAAAATTGGTGATTGGTGAGGGGGTTTTAGTTTTAGGCCTCTCCTGGGGGTGGAGAAACAATAATTTAATCTAGCCCCAGTTATTCATAAAAATTTTTATTTCTACTTTAATAATTATCATGGTAACCAAAACGAGGAAGAATCCAAAGCCTAGTTATCAGCTTGCGAAACAACTTTTAATAAAAGATATATCGCCAGAAGCCGTTTATTCAGCTATGAGGTCAACTACAACCCATCCATCACCATCAGCACGTACTTGAACTTTCTCCAGATCAATACCGTAATCTTCTACCGATTTCAGCAGGTCAATGAAGTCCTTACCACTACAATCTTCAAATGTGATGGTGATGTCTTCTCCAAAGATATAGCAATCCGCAACTCCAATCACGTTCTCTGCATGTTTGCATAGATGATCTAGCAAACCATTATCCACTCTTATATTCTCATAGCCTGTTATTTCAGGATCTTTAAGGCTCACTTCTTTCATATCTGGTCCTACCATGTGATCTCACCTCTAGATGCATCTGATAACTGTCCAGTCCAGATGGCATCGCAGTTGATATTCATGATAATTGGTTTTCCATATAATAAAATGTTCTATATCATTATGATGATGGAAACCTGTTTGGATTCGTGTGGTGAACTCTTTGCGGATCTTATAGGGCTCTGGTCACCGCTTCGATGCTTGCCTCAACTTCAATTGGCTGACCGCAGACCTTCATAACGATTTCCGGATCCTTTAGAAGATGTCCTGTAGTTACACATGCCACAGTTTCATCCTGTCCGATCTCCGGAGCCAGCTTCCTCAAACCAGCGATCGAGGCAGCAGAAGCAGGCTCAACTCCAATACCTTCCTTTGATGCCAGTGCTCTCTGAGCATCGAGTATCTCTTCATCCGTTACTTCTATGGAGGTACCCTTAGATTCGTATATTGCTCTCAAAGCCTTTCTGGCGTTCACCGGGTTGCCTATCCTTATTGCAGTAGCCACAGTCTCAGGGTCCATAACCGGCTCAATTTTATCACTATGAATCCTTACAGCGCTGAAAACAGGGTTTGCACCACTGGACTGAATTCCAGTCATTTGGGGTATCTTATCCGTCAGACCCAGTTTCTTCAGCTCTACAAACCCTTTATATATAGCGGATATATTCCCTGCGTTGCCAACAGGCAGTACCAGCCGGTCAGGTACACCTATCTCGTCCACAATTTCATAAGCTATAGTCTTCTGCCCCTCCAGTCTGAAGGGATTGACCGAATTCAGAAGATAGAAATTCTGGGCTTTGCTCACTTCCTTAACAATATTCAGAGCTTGGTCAAAATTCCCTCTGATCCCGATGATCTTTGCCCCATGCATCAATGCCTGAGCGACTTTACCCAGAGCGACTTTACCGGCAGGCAACAACACGTAACCCCTTAAATTGGCTTTGGCGCCATACATGGACATCGAGGCTGACGTATTCCCCGTAGACGCACATGAAACCGCATCCTTTCCCAGCTCAATAGCCTTGGTTACGCCTACCGTCATCCCTCTATCCTTAAAAGAACCGGAAGGGTTCAAGCCCTCGTGTTTAACAAAAACTTTGCCTATTCCAGTCTCTTCTTCGATCTTCTTAGCGTGATACAGGGTTGTCCCCCCCTCTCCCAGGGAAACGGGGTCGATCTTAACCGGAAGGAGGCACTTATACTTCCACACGCTGAGGTCTCTACCATCAAACTTAAAATCAATTTCAACAGAATTAAGGTCGATCGCTGCTTCCAGTAGACCTCCGCATTCACACGTGTAGAGGTCATCCGTATCGTACTCTCTGCCGCACTCTATACATCGAAGATTATAGTCCATAATGCTGGCATCAATACAGGTATTTAATAATATTTCTACGCTTGAGCTGTGGTCACCAGTTCTCCATCAGCTTTCTTACCTCTTTTTTGGAGAACCCTTTCTTTAGTTTACTTTCTTCTTCATCCTCTTCTTCATCCCTTTCTATTATGTTCTCTGGCCTGTAGCCCAGTTTATCCCCATACAATTCCACTACGAACCTTGCCGCGATCTTGGCAAGCTCATACATTTTGGCTTCACTGGGTTCCTTAAACTCGGCTCTCCTTTCTTCTTTTCTCTTATCAACAAAATGGGAACAAAAAAGGCACTTATAAGGAGAGATCACTTCAGGTTCTTTTTCAGCGAAGAGGTCATCAAAAACTTCTAATGCGCAATGATTCCTATCGCTGTACTTGCAGTACCTCACCCTCTCTACTCCATATTTTTTAGCGGTGGTTAAGAACTCTTTTATTTCTGATTTATCCACCTTTTCCTTCTTTTTATAGAAGTACCAGTCCAGCAAAGCATATACGAACTCAGAAGGGGAAATATGGGACTCATCACATTTTTTGGTTATTTCTTGCTCCATATCAGAGGGGACATCAATGGTTATTTTCATCCATTATACACCACACCGGATTACTATTTTACTTTTTTTAGTGGGTAGCGGAAAATCAGAAAAAATGCATTAACAGTGACCTTACTTATTTACTCTTTTTACTCTTCTTCCCCTTCTTCTCTTCCTTTTCTTTCCCCTCTGAGAGTTCCTCCAACCCTGAGAGTTCTTCCGATCCTGAGAGTTCTTCTTCCATCAATTCTTCCTCTAATCCCTCTCCTAATTTTTCTTCTCTCACCAATGTCTGGGCTAGAGAG
>JBKHKH010000064.1:0-10386 GCA_046537735.1 Archaeoglobaceae archaeon | reverse complement strand
TTTCTATAAAGAAAAAACGAGTTCAATACAAATAGATTTGAGTGGTACGAGTGGAAGCCAGAAAGCAGCAGCAGTCGACGCAAATGAATCTTATACTGAAATAGTTAAAGGAGCCTTATCTCCAGGAAAATACACTATTGATTTGGGAACGAACTCTGACTGGGCAATTGCTGTAGGCGATTTAGATTCAAAAGGATGAAAAAAACTGAACCTGACAATGACAGCAAGAGCAAGTGTACACAATAAAAATAAAAGAGACAGGAAAAGTGTTTTATTTTAGCTAAAGTTTGTCCACTATATCCATTACATCCTTGGTTACTTCGTCGATGTTCTTGGTCCCATCGACATTCTCCACCAAGCCCTGTTTGCTATAATACTCGATTAGAGGTTCCGTTTGCTGCCTGTAGACATTATATCTGTCTCTCACAGTCTCTTCTTTATCGTCATCTCTCTGGTAGAGCTCTCCTCCGCAGTAATCGCACTTCCCTTCCTCTTGGGGAGGCTTATAGATGAGGTGATATACTGCCCCACAATTCTTGCAGGACCTTCTGTTAACTATCCTTTTCACCACTTCTTCTTCAGGTACTGAAACATTTATTACTGCATCCAGTTTCATATTGAGCTCTGACAGTATCTTATCCAGTTCTTCTGCCTGTTTTATTGTTCTGGGGAAACCGTCCAGAATGAAGCCTTTCTGGGCATCATCTTGTTTTAGCCTTTCTTTAACAATGCCGATCACGATCTCATCAGGAAGGAGCTCGCCCTTATCCATATACTCTTTGGCCTTTTTACCCAGGTCTGTTCCCTTATTTACAGCTTCTCTAAGCATATCTCCGGTAGATATCTGCGGTATACCGTGTTTATCTACAATAGCTTTTGCCTGAGTTCCTTTACCCGCACCCGGTGCACCAAGTAAAATCAAGTTCATAGCTTGGCAGTAGTGAATACTTTTAAAACTTTTTTGATTTTATATCACCAGCTTGAGAGCGTAAATTGTATGTGCAATGGACTGCCCATGGCAAAAAAGATATTTACCATCTGAATGGCAAGCCGGAAATCTCCACACACAAAATAGGAGTGAATATTTTATAGCATTAAGTGGAGAACACATCCAATTCATGAGAGAAGCGAAGAAAAAAGTAAATAACTACTCATCAGAGGAAGAATATGAAATTCGACTCTAAAAAGTTCAGGGAATTGACTGAGGATGACTTTGAGAAAGCCTGGTATAAGGGTCGAGAGATCATTTCCACCAGAGAGCCCAATCAGACCTTTCCCCGTTATGGATATCCTGTAGGAGAAGCTCACCCCTTATTCAAGACCATCAATGATCTGAGAAGGGCTTACATGTCCATTGGTTTCAAGGAAGTTGTAAATCCTGTTATAATCGAAGATAGACACATCAAGAAGCAGTTCGGTAAGGAGGCTTTGGCCGTTCTGGACAGGTGCTATTACCTGGCATCACTCCCCAGACCGAATATAGGTATCTCTTCCGACAGAATAGGGCAGATAGAAAATATTGTAGGCAGAAAAGTGGAGAGCAGGGAAGTTGATCAGTTGCAGGAGATATTCCACTCCTTCAAGAAGGGTAAGCTGGACGGAGATGACCTCAGCTTTGAGATGGCCCAAACCCTGAACACTGAAGACACCAAAGCGGTGAGGATCCTTGATGAGGTTTTCCCTGAGTTCAAGGAGATCAAACCCCAGCCCAGCAATCTCACCCTCAGAAGTCACATGACGGCTGGCTGGTTCATTACTCTGAGCAAGATAGCCGATAAGTTCCCTCTCCCTATAAGATTGTTCAGCATAGACCGGTGCTTCAGGAAAGAGCAGGGAGAGGATGCTGCCAGGCTCTATACCTACTTTTCGGCCAGCTGCTCAGTTGTAGATGAGGACGTGAGCGTCGATGACGGTAAAGCCGTTTCAGAGGCTTTGTTGAGGCAATTCGGTTTTGAGAAGTTCAAGTTCAAGTCAGACGAGAAGAGGAGCAAGTACTACATTCCCGGGACTCAGACAGAGGTCTTTGCCTTTCACCCCGGTATAGTGGGCTCCAACACCAAATACACCGACGGCTGGATAGAGATAGCCACCTTCGGGATCTATTCCCCCACAGCCCTCTCCCAGTACAATATCGAGTATCCGGTGATGAATCTGGGGCTTGGTGTAGAGAGATTAGCTATGGTCCTGGGAGATCAATCCGACGTCAGGGAGCTGGTACATCCCTGGCTCTACAATAAAATAGAGCTATCAGACATGGACATCGCTAGAGCCATAAAAGTGACAGAGGTACCTCAGACGACCACTGGATTGAGGATCGCAGAAAAGATAGTCACTACTGCCGAAGAGCATGCCAGCGAGAAGAGTCCTTGCGAGTTTCTGGCCTTTGATGGAGAGCTGTACGGCAAGAGGGTCAAGGTCTACGTCATCGAAAGAGAAGAGAATACCAAACTATGTGGACCAGCGTACTCCAACGAGGTCTTGGTACATCAGGGAAGTGTCTACGGTCTTCCCAGAACAGATAAGTGGAGAGGGTACTTCGATCACGGTATCACTACCAATATAAGATACATTGACGCCTTTGCCCACCTCGCCGTCAGGAGGATAGAAGAAGCAGTTGCCTCTGATGAAGAGGTAGATGTGAGAGCCAGAATGGTGGAAGGACTCTCAGATATAAACCTGAACCTGCAGGATAACGTGCGGAAATACATAATCTCCAACAACCACAAAATAGATGTTAGAGGGCCACTATTTGTTGCCGTCAGAGCCGAATTGATTTAGCCAGACAAATAACCAGTAGAGGTAAAAAATCAGCTGGCGGCTTTCATGGTTATAGTGACCAGCTGAATTATAGAGCTTTTATTAATGATCAAAATAACATGGTACTGTAGGTAATGTAGTCAATGTAGTCAATGTAGTTAATGTAGTTAATGTAGTTAATGTAGGTACTGCAAGCCGGTTGGAGTTGTGGGTAATGAACGAATCTAAAGATAGGAGAGGTGCCAAGAGGAGAATTATATATTTCGATTCTGAAGGGGTGGTAAGAAGCAAAAGACTGAGGGTTTCCAATGATGACCCTGATGAAAATTATAAATAATGACTGAATTATATTATTCAATATGCCCAGTTACATTGATAAGATAATGGACTTTCTGGGAGTTCTGAGCAAATTGGTCCCGCCTTTCTTAATTTGTTTTTTCGGGTTTATCATAGTTACCATCGGTTACAGAACGTTTTTAAATACCACTATCACAGACATACTGGGATTTTTTACGGTACTGGCTTTGTTCTACGTTCCTATTCTGGTAACACTGGTTCTATCTTACAAAGTGTTCTCCTCTTCAAAATAAAGGCATAATAATTTTGCTTAACCGCAAGATGATCCTGTCTACAGTCAAGGGGGTTTCGTATCAGAAATCAGGTGCTTGGCATCAGTTACATCAGGTAACTGGTTTTACTTCCCACTTGGCTGTTCCGGTCAGCATGTCGAACAATTCAATACTTTCCTGGGATCGAGGGAAATAACGGCCGTCCAGGCTCTCTCCACCGTTTTCATTTATGATGTTGGTCTTCAACTGGTGAAAGAGCTCTTTATCGAATTCAGCGAACTCTCCCAGGTCTATGTAACCTACTCTGGTGTCTATTACCAGCTCAGCCATTAGCTTTGCTTCCCCACCATAGATCCACATAAAAAAACCGGTGGTAGCTACGGGAATAAACGTGATCTCCGCCTTGCCATCGTCTACATCGGCCTCAACAAATTTAGCGTTTACTTTTCTTTCCCAAAAATCAATATTTCGCATGACTATCTCAAATTCATCGAGGTCCATTTCCATTTTGGAGAAACTTTGCATAACAATGGTTATTACTCATTCAAATAATAAAATCTTTTTGATGATTATGGCTTAATCAACACAGTGTGGACGTTAATTTGTCGCTATCCATACGAGATTTTCATCAACTGTTTTATAGTTTATCGCCTTAACCAAAAATAACATTATAAATCATGCTAATTGAGGCAAATTTTATATAGTGCTGTAAGTGAGGAGTCGGTCAAGTATGAATAATCAAATAGAATTAACCCTGGTGACCGGAAGAACAGTGGGTCAGGGAGAGACCATAGAGTCCAAGCTGTCAAGTGAGTATATGGGTCACACAGCAATATGTGAGCTAAACGAAGAAGATATGGCCACACTGGGAATTAAAGACGGTGACGCAGTGAAAGTCACTACTGAGGAAGGAGAAGTCCTTGTATACGCCAGCTCCTCAAGTATAGACAAGGGAATTGCCTTTATCCCCTTGGGTCCGTGGGCCAACTATATTGTCCCCGCAGGAACGGATTCAACCGGTATGCCAGCATATAAGGGGTTTAAGGTTAAGGTGGAGAAGACCGGTGAAAAGGTTCTGGACGCCAAACAGCTCATCAGGAGGATGCTTGATGAGGATCGATGATGTGATATGCCCTTTTTGTGGAGCCTTATGTGACGATATTGCCATTAACGTAGAGGATAATCGAATAGAGAATATAGAAGAGGCCTGCAGTCTGGGTGTCCACAAGTTCATGGGTATTAATCACCACAGGCCAACCAGACCTTTCATCAGGGACGAAGAGGTAAAATACGTTGACGTAGAGAATGCTACTGAAGAAGCGGCCAGAATACTTCGTGAATCCAAAAAACCTCTTTTATATGGTTTTTCTTCCACCAGCTGCGAAGCTCAGGAAGTAGGAATAGAGCTGGCAGAGAAACTGGGAGGAGTGGTGGATTGCACATCTTCGGTCTGTCATGGTCCCAGCATAATTGCCATCCAGGACGTGGGTTTTCCCTCGGTGACTCTGGGAGAAGTGAGGAACAGGGCCGATCTGGTGATATACTGGGGCTCCAATGTAATGCACGCCCATCCCCGACACGCCTCCAGATATACTCACTACCCCAGAGGCAGGTTCAGAGAAAGAGGTAAGCTGGACAGGGAGATGATAGTGATCGATGTCAGGGAGACTGAATCCGCAAACATTGCCGACCAGTTCATCAAAGTGGAGCCCAACAGAGATTACGAGGTTCTCAATGCCTTAAGAACTCTTTTGAATAACGGAGATATCTCTCAGGAGAGCGTAGGTGGAGTTGACAAACAGACGCTGGTTGAACTGGTAGAGAAAATGAAATCCTGTCAGTTTGGTATCATATTCTTCGGAGTAGGTCTTGTCATGAGCTATGGAAAGCATAAGAACATCTCCGAGGCGATCTGCCTGACAAGAGACCTTAACCGGTTCACCAAATTCAGCATCATGCCCATGAGGGGACACTATAACGTTACTGGATTCAATGAAGTTGCTGCCTGGCTAACCGGATACCCATATGCCGTCGATTTCTCTAAAGGATATCCATGGTATAATCCGGGGGAAACAGACGCCAATTCAGTCCTGCAGCATGAAGAAGTCGATGCCGCTCTCATTATCTCATCAGATCCCGTAGCTCATTTCCCCAAATCTTCGGTCAAATATTTGTCAAAAATACCTGTTATTGTCATAGATCCCTATGAGTGCCTGACCTCACAAATAGCCACAGTTTTTATTCCATCAGCAGTTACAGGAGTGGAGACAGGTGGAGCAGCCTATAGAATGGATTGTATTCCTCTGAGACTGAAAAAAGTGGTTGATCCGCCAGCAGGAATACTGGAGGACAAGGACATATTGACCAGGATCATGAACAAGCTATAGTTATAGAGAGCCGAAGACCAACCCTGCCACTGTGGAGTAGATGATTACCAGAGCCACATAAACCGCCGTTCTCTCATTACCCAGAACTTTTCTCACCACCAGCATATTGGGTAGGCTGAGGCTGGGTCCGGCCAGCAGCAATGCCAGAGCTGGACCTTTAGACATTCCTTTGGCCATAAATGCCTGCAGTATGGGTATCTCGGTAAGGGTGGAGAAATACATGAATGCGCCCAGCACTGATGCTATAAGATTGCCGGTCACAGTATTGCTGCCCACCACATCCTCGATCACGTTCTGGGGCAGTACTGGGGTAATAAAACCTGCCACGAACACACCTATAAACAGATAAGGTACCAACAACCTGGTAAAATACCATGTCTCCTCCAACCAGCTCTTGTTCTTCTCCCTGCTAAAGGAGGTTAACGCTATTAAGGCTACCAGCAGGACCAATGCCAGCATCAATCCATATTTCAGAATTCCTATCTGCAGTCCGCCCACAACGATAATGGCTACCATAGACAAAAAGAAAGCCAGCAGAACATGTCTTCCGGCATCAACTCCTTCTTCATGCTGGTAATAGAGTGTGCCTTCCTGACTCCTCTCCCTGAATAGCAGCTCCATCGACAGACCCACCAGAATGGCCAGCAAAATTGCAAAGACTATTCTGGCCATACCGATCTCCACCCCCAGAACGCTGATGGTGAGGAATATGGCAGCGATGTTTATGGCTGGCCCAGAGAAAAGGAATGTGGTTGCCGGTCCCAGCCCAGCACCTCTACTCCTGATCCCCGCGAACAATGGGAGGATAGTGCAGGAGCAAACCGCAAGCACAGATCCGGAAACAGATGCGATAGGGTAAGATATGGTGCGCCTCCCTCTATTCCCCAGGTACTCCATTATTACGTCCTTTCTCATGAACACGCTGATGGCGCCTGCGATAAAGAAAGCAGGCACCAGACAGGTGAGAACGTGCTGGGTAGCGTACTCGTGAAGGAGCTCAAAACCACTGAGTACAGCTTCAGAAAATATGGGAGAATCTACGGGCATGAAATAAAATGCCAGGAAAAGAGCTAAGATCAATAAAAAAATATGTTTATCCTTCATTTTGACCTATAGGTTTCCTATTCCATTTATCTCTGGATCAGCTTGAGCAGCTCTTCATCGTCCTTGGGCATGCCCACGTAAACTGGCTCATCGTCTATCAGCAGGGCAGGGCTGCTCATTATCCCTCTTTGGGTTAGCTCGTTTAGGTCATTCTTATACTCTACTTCTGCCTGAATGTTCTTCTCTTCCTTCAATTTCTTCACTCTATCGTAAAGAGACTGGCAGGAAGGACACCCTGCACCCACAATGGTTATTTTCATATCATATCACCTCTCCAATCTTTTTTTAGCCAATCTTAAGCCAATCATCATATTGATATATTGACATGTATCAATGTATAAAAAGGTTGCGGTGATTCAAAAAGTTTAAAACAGCACTTATGGAGAAAAAAATGTGAAAGTAGAAGAGATTAAAGACCTATTCAATCTCGATTTACACGAACTGGGAGTTAGAGCCAACTCTCTTAACAATGATCTGGGTCTGTTTGTGATCAACCGACATCTCAACTACACCAATATCTGTGTCTCCAAATGTCCCCTCTGCGCCTACTACAGGGATAAAGGCGATGAAGACGCCTACTTCATGTCCAGAGAAGAAGTGCTGGATAAGGTAGATGAGGCTGTGGAGCTGGGAGTGACGGAGCTCCACATCGTGGGCTCCCACAACCCTGAGGTCACTATAGAGTATTTTGAGGATTTGTTTGAGGAGATCAAGACCAGATACCCGGAAGTGGTCTTAAAGGCGTTGACAGCCACCGAAATCGATTTTGTGGCTAAAAAGGAGAAGATGAGGGTTAAAGAGGTTCTGGACAGACTTAAAGATTCAGGTCTTCAGGTACTGCCCGGAGGCGGTGCCGAAATACTGGATGACGAAATAAGAAAAGTGATTTGCCCCCATAAAGCCACCAGCAGCGAGTGGCTGAAGACCATGAGAACCGCTCATGAGCTGGGCATCAAGAGCAATGCTACCATGCTGTTCGGTCACATCGAAGAAGCAAAGCACAAAGCGAGGCATCTCTACGAGTTGAGGAGACTGCAGGAACGAACAGGAGGTTTTATATCGCTTATCCCTCTGGTCTTCCATCCGGAGAACACCAGTCTAAAGGAAGACGGGCTGGTCAACGAAAGAGAAAATCCGGTAGAGATCTTGAAGACCATTGCCGTTTCCAGAATAGTTCTGGATAACTTCAAGAGTATACGGGCCTACTGGGTGATGCTGGGAGAGAGGCTGTCTCAGGTTGCCCTTAACTACGGTGCCAACGATATCGACGGCACACTGATCGAAGAGAAGATATCACATGCCGCTGGAGCGAGAACACCTGTCAATCTGCGTATCTCCAGGATCCAGGAGCTGATAAGAGGTGCAGGTAAAGTTCCCGCCCAGCGAGATACTTACTGTAATATAATGAAGGTGTACTCATGAGAATAGGTAAATTCGGTTACCTGAACAATTATTTGCCGTATTACTTGCTGGAGAAACAGGGATACGATGTGGATGTTGTAGAATCCAATCCCAGAGAAATGGCCGAATTACTGGGTAAATCGATCGATTTCGCCCCTATTCCTGCTTACTATTATCTGCTGAACAAAGAAAGGTTGAGAAGTTATGATTTCTGTATTGCCTCTACAGACAGAGTTATAAGCGTATTGGTCGTGTCCAAAAACAGCAATAGTTTAGATGACCGCAGTATAGCCATAACCAACCACTCCATGACCTCTGTGAACCTGCTCAAGATCATATTAAAGGAGAAAGGGATGGAGAATAAACTGGTGACTCTGGATAACAGTAAGCCCACTGCGTTGCTAAATAATTGCGATTACGCACTGGTTATCGGTGATGAGGCCATCAAAGCCAGAATGCTCTACAGGGTTGTAATGGATTTGGGTGAAGAGTGGTATGAGCTGACCGGAAAACCGATGGTCTTTGGGATTTCGACCTCTCTGAAGGGTTTTGATGCTTCTGCAACCAACGAGCTGGTGATGAAGTCCATTGATTGGGGCTGGGAGAACCTGGAAGAGATCGTCGCTGCTGCAGAGTCAAAGTTCAAGATGCCAGGAGAGTTTCTGGAAGAATACTTCAAGACCCTATCCTATAAAATGGGGAAGAAGGAAAGGAAAGGACTGGATCTTTTTGAGGTGCTGTGCCATGAACATGGGCTATTACCTTACCAGAAATATCAATAATGAGGATCTGAGCTTTGACGAAGCTCTACAGCTCTTTGACCTGTCGCTACCTCAAGTGGGGATAATCGCTGATGAGATCAGGAAAGAAAGATGTGGGGACGTGGTCACTTTCGTAGGGGATAGAATAATCAATTACACCAACAAATGCACCTCCAAATGCAAGTTCTGTGCTTTCTACGCCCGTGACAATGAAGATGCCTTTGTGCTCAGCAAGGAAGAGATACTGAAGAAAATAGAGGAAGCCGTCAAAGCCGGTACCACTCAGATCATGATCCAGGGAGGCTTGAATCCCCAGTTGAGGATAAAATGGTTCGAGGACCTCTTTTCCACCATAAAAGAGAGATTTGAAGGTGTACAGGTCCACAGCCTGTCACCTCCTGAGATCCATTACCTGGCAAAGATAGAGAAGATAAGCATTAAAGAAGTTCTCCACAGGCTCAATAACGCCGGACTGGACTCCCTACCAGGGGGTGGAGCAGAGATCCTTACGGATAGGGTTCGAAGCGATCTGAGCCCCCGCAAAGTGGATGCCAACGGGTGGCTGGAAGTGATGAGGACTACTCACGAGTTGGGGATGAAGTCTACGGCCACCATGATGTTGGGGCACATCGAGGAGGACAAGGATATTGTGGAGCACCTGTTCAGGATAAGGGACCTCCAAGCAGAGACAGGAGGTTTTACCGCCTTCATTCCCTGGACCTTTGAGGCAGAGAGAACCGAGCTATTCCACAGGGTCAAGAAGGTAGCAAGCCCTACCAGATTCCTCCAGGTGCTGGCCATCTCCAGAATAATCCTTCACAACATCAAGAATTTACAGACCTCCTGGCTCACCCAGAACAAGGATATCGCCAAACTCTCCCTGTTCTTCGGGGCGAACGACTTCAGCGGCACCATGATAGAAGAGAATGTGGTGAGAGCCACCGGAAAGGAGATAATGCCCGCCACCGCAGAGGAGATCATCAATGCCGCTAAAAACGTGGGAAGAACCGTGGCACAGAGAAACACGAATTACGAGATATTGAGGTACTTCTAAACCCGCACTCCCCTTCCCTGCAAATAGATTCTCAGACTTACACTAGTAGGTACATTAGAGAGGTATCTCCTCCGTCGATACCTCAGTTTGTTGGTCCAGCTGACTGCAGCTGGGCTGCCAAAGACGTGGGAAGGCAGGTGGCTAAAAGGAATACGAATTACGAAACTATAGAGTATTATTAGTCTAGATAAAAGCTCTCTAATATTTAAGTTGGCGATATCAGCAGGTTTACCAAGGCTTATTTTTCCCTCACAATAAAGTTCAATTGCGATGAGTAATCTTGCTTCGTTATCTAGACTAATTGAATGAAAGTAAGGAAAAGAACAACATATTTCTAACCTTTCCTTCACCCC
>JBKHKH010000063.1:0-10401 GCA_046537735.1 Archaeoglobaceae archaeon | reverse complement strand
ATAGAAGGTCAGGCTCATATCGTCAGTCAATTGGATACCAGATTTTTGGATCATTCTCACCTCCCCTTAACCGGCATATGATTAAGCTTATTATTATTATATTTTTGATAGGCTATATAATGATTACTGTTCAGCATGCTAAAAAACATGCTTCAAAAGAGAATTACTCAACCTTCAACCTTCAACCTTCAAGCCAAACTATATATAACCTGGAAGGGTAGTAATTATTGAGAGATATACTGATTTAGATAGATTGTTCGTATATTTTTCTAAATAACCCGTGAGAGGATGATGAGAAATGGACAAGTATATGTGGCACCTTGTTAAGGATATTCTTACTGTACCAGAGTATGAGGCCGTGGTATCCAAACTGAGGGATAGGAACTACAGCCATAAAGATTTTAATAAAGCAGTGAGAAAACTCAAGGCTTTGGGTTTTGACCTTGAAGCTTGAATTTATACATTATTAACTCTATTTTTGTAAACTTTTTGCTAAATTGGCTTATAAATATAAAAGACTAAAAATAGGACAAAACTATATATAACAGAATGAAGCAATTCCTACTGAAGGATGTATAGACTTTTGTTCTCGCAGACTTTTGTTTGTATATTTTTCTAAAATCAATGTGGAGGTGTAAAGATATGAATATATATGTAGGAAATTTGCCGTATGAAGTTAAAGACGATGAGCTAAGACAGGGTTTTGAGAGTTATGGACAGGTGAGTTCAGTAAATGTCATTAAAGATAGATTCTCTGGTAGAGCAAAGGGATTTGCATTTGTAGAGATGGACAATGAAGAAGAAGCAAAAGCGGCCATCGATGGCCTTAATGGAACATTAATGAATGGACGAGAGATTAAAGTCAATAAAGCCCAACCCAAGCCTCAAGGCAGACGTTACTGACTAGCTCTGACGAATTAACAGAATTGGATTTATTTTCAGGTAGCTTGCTACCAACTCTTATTTTTTAACTGTATTTCAGGTTTCCTGATTTATCTTCCTCTTTTCCAGAACCACGTAATCAGTTATGGATTTAACACTCTCAAAGGGAATTATGTATAATCCATTCTGCTTTTCGATGTCAGGAACTTCGTTCTGTGGTTTGACCACAATATCGATAAGCGATCCAGTTTTAAGGTCCATAGTTACATTGTATACTGAGCCAACTACGGTTCCATCTGATAACAAGACAACCTTCTTACCCAAGGATTTAGCAAATAACATGTCACCACCACTAGGGAATTTCCCAGCAAGCTATATAACTTTTTGGTAATAGAAAGATACCAGTTGTTTAATCTTAATAGAAAAGGGTAAAAAACCAGCTTCAGAAAGCTGGACCATCAAATTGAGGTGACTCACTGCGTTCAACATTTGCTCAGCTTCGCTAAGAAAGTTGTCAATTAAAAATTGACTAACCCTCTCTAACGTATCTTCTAGTGTAAAAGGTTTCTTCGAATGGCTTTAGATCTATATTTTGTACAACAGTAAAAAATTAGGGTATGATTGGGTTAATTTACCCATATCCCATAAATGGTTTAGTGGTTGCCTTCGCACTTTCTGACTTCATTCTTTCCTCAAATCTTCCGTAGAAACTGAGAGTTGACTCGTCCACACTTGGCCTTACCTTCTTCAATGCTTCCATGAAGTGTCTCATCTCAACATTCTCCACTTCCAGGTCTTCTCGAAGGGCTAACATGACCGCTTCTCTGGTTACTGCCTCAATATCTGCGCCTACATAACCTTCTGTAATATCAGAAAGCTCATCAACATCAACATCCTCCGTAATAGGCATATTCTTGATATGAATGTTTATTATTTCCTTCCTGCTCTTCTTGCCCGGTGCTCTAACGAACACCAGCCTGTCGAATCTTCCCGGTCTCAGCAGAGCCGGGTCCAGTATATCAGGGCGGTTTGTGGCTCCTGCTACCAGTACACCCTCCAGCTCTTCAAGACCATCTATTTCTGTGAGCAACTGGTTCACGATCCTCTCTACTGCTCTGCTGCTCTCATCAATTCCTCTCATTTGTCCGATAGCGTCAAGCTCATCAAAGAAGATAATACAGGGAGCCACCTGCCTCGCCTTCCTGAATATTTTTCTTACCGCTTTCTCACTTTCTCCCAGCCACTTGCTCAGGAGCTCGCTTCCTTTAACGGTTATAAAGTTAGCATTGGTCTCGTTGGCCACTGCTTTGGCAATAAGGGTCTTACCGGTACCGGGTGGACCGTAAAGAAGGACTCCCCTAGGAGGCCTGATACCGAATTTCTTGAACTTCTCCGGGTAGCGTAAAGGCCATTCTACAGTTTCCACTACTTCCCTTTTGACATCATCCAGGCCGCCAACATCTTCCCATGAGACCATGGGGATCTCTACCAGGACCTCTCTTAGTGCAGATGGTTCAATTTCCTTCAAAGACTCCTTGAAATCGTCCATCGTAACCCTTATAGAGTCCAGAATTTCCGTGGGAACTTCTTCGCTGTTGAGGTCTATCTGCGGTAGATATCGTCTGAGGGCTTTCATGGCAGCTTCCTTACACAGAGATTCGATGTCAGCTCCCACAAAACCGTGAGTCTGCTCACTGATCGTTTTTAGCATATATCTCACATTTTGTCTTTCCAACTCGGAATGGACATCGGCAGGCAGAGAATCTATAATTTCCTTTACATCTCCATTTTCAGCCTGATTTATTTGTTCCATTACTGTTTCCAGCGATCCAATTGACTCTTCTGTTTCCTCGTTCTCAAAGCTTTTCTTAACCTTCTCCAGAACATCCACAACTTCTTCTTTAGAGTATTCCGGCTCAATAGGCATGTTTCTTGTATGTACCTGCAGGATCTCAAATCTCCCTTCCCTGTCCGGTACACCTATTTCCAGCTCTCTATCGTATCTTCCTGGTCTTCTCAAGGCAGTATCTACTGCATCGATCCTGTTGGTTGCTCCTATAACTACAACCTGCCCTCTTTCTTCCAATCCATCCATCAATGCCAGTAACTGGGCAACGACTCTTCTTTCAACTTCCCCAGTGACATCATCTCTCTTGGGCGCTACAGCGTCAATTTCATCGATAAATATGATCGATGGGGAGTTCTCTTTGGCTTCCTCAAAGATCTCTCTTAATCTTTGCTCCGATTCACCATAGAACTTGCTCATTATCTCCGGACCATTTATGGTGTAGAACGAGGCACCGATTTCATTGGCTACAGCCTTGGCAATGAGCGTCTTACCCGTTCCCGGTGGACCATGAAGTAGAACTCCCTTGGGCGGATCTATACCCAACCTCTGGAATAGTTCGGGGTACTTGAGCGGAAGCTCAATTATTTCTCTCACCTTCTGGAGCTCTCCTTTCAGACCTCCGATGTCTTCATACGTAATGCCTGCTCTACCCAATCTCTCGAATCCTTTAGCAGGTCTATCCCGATAGATTACTCTTGTAGACTCATCAATAACTACAGTTCCTTTAGGCTCAGTCTTGACGGCCACAAAGAGCAGTGCCTGACTCTGGCCATATTTACCAAATCCTGATAATGCGGGTGCCCCTATAATGGGGACCAGATCACCTTCGATCAGAGGTCTTTTGAGCAACTGATGCTTGAGATAATCACCAATATCCATTCCATAAACTCTGAAGTCCATCTTGCGAAGAGGAGCGACAATAACAGTTCTGGCAGACTGGTATTCCGTCTTTTCCACTTTGACTCCGTCCCCAACACTGGAACCAGTATTTTCTCTTACGAACCTATCTACTCTTATTATCCCCCTCCCCCAATCTCTCTTGGGAGCTCTCCACACCTTGGCGACAGTTTCCCTCTTGCCTTCTATCCTTATAACGTCTCCAGGAGAGATCTGGAGCTTAAGCATGGCATCCGGGTCTAATCTCGCTATTCCTCTACCCGAATCGCTGGGATAAGCTTGATTTACTTTAAGTGTTATTTCCAAATTCATCACCTCTTAATGGCATATCTATAAACCTATTATTCACTAAACTCTTATATCACCTTTATGCTCCGATAGTAATTTAAATAAAACTGATTAAAAAACTTCTGGTAAATCAATGAGGTTAGCGATCTTCGATACATTTAGCGGTGCTGCAGGAGATATGATTATTTCAGTCTTAACCGGTACTTCACTCTCTCAGAAAGACCTGTATAGGATTGTAGGTGATCTTAATTTGAGTATTAATGTAAGAGTGGAGGACGTCATAGAAAAAGGCATAAAGGCCAATAAGCTAGTGGTGGTGGATGACGCTAAAGCGGAGAGGACCTACCAAGAGGTAATAAGACTGATCAATTCTTCTTCACTTCCCGGGAAGGTAAAAAAGGAGAGCAGCGAAATATTCAGAAAGATCGCCCAAGCTGAAGGAAAGATACATGGTAGAGAATATCAAAAAGCTGTTTTTCACGAAGTGGGCAGTGATGACGCCATATTCGATGTGGTTGCCTCTGTGACAGGAATTTTGAGGTTGAAGGACCAGGGCTATTCTTTCTACACCACTCCTATTAGATTGGGGAGCGGTTCTGTGGATATCCACCATGGTAGGTACCCTGTTCCCGCTCCTGCAACTGTGGAGATCTTGAAGGGTTCACATCTAGAGGTGCTCATGGAGGGAGAGGGAGAGATCTTTACTCCTACCGCTGCCGCCATACTTTCTCATTTTTGTCAAGGATGCTTTAGACAACCTTTCAAAGTTGAAAATGTCGTCTACGGAGCGGGAAGCAAAGAGTTGCTCCGCCAACCTAATGTCTTGAGATTGATCACCGGAAAAGCGGTGGAACACGACAGTGTTGTGGTTCTGGAAACTCTAATTGACGATACGACCGGAGAGATAGTCGCACATGCCATGGAAAAAATTGGAGAAGATGTTCTGGACGTAAGTGCCATTCCTGCTACGGGAAAAAAGGGAAGGCCAGCAGTGATTTTGAGGGCAATTGTAGAGTTCTCAAAGTCTGAAGAAGTAGGTGAGAAAATCATTACTGAGACAGGCTCACTAGGAGTTAGGATTTATCCTGTGTACCACAGATTGGCCGCATACCGGGAGATAAAAGAATTTGATGTGGAGATTGATCAGAAGAGTTTCAAGATCAGGGTAAAAGAGTCTGGAAATCTTTTAAAACCGGAGTTTGAAGATGTAAAGAGAATTTCGGAAACATTGAATATACCGTTAATAATCGCCTATAGAAAAGTCCTGCAACAACTTGGTGAACACTAATGGAGACCGATCAAAAATTGAGCTCCGATAGCTGTATCGATGAGCTTCTCGGTGGTGGTATTGATACCGGCACGATCACCCAAATATATGGAGAAAGCGGAACAGGAAAAACTTCCTTGTGTTTAATGCTAGCCTACAGAACCGCTTTACAGGGCGGTAAAGTGGTGTACATGGACACAGAAGGTCTTTCAGGAGAAAGGGTGAGACAAATATTCAAGGATGAATCGGCACTGAAAAACGTGTTCGTTTATGATATATACGATTTCAAACAGCAAAGCTCGGTAATAAAAAATATCTCCCAGGTATGTGAAAAAGAGAACGTTAGACTCATTATTGTGGACTGCTTTACCTCTCTTTACAGAAGCGAGCTGGAGGATGAGGGAAAGCAGGTCAAAATGAAGAGGGAGCTCACCTTTCAGCTTACTTATCTGCTGGGATTGGCCAGAAAGCACCAGCTGGCAGTGGTGATAACCAATCAGATGTTCACCGATATCAGGAACGGATTGAACAAACCACTGGGGGGACCCAGCATCGATCACCTTTCCAAGATCATAATAGGGATCCACAGGACCAACAAAAAAAGGAGAGCAGTCCTGATAAAGCATCGCTCTCACGCCGAAGGTAACAGCTGCACCTTTCAAATAACGGATACCGGGATCGAGGGCTGAAACAACTTTTTCTTTCAATCTTCGGCTTTCGTGATAAATACTTATATACCTTCAATACCACGCACGTGTGAATGCAGGAGCTATTCGACCCCAAAAGTGTTGCCGTTATCGGCGCTTCACCTAAAGAAGGAAAAGTAGGAAACTTTATTCTCCAAAATCTCGCTCAAGGTTTTCAAGGTGAGATATATCCCATAAACCCTTCTTACGATAAAATAATGGAATTAAAGTGCTATCCTTCCATTCAAGATGCTCCACAAGCTGACCTGGCTGTTATCGCCATCCCCGCAGAGGGGGTTACCGATGCGGTCAAACAGTGCGGTAAAAAGGGGACGAGGAATGTGGTGGTCATATCTGCAGGATTCAAGGAAACAGGAAAGGAGGGGTCCATGCTGGAGAGAGAGCTGGTGAGGACAGCAGAAAAATATGGTATCAATCTCGTTGGACCCAATTGTCTGGGGATCATCAACACTCATCTGAATCTCAATGCCACCTTTTCCCGGACAACTCCTCCCAGAGGGGATATCGCCTTTTTGAGCCAGTCAGGAGCGTTCATCCTGGCCATTATCGACTGGGCTATATCTCAGGATATCGGTTTCAGCAAGGTTGTCTCCCTGGGGAATGAAGCAGTTCTGGATGAATCAGATTTTATAGATTATCTGGAGGCTGATAACCAGACAAAGGTCATCATAGTCTATCTTGAGGGCATCAAGAACGGCAGCAGGTTCATCGAAGTGGCCAGAAAAGTAGCCAAGAAAAAGCCGATAATAGTGATGAAGAGCGGGAAGACGGATGCAGGTGCAAGAGCAGCTTCTAGCCATACCGGTAGCATTGCGGGAAGTTATACTGCCTTTCAAGCGGCTTTTCAGCAGAGTAAAGTTGTCCAGGCCGACTCCATCGAGGAGATCTTTGACTATTCTCTGGTTCTTTCCTCCATCCAGGAGTTTGAAGGCAAAGTGGGGATTATAACCAATTCTGGAGGTCCAGGGGTTATGGCTGCTGACGCCATCGATGACTACGACCTCGAATTGGCCAGTTTCCACAAAAACACCATAGAAGGGCTTAGAGAGGCTTTACCGCCTGAAGCCAGCATATATAATCCGGTAGATATACTGGGTGACGCAGATGCACACAGGTTTGGTGAGGCAATTCGATTAGTGGAACGAGATGATGGAGTGGATGGTATCATAACTATTTTAACTCCAACGGCTCAGGTCGATTTTGAGAAGGCAGTCGATTATATACTTGATGTTTCCAAGCCGGTCTTGACCTGCTTTATGGGGGGAGAAAGCGTCATTCCTGCCACCAGAAAATTAAAAGATGCAGGTATAGTGAATTTCCTCGATCCGGGCAGAGCTCTAAGAGCTTTTTCCGCAGTCAACGTATACGATAGAGCCAAAAAGGAGGTCCGCCTCCAACCACCTGAACTGAGTGTGGATAAGACCGGTGCTAGAAAAATACTGCAAAGTGTGGACAGGAGTAAAATAGTGGGTAGTGAAGCATTTGACGTTTTACAAGCTTATGGTATAACCACTGTTCCCCAGGAGATGGCAAGAACAGCCAGAGAGGCCCAGGAGATGGCAGACAGAATCGGCTACCCCGTAGTGATGAAAGTTGTTTCTCCTGATATCATTCATAAAAGTGATGTGGGCTGCGTGAAGGTTAACGTAGATAGCGACAGCGTTAAAAAATCATTCTTCGATATTATAATGAGAGCAGAGAACATAGGAAATGCCCGAATTGACGGGGTAATGATCCAGAAGATGATAGAGGATGGACAAGAGATCATTGTGGGAGTTAAAAGAGACCCTCAATTCGGTCCTTTAATGATGTTTGGTATGGGAGGGATCTATGTAGAGATCTTTAGAGACGTTTCTTTCAGGATCGCTCCTATCAATAAAAATGATGCCCAGGAAATGATCAAGAGCATCAAAGCCTATCCAGTCTTGAGAGGAGTCAGAGGTGGGGAACACTCAGACATAGACTCCCTTACAGATGTCCTGCTCAGAGTTTCCCGGTTAAGTGTTGACTTCCCTGAAATAATGGAAATGGATATAAATCCTATAAAGGTTTTTGAAAAAGGTTATTATGCAATTGACTTTAAAATAATTAAAGGTGTTGAGGAGGAGTAAAATGGCAAAAGGTATTCTAGTTTCATCTGTAGAGGGATATTCGGGTAAGAGTGGAATAATTATCGCATTGGGATTGATCCTTAGAAAGAAAGGGCTCAGGGTGGGCTACTTCAAACCATTTGGAGTGGGTACCACTTACGTGGGCGAGAAACTGGTTGATGAAGACTCTTACAGCACTGCTCAGGTTCTCGATACCGGTGATAATATAGATGACATCTGTCCTGTGCTTTTGGATAGCCCCTATATCGAGTTTGTCAGCTCTGCTGACCCCTTAGAGCTTAAAGGACAAGTTCTAAGTGCTTATAAAAAAATCGCTGAAGATAAAGATGTGATACTCATTGAAGGTGCTCTGGACTACGATGTGGGAAGAATTATCGGTCTCAGTGATGTCGATATTTGTTCCATACTTGAACCTGAGGTGTTGATGATCGCCAAATACACCAAAGACTTTGTGCTGGATAAAATACTCGTAGCTAAAGAGGTTTTTGGGGAGAAGCTCAAAACAGTGATCTTCAATCAGCTGGGAGGCTACAAGAGAACGTATGTCCAGAGTATTGCTATTCCTCTTCTGGCCAAAAATGGCCTGGAAGTCGTGGGCATGCTCCCCAACGACCCGGTCCTCAGCGGCCTGTATATCAGCGAGATCAAAGAGGGTCTGCAGGGCGAGTTTCTGGTAGAGCCCCCCAAAGATACCATAGTGGAGCGGTTTCTCATCGGAGCCATGTCCCCTCAATCGGCAATGGTTTATTTCAGAGCGACCAGAAACGCTGCCGTCGTGACCGGTGGGGACCGCTCAGATCTGCAAATTGTCGCTCTAGAAACGCCCAACGTAAAATGCCTCCTACTCACCGGCAATCTTGAGCCGTCTAAAGTGGTGCTGGGTAAAGCTGAGGAAAAGGGCATACCTATCGTTTTGGTCAAAGAGGATACTTTAAGCACTATAGAGAGACTTGATGAGATCTTCGGGCGTGCAAGAATTAAAGGAGAGCCCAAGATCAAAAGAATAAAAGAACTGGTTAAAAATTACGTAGAAGTGGATAAAATACTGGAGCACTGGGACATTCAGTCCTGATGCTTATTTATTTTACATTTCACATAGCTCCATAAACTCAAAATATGATTTTGGCCAAACCAAAACAGATCACTGCTGCCAGAACAGGGACCATAAACCAGTTGATCACTATCCTTTTTATAAGATTCAATTTAACAGTCCTCAAGCCCTTCAAAGCCCCTACCCCGCTTATACCTCCAATTATGCAGTAGGTGGTGGAGATGGGCATACCCAGAGAGGTGAAGACCCATACGGTTAGACCGGCCCCGAACTGAGCGGCAAAACCTGATTGGGGGTCTAGAGCTGTAATACCCTTGCCCACAGTTTCTATAACTCTGAAGCTCAACAGGATGGCTCCCAACCAGATCAGGATGGCTCCAATGGTGGATGCTAAGGTCTGCCCCATGAGGTCGTAATAGACGATAGGGCCTAGAGCTGTCGCCAGCTCATTGGCTCCCGTATTGTAGGCAATTAAAATTCCGCTCATAAGAAGCAATGCCCTGAGTCCTCTCTCAATTTCCATGAAGGAGTATCTGGAGACCACTCTCTCTATCACCAGAAACACGAATATGGCCAGGAAAAAAGCTCCAAAAGGGGATATAACCCAGGATAACACGATTCTCGTGAGAGAGCTAGTATCCACTGCCAGATTGAATGCCAATCCTGAGCCTACAAGACTGCCCACTATAACCTGATGGGTAGACACGGGCAACTTTCTCCAGTTGGATATGATTACCAGTGCTGCCGATACAACTAGTGACAGGGCTAAAGCATTCGTGTTCAGCTGTACCAGCTTTCCCGTAGTCTCCATTACCTCCCGACCCTGAATAATGGCTCCAGCCAGCACAAAGAACAGAATCAGGAAGGTGGCTCTCTTAAACGATAGGACGCCACACCCTATGCTGATCCCAAAAGCGTTGGAGGAATCATTGGAGCCAATACTAAAAGCTATTAAAAAACAGGCTATTAATGCGAGTTCGATCATCTTAAACTAACGTCGATCATCTGAATTAAATCTCCTGCGTCCTCGATCAAATCGGTAATGATTACCAGATTGGATATAAAATCTGAAAGGATCTTACCCTCCCAAAAACTCACCTCCTCTTTTAAGAGCTTATCCATCAAATCATATTTTATTTCATCCACCTTCTTCTCATATATTCTTATTGCCAAGGTGGTTTCTCTCAGATCTTCTTCCCCCTTGAAAAGAGAGTTAAAAGCCTTCAAGAAAACCCTGCAGGCCTTTAAGTTCAGGTTGGCGATCTCCAGAACATCGTCTTTAATGTTGTCTCTAATATCGATTTTGATATAATTAACTCCTGCGTCCTCAAGGGTATCCAGAACCTCAT
>JBKHKH010000001.1:0-45448 GCA_046537735.1 Archaeoglobaceae archaeon | reverse complement strand
TAACCAAACATTTAACACAAATGGACTTATCCATATATTGATTAGCATATATTGAATTAGACTATCCCTGCTATTAGGGGAGTTATAAAGGTCTCCACCACCGCAGCCACAAGCAACAAAGGAAACACGACCCTCAAACACTTGTAACTTGCTTTAAGGAGTGTTGATTTGATGGAGATGTCCTCTTTCCTGATAGTTCTTCTGTAGAACTGTTTTCCTGTCCACAGGCCGTAACTGCATGCCAGAAGAATGGCTGGTACCTCAAATATTCCGTGGGGGATGAGCCGCATCAGAATCTGGTCTGCCCCAATATTGGCTCCGCCTACATAGACTACCAGACCAATAATATAGCCGTTGAAGGTTATGAAGAAGATAGGGCTTAACCCAAAGAAGAGACCGGTTGCAGTAGCTATCAACGCTTTTACGGAATTGTTGAAAAAAATGAACAGGAATATAAGTAGAGGATGAAACTCTTCGATAACTTCGAACTGCTGGGAGAGCGTGTTAAAGCTCTCACTTGCCATTTCGGGATGAGATTGAGCATAAAAGTAACCGGAAGCTCCCGAAGAGAAGAACAAGATAGCGAACAATATAAAATAAGGGTATATCTTTTTGAAGCTGAGTTCATCGGGCATAGCGATTTTTTACTTAAAATGCATATAAACTTTTTTTTGTAAGCCTCTGGTCTTTGAACTTATACCTGGAATGCCATCCTCAAGGCATCTCTTAAGCCTGGCGCCAGCCCCAGCACTATTAACACAAACTTCACGAAGCCCTTCATATGGTCTTCTTCCATGGAGTCCAGCACATACAATATGCCCACAAAGATTATCACCTTGGTGGGTATCATGACCCAGGGACCAAAGACGTCTATAAGGAACCTGGGGAGGACGTGCAGCTCCCAGTAGCCCAAGAACTGTATGCCCAGAAAAGTGGCAAATCCATCTACCATGTGAGAGCAGAATATGCTGTTGCTCAATATGTTGTTCATGGGGCTGTAAACCCTTGCCGTTATCTGATTGTACGCAATAGTGAACAATGCAGCAAGCAATAGAGTTACAGGGATTATCCACCAGTTGACCGGCTGAAGCTCCCAGAAAAGCAATATAAGAACGGCTATAGACAGGATTAGACCTACAGATCCGTAGTGCTTCCAGTAATCTTCCCTCCTCACCCTAAGCGAGATCAAAAGGGTGGGGAACGCTATAAGGAAGATAACGAGGTAGATCAAAGGGGTCATGAAGAAATAAGAGATTGGCGGCTGCAAGAAGCCAGCGTCCTCCACAACCCTGACTGAAGCTCCTAAAAGAATGAATGGGATGTTGCCAGCAGCAAACTTCCAGTCAAAACTTACATCATATCTTCTTAATGTCCTGTAAACCAGTATTACAACTATAACCAGTATAATGGCCCACGTAATGGTGTTCACAGGATTATAACCGGTTTTATTCACGATGGAATCGATATAATATCTCTGAATGAACTGATAGATGCCGGAGTAGATATCCATGCCTAAGGTCTCCATTAGAGCCACCCTTCAAGAACATGTATTTAAATTTAGAGCATAACTAAAAAGATCGAACATTAAATTAAACATTCAAACATTAAACGGATAGATCCATTTTGGAGAAGAAGTAGGATGCCAGTATAATGGTCGCCAGACTGAACAGTAAGGGAACGGAGAAATCGATCAGGGGATTGATGTCCGAGTAGTTTATCAGGCTCCATCTCATCCCATCAACGCAGTAAGTAAGAGGATTGATGTAGGCTATCCACTTCACCCATTGAGGGAACTCCGTAATGGGGAAGATCGCCCCGGATAAGAAGAACAAGGGGAAGATGAAGAAGTTGATGACCAGGGGAAAACCATGTACATCCCTCATGAAAGTGGCAAAGATAACCCCTACTCCTGTAAAGCCTATAGAAGTGAGCAACATGAACACTAAAGCAAATGGAACTCCTCCCAGTGGAGGTAAAAATCCTACAAGGCTGCTTACGGCCATCAAGAGTGCTCCCTGAATGAGAGCAGTAGTGGCTCCTCCAAAGATCCTCCCCAGAGCTATGGTCACCCTGCTGACCGGTGAGACCATTATTTCTCTCAGAAATCCGAACTGTCTGTCCCATACAACAGAAATGCCGGAGAACACGGAGGAGAACAGGATCACCATCGCAACTATTCCAGGGGTGAGGAAATCCACATATTGAACATCTGATAGACCAGGAAACTCCACCCTTCTAAATCCCACTCCCAGGAAGGCCAGAAAGAAGAACGGCATGCCAAGAGAGCCAATGACTCTACTTCTGGCCCTGAAGTATCTCTTGAGGTCTCTCAACCACAATATGTATATTCCCTGCGGCTCTATCATATTGCTCTCCTCCTCATCCAGGGCTTCGCCGGTTCTCCTCCCTCCCTGATCTTCCTTCCTGTCAGTTTTATGAATACGTCCTCCAGAGTAGGCTTCCTCATGGACACCGAGCCTATTTCCACCCCGGTGGACTGTGATATTGATATTATTTCCGGGATCCTCTCATCGCCTCTCTCCATGTTGAGTTCGATACCCCCATCAAAACTGGTAATGGTCTTTACACCCTTTAATTCGTTTAATTTTTGTTTTAGTTTAGCTGAGCCTTCTTCTACTCTAAGGGAGATTATATCCCCACCTATTCTTTTCTTCAAGTTCTCAGGAGTGTCTATAGCGATTATCTTTCCCACATCCACCACTGCAACCCTATCACACAGCTTTTCTGCCTCCTCAATATAGTGGGTGGTCAGGATAGTGGTTATGCCCTCTCTTTTGCTCATTTCAGACATATAATCCCAAATTCTCCGTCTGGTCTGGACATCAAGCCCCAGAGTGGGCTCATCAAGAAAAAGAACTGTGGGGAAATGGATCAATCCTCTGGCTATCTCCAGTCTCCTCTGCATGCCTCCACTGAAATTCTTCACAACCTCATTAGCTCTATCCGATAGCTCAACCAGCTCAAGTACCTCTTCTATCCTCTCTTCCCTCTTGACCCTGCCTATGCCATAAAGTCTGGCATGAAAATCGAGGTTTTCTCTTGCTGTAAGCTCCACATCCAGGGTCGGCTCCTGGAATACAATGCCTATATTCTTTCTGACCAGATGAGAGTCTTTGACCACATCATAACCCGCAACCCGTGCTCTACCACTGGTGGGTTTCATTAAAGTAACCAGTATTTTTATAACAGTGGTTTTACCCGCACCATTAGGCCCCAGCAAACCAAATATCTCTTCTTTATTCACTGTAAAATTTATGGAGTCCACCGCGGTGAACTCACCAAATTTCTTGGTGAGATCTTCTATCACAATAGGATCAATGTCAGCATTATGTACCATAGCGGAAAGTTCTGCCATATGTTTATATCCGTTTTTCCCCATTGGTGTCTTACGGCCAAGTTTACTTTTACTATTATGTCATTTCCAGTATTTCTAAGCCAGCAATGTTAAATAAAATGGGTTGCGGGAGATTAGCATGGCTGATTATGTTACCAGACTCCAGAATTATCTGATTGAGAATGGGATTGACGCCCCAATGGTAGAGGTCAAAAAGGCCACAACAGTCAATGAGGCTGTGGAGGAGCTGGGATGCAGCAAGAGAGATATCATAAAATCTATAGCGTTTATGACAGATGATGACCAGATCTTGATAGCCATTGTCGATGGGGCTGCTTCTGTAGATAAAAAGAGAGTTAGAAAATTAATAGACAAGGATGTACGGATCGCCAGCAGAGATGAAGTCAAAAAATACATTGGATTTCCTGCAGGGGGTGTTCCTCCCGTGGGCCACAATTGCAGGGTTTTCATGGATGATAGGCTCCTTCAAAAAGATAGGGTCTATGGAGGGGGTGGAGATGAAAGACATCTAATACACATCCCCACATCAGAAGTTGCCAAACGGGCGGAAGTGGTAAAACTGAGGAAATAACTACCTTCACTTTAAAAAAATAAGATTGGAGAACTTAATTATTTGGTTACACTTACTTCTCCGTTGGGCCACAGTGTTTCAGGTACTTCTTTACCCGCTTTCTTAAGCTTGTATCTCTCGCATTTTTCATAATCCCCTCTACAGTACCTCGACTTCAGCATTTCTCCTGTAGAGGGCAGCTTCAAGCTATTGAAAAACGGGCAATCTCGCAAGAACTCACATTCTCCCATCTTCATCACCGTAATAATTATAATGCAATTTCCTGGATATATAACTTTCTCCCTATTAGGTGTCCCCTAATGGCTGAAAGTGACTATAAGAGATCACATCTTCTCCAGCGGTTCGATTCCCAGCAACTCCAGCCCATTCCTCAGTACTATCCTGGTGGCATCCACTACAGCCAGACGGTGCATTCTTATACTTTCCTCTTCCTTGAGGACAGGATGTTTGTTATAATAGTCAGTAAAGGTAATCGCTACTTCCATTATGTAATCCGCAAAGACACTGGGTCTCAAATCCTCAACCACTTTTTCCACAACAGTAGAGAATTTGGAGAGTAAGATAACGAGCTTTCTTTCCAGCGGTGTGGTCAATTCGCCCTTGAATTCCAGATCAGGCACTCCGCTATCCACAGCCTTTCTCAGGATGCTGCAAGCTCTTGTGTGAGAATATTGTATATAGCTTGCTGTCTGCCTTTCAAAATCCAGAGCTTTTCTCCAGTCAAAGGTCATAGTCTTTTCTGGAGCTATCCTGACAAAGTCATATCGGATCGCCCCTGCCGCTACTCCCCTGGAGATCTTATCTTTCTCCTGGTAACTCAATTCTCTTTCCTCTATTATTTTGTAGGACTCTTCTAAAACTTTGTCCACCAGCTCATCCGCAGAAACGAATTTTCCCTTTCGAGTGCTCATGGACCCTTCAGGTAAAGATACGAACTCGAAGAAAACGATCTCAGGAGGTGTTAAGCCCATAATACGGAGAACATCGGATAGTTGTTTCCCCACCAGCTTATGGTCAGAGCCCAGTACGTTGATAGACCTTTCGAAGTTCTCGTTCTTCCATAAATGGTAGGCAAGGTCTCTGGTAACATAAAGGGTGGTGCCGCTCTTCCTTTTTACGTATAATTCCTTTTCATGCCCATAATCACTTAAATCGATATACCACGCACCATCCTTCTGCAGAATACCCCGGTCTTCCAGTATCTTCAATACCTTATCCACGTAACTGTTCCTGACGAACTGGGACTCTTTTACGTACTGATCATGGGTTATGTTGAGCTTCTTCAGAGTCTCTTCTACGCCTTCAAGGGCAGTATTGACCGTTTTCTCGAAGAGAGGTACTACATCTTTATCTCCAGCCTCATAATCCACCATCAGCTGGTCAACCTTTTGATCCAGCTCCTCTTTTTCTTCCGGATGCTCCTCCATATACCTGTTGATATCAATATAAGCTTGAGAGACCGCATGGTCCGGCTTCTTGCTGCTATCTATCCCCAACTTCTGAGCTCCCAGAACGGCCAGGGCGATCTGTCTACCCATATCATTCACGTAGAAATGGGTGGTAACGTCAATGCCCGCTTTGCGGAAAATCCGGGTCAATGTATCCCCTATTATGGAGTTCCTCAGGTGTCCTATGTGAAGAGGCCCATCAGGGTTGGATGACGTATGCTCAATGAGGACGCTGCCCCCTAGATCTAGAAATCCATAATCCTCATCCATATCAAGAATAATAGTTATAGTGTCCTCCAGAAACTCGAAATCAACGTAAAAGTTAATGTAACCATTCAACGCTTCCACATTCCCTACATAACCGCCCGGTTCAATTTGAGAGATCAAATCCTCCGCTACTTCTGCAGGACTTCTTTTCTGTTCTTTAGCCAGTTTGAAAGCAATTGTACAGGCCAATTCAGCATGTTCGCTCTCTTTAATGAACCTATCATCAAGGTCAAGATCAAGGTCTTTCAAGGAGTTGATCACATCTTTTCTGAATTCACGAAACATCATAGCTCCCATTCGCTCCTGATTTAAATAATCAACGATACCACCGGAATCAATGTTACTGGATAATCAAGGAAGGGATAATGAAGAAAGAGTAGGATAAGAATTACTGCTACTCCTTGAACACTCTGGAGATCAATTTGGGATAAAGATGTTTGGGAACTTCTCCATGCCTCACAAACTCTTCAGTGTCTTCTTTGTTGTCAAAAAGCGTGGACTTGCACAAAGAACATTTATAGAAGTGTTTAACATAGTCTTCATTTATTTCTTCAGGGATCTCGTAACCCTCACTTCCGATGAAAAGAGTTATCTCAAAGGTTTTAACCGGCTGACCCCTCTCTTCAATATACACCGCGAGGTCCAGGTGCTTTACGTCTTTCCTACAAAAAGGGCATATAGCCATACTTGCCTCCTACCGCTTCTCCTTACTAAACCCATTGTATATAATCTTGGGTATTCCAGCATCCAATTACAAAATAAATAACTTTTTTAAAAATCAATGGAAAGCAAAAAACCAGCTTCAGAAAGCTGGACCATCAAACCGAGGATCTGGCTACGCTCAACCCCTCCTTACCATATCTTCTAGTGTAAATCTGCGTGTTGTACGCTGCAATAGAGCTCTTAGAGCTATAATTTATAGTACAGAAAAAAATTAATAATTGGAGTTTGATGTGCTGGTAAATCGGCTAAATGGTGAACAATATGGGTAGAGAAAAGTCAGGAAAACTACCGCCAAAAGAGGATTTCTCAGAGTGGTATCACGAAGTAATTGAGAAAGCAGAGATCGTGGATGTACGATACCCGGTCAAGGGATTGTACGTCTATTTTCCTTTTGGCTTTAAGCTGAGGAAATTCGTTTATCAGAAACTGAGGGACCTGCTTGATGTGGAACACGATGAGGTCTATTTCCCTGCCCTGGTCCCCGAAAGAGAGCTAATGAAAGAGGGGCAGCACATCAAAGGGTTTGAAGAGGAGGTCTACTGGATCACTCATGGAGGGAGCGACCTCCTGGACGTCAAGCTGGCGTTGAGGCCCACCAGCGAGACTGCAATGTACCCCATATTCAAACTATGGATCAGAAGTCATGCCAGCCTTCCCATCAAGACCTACCAGATTGTCAACACCTTTAGATATGAAACCAAACACACACGACCTTTAATAAGAATGAGAGAGATAACATCTTTTAAAGAGGCTCATACTGCCCATGCAACTTTTGAAGATGCCGAAGAGCAGGTCAAAACTGCAATTAAATTATACAAAGAATTTTATGACTTTCTTGCCATTCCCTATCTGGTGATAAGGAGGCCTGAATGGGATAAATTTCCGGGCTCTGTTTATTCCATCGCCTTCGATACCATAATGCCCGATGGCAGGACTCTTCAGATAGGGACTGCTCACCATCTGGGGAACAATTTCGCCAAAACCTTTGACATCATGTACGAGAGACCTGACGGAGAGCATGAATACGCTCATCAGACCTGTTACGGCATATCAGACAGATGTTTATCTGCGCTGATCAGCACTCATGGGGATAACTTGGGGCTTGTTTTGCCCTTTGAGGTTGCTCCCATACAGATAGTTATCATTCCCGTGTTCTATAAGGGTAAAGAGCAGGAAATCATGGAGATAGTTGAAAAGCTTAAAGAAGAACTCCATGGCTACCGAATAGTTGTCGACGATTCCGAGGAGAGGCCGGGAGCCAAATACTATAAGTGGGAGCTCAAAGGTGTACCCTTTAGAATGGAGATAGGACCCAAAGAGGTGGAAGAAAATAAGGTCGTGTTCTCCTTCAGAAACGAGAAAAAGAAGTTTGACCTCCCCTTCAACGATATAGGGGATAAGGTAGAAGAGTTTGCTGATGAGATGAAACAGCAGATGTATGCCAGTGCCCTGGAAAAAATGAAAGAGTTTGTGAGATACTTTAGAGATATCGATGATATGACCAAATGGGTGAAGAACGGTATTGCCCTCACCCACTTATGCCTGTCCAACGAGTGCGGTGGATTTGTGGAAGAGAAAACTAAAGCCGATGTCTTAGGTAAGCTGGAGGACATACCTCCCTGGATTGAAGAGGAACCTGAAGGGGAGTGCATCCACTGCGGGAAAAAAGGTTATCTGTCCGTGATGGGGAGAGCATACTAATAACTAATAAAATAAGGGTAACATTTAAATTTCAATCCCTTGAAACTATGATACTGACCCTTTATAACAGGTTTCGGTTCAAGTATCAGGTCCAAAGGCTATTTCAAATACGTGCCGCCGTAGCTTAGCTGGTAGAGCGTCCGGCTGTTAACCGGACGGCCACAGGTTCGAATCCTGTCGGCGGCGCTAATTTTTTAATATTGCAGTTTATGTTTGCTTGTTCACTTCTAAGCTCTACAGTAGCATAAGTTCGCCATTTAAGCCAAATCCAGTACACCCATGATCTATATCCATTACTAAAAAAAAAGAGAGAAAATTTGGTTATTGGGCCGTAAAGGCGTAGATCACGTTGATGTTCGCCGTCACTGTCACCTTACCCGGCTCTATGGGGGTAGAGGTCGTTCCAGTTCCAGTTCCAGCATCAGCTCGTTCCATAGCAAGTCGGGGTATACCGGTTGAATAGACTTCGATATTAACAGGTTGGTCCAGTGTGAGGCTCATCTCCTGTACCACGTTCTGTGCTTCTTTTCTGGCGTCTTCAATAGCTTTTTTAATCGCCTGCTCTCTGGCCTGATCTCTGGTGGCTTTCTGTAACGTAAAACTCACTCTGTCCACGTCATTGGCTCCACTGGAGATTGCTGTATCGATTATCTCTGCGGCCATATCCGTATCATTAGAGATGATCCTTATGGTGTTCACTGCCCTGTAACTAACTTTCTCCTCATTTTGGTCTCCGTTCTCTTCCTTAACCCGTGGGTCCTTATTCTCCTCGTATATGGAGAATCTTATGGTCTCTATTTGATCTTCAGATATTCCCATAGCCTTAATCGCTCTTATGACTGAGTTTGTCTGCTGAGCGTTCTTCTCTCTGGCATCTTGAGCTGTATCTTCTGTCACTTCTACACCCAGCTCGATAATTACCTGATCAGGATCCACCTCCACTTCACCGCTACCTGAAACATGTAGCTCGTTAATTTTTTCCTGATCTTGCTGTGCTGTTGAGGGATTAGCTACCGAAACTATCACCGATCCCAGCAATAGCCCCACTACCAATATCAAACTTACAATATACTTACTGTCCACCTTGACACCTCCGATACTTTCTCTAACCTTTGTTATCTTTATATATGGAATTATTGAATTGGTTAACTTTTATTTAGGTTCAAAATCTGCTTTACCTCAGGCTTATTGGCACGCTAAATGGCACGCTTATTCGATAAGTTTTTAAATGATGGTACGCTAATTCATGGCAAGGTCCAGGTTGGAGGAGTGATAATGTACACGGAGTTAGCTTCAAAATTGCCGCGATACATAATATTTGCAGGGCTATTTTCCGCAATACTCTACTTTTACTTGAACATGCTCATCCATCTCAGTTCTTAACCCACTAGCACTGCAAATTATAGCTTTTTTAACAGCTTTTTACATTACTTGTTGGCTGTTGCCCCACGGACAAGATTATCTTAATTAATATTAGAAAATTAAAGGAAAGGCCATATCCTAAAACCGAAAGAGTTGGGGGGTCGGAAACGAGGTTTTGGCCTTTCCGAACTTCGGTATTCACACCAACTATTTAAGTCTATTTAATTACTCCATAGAATAAACCAAACCCTTACACAAATTTTCAGGATTTTTGGATATAAAAAGAACTAGTTTTCGAGCTCTAACTTTTTACTCAGCTCATAAGTTTTGTTCTCTTCATCTCTTAGCTCTTCCAGCTCTTTTTCGATCCTCTTCACCTGTTCATTTATAATACCCAGTACCTGATCCGAACCCAGTTCATGTTTAAGGTCCATTGAACTCATTATCACTGCCAGAGGGTTCCTCAGCCTATCTGCAGATTTGTCAAATTTAGTTAGGTTTTGTGCCAGCTGTTCGATTGCTTCCCTCCTATCATATTCTACATGATAGGCACTTAAAGCGAAAGCAATGTTATCGGATAAGTTGCGAAGAAGGTTTATTTCGTCTTCATTGAATTTGGAGTTGGAAAATATGGCTATAACTCCGTGCTGGGTGTTATTTATAAGTGGTAGAGCAAGAATGTAGTTATAGGATCCAATACATCCACTGCATTGACCGTCTCTTCTCTGTGTGGACGTGTAACCTTCTATTGCCTTTGAAATAGACGGACAGTTATCTATTATCTCTCTTGCTTGTTCAAATCCAATCCCTTCTGACTCCACGGACTGGATGTCGTCTTCACTCTGAAAAGTGAGTACAGCATCATAAACTTTGGTCAATTTCTGACATACAGACTTTAATACAACTTCAGGGTGCTTTTCCCTGGCTACCAACCCGTTAATGTCTGAAGAGGCTTTAAGTAGTAAGTTGAGTTTCTTTAAGTGGGTGATATCTATCAAAGAAGCTACACTTTTACTTGTTCCAGAAATCAAATCCACAGTCAAGAATACGTTAAAAATATCTCCATTTCTACCGACCACTCTGCATTCATAACGCTTTGGCGGATTTTCTCCCTTTCTTCTCTGGTAATGATACCTCTTCATCCATTTAACGTCTTCTGGATGAACGAATTGGGTCCAGCGCATCTTATTTTCGATTTCTTCCTTGCTAAAGCCGGTAAGATCAACAAATTCCTCATTGACCAGTGAAAGAGTAGTGTCCTCTTCTATTATCATCATCGCTGTTCCTGTATGCTCGAAAGTTGTCCTGTATTTCTCCTCATTTTCACGTACAATATTTTCTACTTTGTATTTGTCAATCGCAAAACCGATGTCCACCGCCACCTCTTCCAGCAGCTTTATTTCCTGATCATCAAAGCTTTCTTGCTTGAACACCGCAAGGGTGATAGCATCATTCTTAGCAGGATAGGGTAAGATCATACAGTATTCGAACCTTCCATAAGCCATACAACCTTCACAATGTTTACCTGCCTTGCCCAAAATGGCTTCTTTCGATTCAAGAGACTTTTTAACGCACCCGGGAGTTTCGGAGATGCCAATACCGCTTTCAGCCAATTTATTTAGTTTACCGTCATACAGTGTAACATTAAAATACCCATCTGCTTTCCACAATACTTTGCACGCATCAGAAAGCATTTTTTCCACATCAGATTCCCTATTGATATTCTCGTTTATCCTCCTTATAGCTCCCAGAACACTGTTTATTTTTTCTAACCTAACCTTGGACTCAATAAAACCGGGAAGAATCAAAAGCAGAGGAGAGACCACAAGGATCAATATGCCAAAATTATGCAAAATATATAGGGACAACATAGAGAAAATATTCAAAGAGCTAGCCTTCATTACAGATATGATTAAAAATTCGGCTGAAAATATTGCTACAGCTAATAAAACAACTATTCTGCGCTCATTAAGTTTAACTTCTCTTTTTGGCAATTCTATTAGATTTTTCATGCATTCCTCACATCCCATTTACGCTGTATTCTAATTATACGTCCCAATCAGGCCAATAACCGCATAATCGGTCGTTTTCTCTAGATATATTATCTATGATTATAATAATCACAACACATTTATAAAGTGTTCCCATTGTCGCATGATTATGACTTAAAAGTTCCCCATCCATTATTTCCCGATTATCCATAGCTACAACGAAAAAGCAATAACGAATGAAGTCGGATTTCACTTATGAAAAAGGTGATTTCAGGCACAGAGATAGAATGTGTCAAAGGAGATATCGCCTACCAAGAAGGTTATACTGCAGTGGTAAATGCAGCAAACGCCCAGCTCAGGATTGGGGGAGGAGTTGCAGGTGCTATTCACCGGGCTGCCGGTCCCGGACTTGAAGAAGAGTGCCTTCCGCTGGCACCAATCAAACCCGGTGAGGCGGTCATTACAGGCGGACACAACCTCCCCAACAAATATGTTATACACTGCCTGGGTCCCATTTACGGGTTAAACAAGCCAGAAGACGAACTACTGGCAAACTGCTACCGCGAAGCCCTCAAACTGGGAGAAGAGAATAAAATAGATTCCATAGCCTTTCCTTCCATATCTACTGGCGCTTTTGGCTTCCCTGTTGAGAGAGCAGCTCAGATCGCATTCAAAACCATCAAAGAAATGTTGTCCCAACTGGAATATGTTAAGAGAATAAGATTTGTACTTTATGGCGATAAAGACTTAGAGGTTCACCAGAAAGCTATGGCCAGTATTCTAGGAGATTGATTTCAATCAAGAAATGAAAATAATTTCAGAAATTTCCGATAATAAGATAAATTGTAACCACTATCCAAGCGTAATCACTAACCAACGAGCTTTTCCAGTTCTTTGAGGTTTTCCTCAATCCTTTTCAGTTCTTTTCTCCTTTTATCTACAAGCTCCTTCACTCTGTCTTTTAGAACGTGTGTAAGTTTGTAGCTTTTAAGTGGTCTGCCCTTACCCTTCTTTTTTAGCTCTCTCTCCTTTATCCATCCCCAGCCCTTTAGCTCTTTCATTGCCAAACTCACTTCAGGTTGTCTTAAATCTGTGGTCCTCTCTATTTCGCTCGATATGGCTTCACCAGCTTTAGATAAGAAAACTACAATTCTAGCAATATTCTTATTTAATCCAGCACCAGATAATAGTTCTACAATTCTTTCTTCCCCGTCAGTCAGCTCAGTCATGATATCACACCTATGTTTATATTTTGGGATATACTTATCTCTATATATAAATTATTTTACATTTTAAATTAGATGAGCAGCAGGGGTATAATCGATTCACAACCGATAACACGATTGTTCGATAGTGAACGTCATTCGTCTGCCAAGAAAGTTCTAATTGCCAAGGTAGCAACTGGGTTCAAGTTTTGAATAGTTTTCAATTATCAAGTTTACATCATTATGAAAATAAAAGGGTTTTAAGTATTTGATTTGATTATTATCATGTAGGTGTTAGGAATGGCACAAATAGTTCATGCTCAGACGGTATTGAATGAGGATACTCTTAAAGAGTTGAAAAAGAAGACTGGAGAAAATGCAACCAAAGATGCGATCGCTACTGCAGTAGATCACTATTTAAGGTGCTCTTACACTAATGAAGAGCCCCTGGAAAGAAAGCTAGAAGAAGTTATGAAGACCAGGAAAAAAACCTGATTTGGTCCTTCATACCAAACAGTCCAGTTGGAAGAATTAAAATTAATCATCTATATATTACCCAATTTTTGGATTGATACCGCTAATTTTTTTAAGTAAACCAACTCAAAAAGAGTTTATGGCGGGTCTTTTTGAACTTGACCAGAAGGACAAAGTTATACTGGAAATACTTGAGAACGACCCAGATACTTCTCAGGATAAAATTGCCAGGATGGCCGGTCTGTCCCAACCCTCTGTTGGGGCCAGGATCAAGAAGATGAAGAATATGGGAATCATAAACCATATTTATGGAATAAATATACGGGATCCGGGCCTATATATACTAAAAGCGGATGTAAAATGCCGACAGCCCAGGGACTTACTAAAGCTCTTTCAAGGATGTCCATTTTTCCTGAACGGTTTTATTGTTGCCGGTAATAGAAATCTTACCATAATGTTCATCTGTGAAGATCTTTCTACCCTAGAAGCTATTATTGATCAGCATGTCAGACCCAATCCTGACGTGCATGACATTGACGTGGGAATCGTGGTCAGATCTGAAAGAGATACTATTGTACCCATGAAGATCAGAGTGAGAACTTCAGATGAGGCCCCATGTGGATCCGATTGTGGAAATTGCGATTACTGGACCACTGAGGTATGTCTAGGCTGTCCAGTTACCGGCCATTACCAGGGCAAAATCTGGAAGTGACCTTTCAAAGTAATTTTTGGATTGTTAATTTATCATTACTGGTTAAAATAACCTTATCAGGAAGACTGCGAATGCGTGTAGCAAGTAGCAAGTATAAATTTATAAACCATTATCACTAATATTCTTTTACAAGATTTATCGAGAGGGGTCTTTACAGGTGAGAGATTTAGGTCTAGCCAACAATTGGGATGTTTGTGTAGTGGGAATTGATTTGAAGAAGATTGAAGTCCAGCAATTGATCAATGAAGATTTTCTGAATGACTTAGACCGAGAATATGAGGTTATCAGCTATAATTACCATGACAGACACTGTTATACTGTTTATCTCAAGATAAGGAGGGACAAAGATTTTACAGAAGTTATAGAGGAAGCCGTCAATGTTATAATATCCAAACCGCTTAGAGATGATCTGCTCGTCGAAGACATAGAGAAAAACCTGAACAGGATGCCCAACACCTTCAAAGTTAAACCTGTTGCTTTTAAAGGTATCAAAAAAGGAGAGAAGTGGACTTTAGCAGAATTCAACCAGATAAGAAACTATGTTTTAGCCTGGAAGGAGCTGGCAAAGATAATATTTTACTTCACCCAGTTGGGTGAAGGAGAAGACCTCCTCCATTATCTGTGGAGAGAGCATCCCGCCATTTTCAGCGAAATCCAGTCCAGAAAAGAGTTTCTGAAAGGCACCATACTGGCCGAGTTCGCCAATATACTGGACAGATTTGAAAAAGAGTTTTAGGCTATCCCCTTACCTCAAATTTTAAGGTCAACACTCCGTTCCGGAAATCCGTTTCCACCGGGTCTTCCTTTACCTTCTTGGGCAATTTGATTTCTTTGAAATACCTTCCTGCCTTGATCTTCAGCTTACTATCTTCCAGAAATATGTTTATATCCTCTTTTTCGACACCCGGTAGACCAGCAACGATTGTGATTACCTCCTGGTCTTCAAATATATCCACCAGGATATCTTTACCCCCTCCCAAATTCTGGGTTTTGGAGCGGGAGCGGGTCTTTACCCTTAAATTATCCGTGGAGTCTTCAGACTCCTGTTCCCCTTTATTTTTTTGCCACAAATCCTTCAGACCATCAAAGGTCTTTTCCGTGCTTTTTTCTTCTTTAGCGCTGTCCTCCATTAGGCCCTTATAGAACTCCCTTTCTGCCTGGGCCAATGTTTTAGCTACTTTCTTTATTATCTTATCCGTCAAACCGTCAAAAGGACCAGTAATGCTCATGTTCACACCTTGGACGACCCTCAAGGGGGGTACAGTATTAAGTATAATTTAGGTTTCTTAAATTTATTACTCTTTCTAAAAAATGTAATGGAGGAAGGGAAAAAACTGTGAATCTCTTTGTTGAGCCAGTAGATTTGTTAAAAAGCTCAATGTCCAGTAATTCAGGCGAAATAACCCAGGTTTTCTCTTTCAAAGTCCTTTACCAGCTCAATCTCCGTTAATTCGTTCGGCTCTCTCAGTCCAGCGAAGGAGAAATAGTGTCCTATTCCATCTCTAGCCATAAGGGTAGAATGATGGTTTTCTCCCAGGGCTTCTCTGCATATAGAATAAGTGAGTGATTGGGTTTTTTTCTCATCGATCAGGCCTAAAGAGTGTATATACTCGTGAAGCAGTATATGGAAGATGTAAGCGTTTCTCAATTCCTTATCGCTGGTCCTTTTGACCTCATTTAGCAATATCCTGTTGACCAGAATGAAGTTGGACCCTACCTGATACATGGCTCCAATGTGAGTGGGTAAATCGGATAACCCCAGGATGAGTCCGGCCCTTCTCCTGCCTATAGAGTTTTCCACCACTTCTTTGACTATTTCGAATATGTCGCAGTAATCATCACATTGATCTAACCTATTGATATACTCTTCATGATTCATTATAAATCAAAATTGATAACCTATTATTTAAATATTATCTCGGACTCAAGTAGGAGGTGACCTATAATTAATTTAAAATAGTTTATAAATCACCGTCCTTCTTGAAGTACTACCCCTGTTGCTCCTTGGCCAGTCTGGCCGTCCTAACTATCCACAGGGCGATCAATATTAGTCCGAAAATCCTAACAGATAGTACATACGTTGTTTCAGCAGAGCAAAAAGTATAACAGGGAATAACCCATAAAAGGATTATAGCTACACTCACCACCAGTACTAACTCCACCAGAATTCTCCTGTACATAATTGGTCTCCTTTTGTGTCATTCTTAGGTCAGGTATAATAGTTTGCCCGTATATTCCAAACAATTATTATAAAATTTAACTAATTAAATACCTATATACTTGGTTTCTTACATATAGTATTACATGAAGAAATTGATCCTGTTGGCCATAGTTCTGGCAATTTTTATTACAGGGTGTATTCAAACCACCCCTGAAAACGGAACAACGACACCAGAGCCAGATGAAGATAGCGATTTTACCACCGTTGGATCAGTAGAAGACGTCAGGGACTATCTTCAGTCAGCAGAGACCTCTACTGGATACTGGGGGGAGTTTGGAGTTGCTCCCATGCGCGAGATAACCTTAGATATGGCAGTTCAAGAGGGAGCTCCCGTGCCAGTAGGGGATTCAGATGCGCCAAAAACCGGTGAATCTGCTGGAACACCATCAAATACTCCGTCCAGGGTTTCCGAGACCAATGTACAGGTCATGGGGATAGATGAACCCGACATAGTGAAGACCGATGGAGAGAACATCTACTTCTCACATCAGTGGAGATACTACCCCTTCTTAAGAGAAGTGTGCCCGGATTGCAGAGAACAGGAGACCAAAATTATCAGGGCATTCCCCCCAGAATCCCTGGAGATAAAGCACGAGATAGACAAGAGCGGTGACCTCCTTTTGAGCGATAATAATCTGGTAGTTATAGGTTACGACGAGATCACCGGATACGACGTTACCGATACGGAAAAGACATGGGATATTGACTTGGACAGCAGTCTGGTGACTGCGAGACTCTATAACCAGAGTATATACTTGATCACTCAGAACAGGATAAACAATTATGAGCCCTGCCCCATCAGACCCTTAACTACTGCTGAAGGCCCAGTGGAGATCAGGTGCCAGGATATCTACCACCCTATTCAACCTGCTCCCGTGGATGTGACGTATAACGTAATGAAGTTGAACCCTCAAACCGGTGAAATCGAGGAAGCGACATCATTTATGGGCACTTCTGGTTCGTCTGTGGTCTATATGTCCACCAACGCCATCTACATCACTTACTCGCACTATGAGGATATGGTAGAGTTCACCTATAACTTCCTCCAGGAGAACGATGACCTCCTCCCCCGGAGCGTCATGGAGAAAATAGAGAGGCTTAAAGACTACAACATAAGCAACAGAGCGAAAATGGTGGAGCTTGACGTCATACTGGACCAGTACTCCAGCTCACTCAGTGAAGAAGAGAGAATAAAGTTCAGGAACAACTACCACAACCAGATGAACGATTACAGAGAAGAGCATAAGAGAGATCTGGAGAAAACGGGAATAGCCAAAATAGGTCTGGATCTAGAGTTGAAGGCCAGCGGCAAAGTTCCGGGCAGGGTCCTCAACCAGTTCTCACTTGACGAATACCACGACCATCTGAGGATCGCCACCACGGTAGGGAGGTTCTCCGAGGCGACCAACGACCTTTATGTTCTGGATGAAGAGTTGGATACCGTAGGTTCTATCAAGGATTACGGAGAAGAAGAGAGAATATACGCTGTGAGGTTCATAGGAGATACAGGGTATATTGTGACCTTCAAGGAAACGGACCCCTTCTTTGTGGTCGATCTCTCAGACCCTCAAAATCCTGAGATCAAAGGAGAGCTGAAGATCCCCGGTTACTCCTCGTATCTGCACCCCATAGACGACGACATGATACTGGGTCTCGGTAAGGAGGATCAAGATGTCAAGATCTCTCTATTCGATGTGTCTAATCCATCCAATCCTGAGGAGCTGGATAAATACATCCTGGACGAGTACTGGTCGGATGTGCTGCAAACCCATCATGCCTTCCTGCTGGACCAGAAGCACGGCGTATTCTTCTTGCCTGCAGGCAACAATGGTTACATCTTCTCCTACGAGGATGAGCTGGAACTGGAGAAGGCTGTCAGCACTCCGGCAGTCAGAGCAGTTTACATGGACGACTACCTGTATATCATTGGTGCAGAAATAGTGGTCTTCGATGAGAACACATGGGAAAAAGTAAATGAACTTGACGTCAACTCCTGATTATGGGTTACAGGTTTGTTGAGCACACTGCAGACATAGCCTTCGAGGTCCACGGAGAGTCACTCACTGATCTGCTAAGAAACGCTACATATGCGTTTAATGAGGCTTTCACATATCCACAAGAGCTGGGAACCACCAGAGAAGAGACAGTAGAGATAGACACCGACGGTCCGGACTACCTCCTGCACAAGTGGCTCAACGAATTACTTTTTTTATTTGATACCTATTTTTTTGCCGCAAAAGAAGTGGACTTACAGGTTGATGAAGAAGAGTTCCACGCAAAAGGTGTTCTCAAAGGAGATACCATCAATCCTCAACTGGTGAAAGTGGAGCCCAAGGCCATAACCCTCCACAACTTCAAGGTAGAGAAGAGGGACGGGTGGTACGCCTTCGTGGTCATCGACATCTAGCTTAGACTGAACAGGTTCAGGTCTGTTTAGACCTCGACTTTATTTCTTTTGCCTTTATCAAATTGGTCAACAGGGAGTTGTAGGGCGTATCCACACCATATCTTTCTCCGTATGCAGAGATCGCTCCATTCAGAGCATCTATCTCCGTGGATTTCCCTCTTTTAATGTCCTGAAGCATGGAAGCGTGGTGTTCAGCTGTAGCAGGGACCAGCTGGGAGTAGAACAGTTCTTTATACTCCTCTTGTGTAGGATGGTCAAATTCTACGCTCATTTCACCGCCCACATGATATATCTCCTCGATTACTTTATCCATGATCTCTGTGGTGAATTCGTTCTCCGCCAGAAAACCGTATGGGACCTCCAGGATGGTCGCCAGCGGATTGAGGGCGCAGTTGTAAAGGGCTTTGGCCCACAGGTGTTTGTCAATGCGGGTAGATAATCTGGCTGGCAACCCAGCTCTGCTGAATATATCAGATACTTCCTTTATGGTGGGAGCAGGTACACTGCCAACGGTCCCCAGAACAATCTCGTCAGCGCTAACGGTAACCTTCACCACCCCGGGCTCGATCTCCACCCCGAAGATCACTCTACCGGTGATCAGCTTATCTTCAGGAATGTAATCCAACAGCTTTTCAGCATTTCCCAGGCCATTCTGGAGATGTATTACCAGCGTATTATCTTTAATTAGATCTTTGACCTCTTTGCCCGCCCTTTCAGTATCATAGGATTTCACAGTTATAAGTATAAGGTCAAAATTCGACTCTGAGGGGATTTGGGTAAACTCGGTGTAGGTGTCAATATCCTCTACCAGATGATCTCCCCATATCCCCGTAATGAACAGCCCGGTCTCATTTATCCGGTCCATATGCCAGAGCCTGCCCAGAAAGGATACTTTGTGCCCGCCGCTGGCAAGAAAGCCGCCAATGGCCGACCCGATTGCCCCTGCTCCATAAACCAGTATGTTCATGATATTATCCCTCAATCCTCAATCCTCAATCCTGAATGGACAATCCCATTGAAAAAACATTTAAAATTTTGGCTCATAGGAAGAACATGTATGATAAACTCCACCAAATTATTTCTGATTATATTCTCCACATGACCAGAGGATGGAGGGAGCTAGATCATTTTAAATTCGGATTGAAGGCTGCACAAGAACACCGTCCCACTATTTCAGAGATCGAGACATTGTTCAATGATATCCTCCACGAAGAGATAAGGGGCCAGAGGGAGTTCTGGCTGGTGGGTTGCTTCATCTCCGGTGTTTATAGGGAAGTGGTGGACCATGACGATATCATAACCCTGTGCACGGTGGAATACCATCCCCAGAAGGTCGCCGGATTGGGATACAGGCACCTCAGAGGTAAACTGGAGATCATTGGGGATACGGGGTGGTGGACCGGCAGATACATGCAGGGTGGAGAGATAATAATTGAGGGGAACGCCGGCCACAGGCTGGGAGCAGGGATGAGGGGGGGTAGGATCGTTGTGGAGGGGGATGCAGAGTTCGGTGTAGGAGAGTTTATGAAAGACGGAGAGATAGTGGTAAAAGGTAATGCCCGCTGGATAGGGAACGAGATGAGAGGAGGTACAATACAAGTTATGGGGAGATGCGAAGAAGTTTCTGGGACGAGGAGAGGTGGGGAGATACTGAGCTGATCTTTTGCTTATTACCTTTGACGCTGTACCAAACCCATAAATCTGCTCTTCAAGCTTTCTACAGCTGGCAATTCCGGTTCCCTCTCTTTCTTCAGCTCTCGCTCCATTTCCAGATTTTGTTTGCATGCTGTTTTAACCGGCATTTCGAGCACTTTCTCGGGTGAGCAGGTCGAGGTATGTGATCTCCATCCAGAATTGCTCTTAACCTTTTTATCTTATTCATCACTGTTTGCTGGTCTCTGCAGTGAACTCCTTTTCCCAGATCATGTTGCCGCTATCTCTATTTCTCAAACCTGCGGACAATGGCATTTCTGGTGAGTAGTTATCCCTGAAAGCAACTCCCAATCAGATCTTCATTTTCCACGTCAAGCTCCCTCACTATTCTCGTTGCACCTGTCTCCAATGCTATTTCTATTTCGGTGGCAACGTCAATGAAATCTTCCTCTCTTTCCAAGAGGTGTTTTTCAAGGAGCTTATCATGCTTTCTCACTCCCTCCTTAATCTCAGGAGTATCTTCCACATCCAGGAGAAGCTCAAGAGCCTCCCCCGTTTGTATAAGAGGTAGTATGTGGATAGCGTGGAGAGGGGGCCAGGCATCCCCACGTATCCCCTGATACCAGTTCCTTCCATCCTGTATAAGCTTTTTCAGCCAGAAAACTGCATCTTTCCGTTTTGCTATCTCTAATGCAAGGGTTTGGTTTACGTAAAGCCCCAGGTCTATCATCAGCTCTATTAGCTCTTCCGTAGTCATCAAAGGGATTTGAGGTTTTACCCACTGCCAATCTATCTCCCTCTCACCTTCTATTAGATCGGTCAGATCATCAATTTCCGCCTTCATTTACATTACATTAACATACGGCATTTGCATGATAAAAGATTTTCATTTTCACCTACTCTGCCTATTCGTTTCCATCCAGTGGTTCTACTGGATCGGAGGGCTTTATCAACCGGAATACTGGATCAACATTATAATTTCTGCCGATGCGGAGTTGAATGAACTTGACGAAATCCTCAGGGATCTATGGCTGGAGTGTTGTGGTCATGCAAGTGAATTCAAGTATTCGATATCAGTTAGCGATCTAAAAAACAAAGAATTAAAAGCTAAAGCTTACTCCCTCTCTCTTTCTCTATATAGTCTCCCCTGCAACCCATGAAAATGTGAAAAACCTTCAGCATGCTTCTGGTCTATTGCCTCCTTGTCAAAGGAGGTCAACTCTTCTTTGTACAATGAGAATTCAGAATCTCTGGCTATGGCCATCGCCGACCCCTTGAACAGCTTCAGTTTCACCCAGCCGGTAACTCTCTCTTGAGTCTTATCAATAAAGGCATTGAGTGCCTCGAAAAGGGGCTCATTTACCAATCCTTGATACGCCAGGTCGGCCCATTCTTCATCTACGGATCCCTTGAACTTCAGCTCCTTCCTGCTTAATACGAGCTTCTCCAGGTCTCGATGTGCCGTTATCAAGATGGTGGCGGCAGGGTGCTCATAATTCTCTCTTGCTTTCAGCCCCAGTACTCTGTCTTCCATAAGGTCCATTCTCCCTACACCGTGCTTCCCGCCTATCTCATTCAGTTTTCTCATTAGCTCCAGAGGTGGCAGACTTTCATCGTTTATGAAGACCGGAATCCCTTTCTCAAACCCAATTTTTACAATTTCGGGTTCTTGGGGAGCGTCCTTAGGGTCCACTGTCCACTCGTATATCTCCTCGGGAGGCATAAAAGAGGGGTCTTCCAGTCTGCCTCCTTCAATACTCCTGCTCCACAAGTTCTCGTCAATGCTGTAAGGCTTCTCTTTGGTGGCGGGGACCTCTATGGCTTTCTTCTGGGCATAATCCATTTCCCATTCCCTGGAGAGGTTCATTTCCCTCATGGGGGCTATGACCTTCAACCCATACTGATAGAATATATTCTCGAATCTCAACTGGTCATTCCCTTTACCGGTGCAGCCGTGGGCTACGGCATCGGCCTTCTCTTTTTCGGCCACTTCCACCACCTTTTCGGCAATAACCGGTCTGGCTACAGCGGTGCCCAGGATATAGCCCTCGTAATCACCGTTGGCCTTAATCAGCTTGAGGAGCATATCCACATACTCAGAAGTGGCATCTATAGTATAGTGGTTGTCAGCATACTTCTTCCCCTTCTCTTCAGCCTCTTTAATCTCTTCTGCTGGTTGACCAGCGTTAACAGTGACAGTGATCACCTCATCAAATCCATATTTTTCTTTGAGTAGAGGAATACAAACCGAAGTGTCCAGTCCTCCCGAATAGGATAAAACCACCTTCATAGCTCTCCTGAACCAAAACAATTTAAAAATATTTTGAGGTTTTAGGGATTTTGGAGAGTCAAAAGATGCGATTTTGAAAGGCGATCACTTTAACCTCCCAGTGAACTATTCTTTGACCTTTTGCCTGATGAATGAGTGGAGGAACATCTTGTAGAACTCTGCAAAACTTCCTGAGCCCATCATCAGTCTCAAATTGTCTCCCTGTTTGAGGTAAATGGCGACCTTCTCCTCGTCCAGGAGGAACATCCCGTGGTAGACACCCACTTGGGTGAGTTCTACGTCCATTTGAAGCCTTTCAGAAATATTCTCATCCTGGAAGTCGCCTACATTGGGAGCTATCACCACTACTTTACAGTTAGCGCCTTCGATTACTTCAATTATTCGCTGGTCGAGGCTGGCTGATGCTACAATGATCTCTTTTTGGCATTTCTCCACACACTCTCTGAGCACGTTATAAGCTACATCCCCTGTATATAATTTGACAACTTCTTCTCTCTTCTCTCCTTCCTCAATAGTGGGTAATTCCTTTTTGAGGAAATCGACGTTTTCCTTCAACCTCCTGGAAAAAAGGGCCATCAAATCCTCGCTCCGGATGGATTTGAACTTCATGGGCTTTCCACCCGCTTCTTCTACCACTCCTTTAGAGGTCAGTGACTTCACTACCTCATACACCGAAGTTCTGGGCACACCACTGTAGCTGGCGATCTCTGCTGCTGAGAGCTCACCCTTTGCCAGTAGAGTGAGAAGTACCTTTGACTCGTAATCACTAAGTCCAAAGTCTTTTAAAGCCTCCACCAATTTGTCCACACAGGGGGTTGGGCAAAAGTATTATATAATATTGTCGTAGCCTTTGCTACTACACGGTGGTAGTCATGACCCATATAAAGTCAAGTGTGTTTAAACTATTACTTGTGATAATTATTTTGCTAGCCCTTTGCAGCCAGGCATCAGCCTCATTCAGCTATAAAGAAGAGCCCTACTTCACGGCATACATATATGGAGATAATCACGTTAACAGAGGTGAGGAGACCCAGCTCAACGTCATGCTCCAGAACAACGCCAAGATAGAGAGGATCAGCTACTACAACTACGAGACCTACAATTTCTTCAAGAACAGAACCGACATGCTCACCACCGCCTACAACGTGACTGTTGAATGTGAGGGGACCGACGGAATAAAGGTACTCACACCCGTCCAGAAATATCCGGCCCTCCCCTCCATGGAACCCGCCCAGCTCCCCCTGAAAATCAGGGTCAACGAGAACGTAGAGGCTGGAGAATACAAATTGAAGCTAAAATTGGACTACGAGATCCTTGACGATATACTGTTGAGGTCAAGAACCGAAATGCCTGACACCTCTACCACCACCAAAGAGATACAGAGCGAGCTGGAATATAATTCCACTTTGGGTACATATGTTCCATCCAAGAAGACAGTCATAAACGAGACAAACCTCCCCCAGCTGTGGTTCAGCTGGATAGATTACGATTTCGATCCCAAAGAGCAAACTATAACCTTAAAAGTGGTAGTAGATGAGGATGACGTTAAGCTCAAGGTTGTTGACGTCCACACCACAAATATGGTGGCAGGAGGGAAGGGTAACCTTACTCTTGAGGTGAAGAATGTTGGAGAGAAAGTGGGCTCCAACCTCTACGTGATCATGTCCACTCCTTCAGGTTTCACTGCCCTATCGTCATTCCAGAAGCTCCCCTCCTTTGAAGAGCTGCAGCCGTTGATGGAGCTCCTTCAGGCGCAGGCAGGTGCAGGGGATACCGGAGTCAGCACTCAGTCACTACCTGAACTCAAAGTTCCTTCGGAGGTATCCTCCACCCTCTCCCAGGGTTCCTACTACGTAGGGGACCTCAGACCGGGTCAAAGTGTCAACGTCACCTTTACTGTTGATATATCTACGGAAGAGGCAGGTTATTATCCGTTCCAGATAAGGGGGGTTTATCTGGATGAGTACAGCGAAACCCAGCAAACTTCCAGTGTGGCCTTCGGGGTAAAGCTCAGGGAAGGTCCTGAGTTCCGGGTGATGAACACTTCATCCTCCATTTATGCCGGAAGCGAAGGGGATTTCATTGCTTATATTTCTCCCACTCAGCCGGTCGATGATCTGAAAGCTGCGATCAGCGTTAAACCACCTCTCTCAGCCACTGTTAGCGAGACTTTCGTAGGGGATGTGGAGGAGGTTTTTAAGACCAGATTCAAGATAAATGCTTTGAGCAACGCTCAATCAGGTGAATACCCCGGTAAAGTGGAGTTCACCTACAACATCAACGACAAAGAAGTGACGGAAAAGGTCGATGTAGGGGTCACTGTCCAGCCCAAGATGCAGTTCGAAGTCCATGGGTTGGGACAGGTGCCCGCCGGTGGTGAAGAAACGGTAACGGTTGCAGTAAAGAATGCCGGGGATTTCACGGTTAGGGATGCTACAACCCGTATAACAGTAGTCGACCCATTCTCCACCACAGATGATACTGCCTATGTGGGAAGCCTGGATCCTGGGGAATCTACTAATGTGACCTTCAATCTGAAAGCGGATAGTGATGCTACTCTGAAGCTGTATGCGCTCAACCTGGAAGTGAAGTACAAGGACCTCTCCGATGAATGGGTCATCAGCGATCCGGAGAAGATGCCGGTAGAAGTTGTTGAATCAACAGCTATTCCTCCCATGCTTATCGTCGGCCTGCTGGTCGTGGCGGCTGCTGTAGTTTACGGAGCATACACCAAATTTAAGCCCAAACAGTAAGCTATGGTAAAAGCAATCTTTGAGTTTTTCTCCAAATTGGCGACCAGAGCCCCTCTGGCAGTGATCGTTGCCGTAATCTTGTTGTTTATAGCTGGCATACATTTCAGCCAGCAGGTCAAGATGGACCAGGGCTTTGAGACCTACTTTTCTGAGGAGCATAAAGAGTTCACCCAATACAAACTCTACTCCAAAGACTTTGGTGCCTCTGTGGGCGCAGCCTACATTTTTGTCAAAGGGGACAATGTGGTAACTTACGAAGTTTTCCAGTATATGCTGGAGCTTGAAGACTCTGTCTCCAGCATCCAGGGGGTTGGAGAGACCAATTCTGCGGCCAGCTCTGCAGTAAAAAACTTTGGATATTTGCCTCAGGACAGAGCCACGCTTCAGAGCTACGTAAATAATTATGCCAGCTTCTATGTCCCCAAGAATAGTTTTGCTCTCATAAGGATTGAGATTACAGCTTCTGAATCCAAATACGATGAGATAGCCCAGGAGATCGATCGAAAAATAGAAACTATCCCTAAACCGGTTGGAGTGGTCACAGAGGCTACAGGGAACCCTCTGGTCAGGTATCAGGTCAACCAGGCCATTGGACAGAGTATGATGATGATGGGAGCTGCTGCCATTATTTTAATGGTCTTGATCCTGGTGGTAGTCTTCAGAGGAGTGGTGGCCAGAAAGAGGTCCCTGATGCTCCCCCTGGTGATATCTATCTTTACTACCGTTATGGTCTACGGATTAATGCCCATTTTTGGGATACCGATAACGGATGTTACTAACGGCTTCTTTCCTATCCTTATAGGTCTAAGCATTGAGTACGCTGCTCAGTTCCAGGCCAGATTTGAAGAGGAAATGCGCAAGGGTTTCACCAGTGTCAATGCCGTGGTCAACTCCATCAAAAGCGTGGGGGTGGCTCTCAGCCTGGCGATGATCACCACAGTTATAGGATTTCTATCCATGGTGTTCTCCGGTGTTCCGGCTCTGAGCTGGTTCGGTTTTTTATCAGCTATCGGGCTGGTTATAGCCTTTCTTCTAAGCCTTACGTTCCTTCCTGCTGTCCTCATACTGATGGAGAGAGGTAAAAGAGATACTGTAAAGACGGAAGAAGGAAGGGACATCCTGGGCATTGTGCTCAAGGAGATCGCCAGAATACCCACTGAAAGGCCCAAAACAGTTCTGTTGATTGCCTTGTTGATGGTGACTACCGGTTACTACGGTTACTCCAACCTCGACCTCCAGACAGATTTCTATGAATATATCCCCCAGGACCTGCCTGCCATCAGAAAGATGAACGAGCTGGAGAGTGTAATCGGCAGCTCTGAGGAGATCATTGCTGTTATTGAAACCGATAAACTGAATCTGGATTATCTTAAAAGAATAGATTCTCTTTCACAGTATATCACATCCGTTGAGCCGCAGGTAGTGGGTTATGAGAGCCTCAACACCCTGGTTAAATCGTACAACGACGGTGAAATGCCGGATAGTCAAACCAAATTGTTCTATCTGCTGGATGCCATGCCTTCGGACCAGATGCAGAGATACCTCAGCGGGAACACCATAGCCATCTATTTCTCCGTTTCCTCCATGGACTGGATCGAGTTCAAAGACCTTTATGACAGGATCAAAGAGGATATCAACTTCTTCGGACTGGAAGAGGGGTTCTATTTGACCGGTGATGTGGTCCTCAAGATGTTCGTGGCCGACTTGATCATCAACGGCCAGAATAACATGACCATAGCCAGCTTCGTCCTGGTCACCCTCCTCCTGCTGGTGGTTTATAGGAGCTTGAGAAGTGCCGTCGTCCCCCTGGTACCCATCACAACGGTCATAATCCTAGTGGGTGCTTTGATGTATCTCACTGGAGTTCCCAGGACCTTGATCTCTGCCAGCCTGAACTCTTTGACCGTGGGACTGGGAATAGATTTCTCCATTCACGTAATGGAGCGCTACTTCGAGGAGAGGCGGCTGGGGAGGTCGCCAGAAGAGTCGGTAGATATCACTATTCAGAACATAGGAAAAGCTATTATGACTTCAGGTCTCACCATGGCCGGAGGCTTCGCAGCGATGACAGTATCTCCCTTCCCCATCATGAGGGATTTTGGGCTGGTAAGTGTAGCCACCATAATTTTCTGTCTTCTTGCCGCTCTAATTCTGGTGCCCGCCTTCCTCATATTCACAGAGAGGTTCAGAAAAGAAAATCGTGGTCTGAATGAGCAGCCGGCTTAAGAAGATCGGATTGTTTATAGGACTGATCTTCCTCATCGACTGGTTGATGGTAGCTGTTTTTGTTGCTTCAGGGGGCGAATGGAACACCCTTAACGCCATGGTGCTGGCCACCGCCTACATGTTCGTTCCCATGGTGTGTGCCATTGCTGTTCAAAAATACTATGGTGAAGCAGTTAGAAGACCGTTAGGCATTTCCTTCAAAGTAAATCGGTGGTGGCTGGTTGCCTGGCTCTTGCCGCCAGTTATAGCCTTTGCCGCCCTGGGGGTCAGCCTGTTATTCCCTGATGTGACCTACTCTCCTGGACTGGAGGGTATGCTGGAAAGATACCAGTCCGTTCTCACACCAGAGCAGATGGAATTGATCAAAAAGCAGATAGAAGAGTCTCCTGTCCACCCCATCTGGCTGGCATTAATCCAGGGTCTTGTCGCCGGTATCACCATCAATGCTGTGGCTGGATTTGGTGAAGAGCTGGGATGGAGAGGATTCCTCCAGAGAGAGCTTGATCATATGGACTTCTGGAGAGCATCCATGGTCATTGGTGTGATCTGGGGGGTGTGGCACGCACCCCTCATACTCCAGGGCCACAACTACCCCCAGTACCCAGTTATAGGTGTGTTTATGATGATCGGGTGGGCCGTTCTGCTGGCTCCCGTATTCAGTTACGTAAGAATAAAAGGCAAATCAGTTATAGCCGCCGCCATCATCCACGGAACAGTCAACGCCACCTACGGTATATCCATAATGGTGTTAAAAGGAGGGAATGAATTGCTTATCGGAGTAACTGGTTTAGCAGGCTTTGTGGTTCTACTGGTGGTCAACCTGATAATATTCTTCTTTGACCCCGAAATCAAACAGGGCGCTGTTAAAGGTCTTTTAGAACATTAGAAGAATGAACACAGATTCGTTGTAATTGTGGACTGGAGCATCCACAAGCCTTACATACTTTGACTGACCAGTTAGTCAATATGACTGACCAGTCAGTTAAAACCAGGATACTGGAGAACGCTCTCGATCTCTATACATCCAAACCGCCTCAAATGGTAACCGTTGATGAGGTGGCTGAAGCCGTAGGAGTATCAAAAGGGCTTATTTTCTACCATTTTAAGAGCAAAGATAATCTGGAGAAAGAAGTGGCATACTACACGTTCAATAAGCTGTTTACAGAGTCCATTAAAAAGATACATAGCGTTGACGACTTGATCGATGTTACAGTAGACAACTTTATCAATTTACCCCATGTAATGAACTTCTTTGCCTACATCAGCGGTAAAGTGCTCCATTCTGGGGATTTTGAGCTTTTCAGAGGGTTTTATGAGGAATTGAACAAAATTGTGATCCCTTTATTTGAAAAAGAGGGCATCAAGGACCCGGCTGTAACGGCAACTGCAGTAATGGCCATGTTCGATGGGCTTGCCTTATATTCAATGTTCTACGATATCGGTGATATTGAGAATTACAGGAAGCTTGCCAAAGATTTTGTTAAATGCAGGAGGTTGGATAAATGAGGATTTGGTGGAAATTTTTGTTTTCGATACTTATCTTGAGTTTTTTAGCTGCTGGCGTGTCAGGTCAGCCGATTATAACTGTAGATCATCATACTGTGCCGGAAAATCCGGGTACAGGAGACTTTATACTGAGTGTGGACCTGCAGAACGCTGGTGGCAATGCCAAAAACGTTAAACTATTTCTTTACGAGAAAGAAGATGATCTATCTATTCTCAGTGGAGGGAAAGAAGTCTCAAGCATCATTCTTTCCCTGGGCGATCTGGCCACGGGGTCGAGCTCCGCCCAATTGAAGATGAGAGCGGAAAAAGCAGGTATATACGAAATAAAGGCCAGAATAGATTACGATTACGGTGAATACCTCTACAAGGCAAGCATCAACAGGGTAATAGCCTTAAAAGTGATTGACGAGCCCCAGTTCAGTGTCTCTAAAGAGTTGACCATCGCACCTTCCGGAACAGAGGATTACAGCATCAAGGTCTTGAATGGGGGTGGAAGAGCCAAGGACGTCAGCATCTCCATGAGCACACCAGAAAAAATTGTTAGCAATCTGGGAAAGGTTGTTTTCGACAGCTGGGAGAGCAATAAACAGAAAGAGCTTGCCTTTTCCCTCACCGCAGACAAATCCGTTAGCACGGGGGTATATCAACTGGACCTCCAATTGAGCTACAGAAATGAGTTTGGAGAGCCTCAATCAGAGACCATTCCCATTCCCTTGAAGGTGAAAGGAACTCCTCAATTGATTATCTCAGAAGTGGCCACCACTCCCGACAGAGTATTCCCCGAAGATGAATTTACACTGAATGTGGGAATCGAGAACTCAGGCACAAGCAATGCAGAGAACACCAGGCTTTCCTTGAACATCCCTCAAAATTTTGAAGGAGAAGGTACCAAATTCCTGGGGACTGTGAACAGAGACAGTACCAAAACGGCTAAATTCAACTTAAAAGCCCAAAACAAGACCTCCATTGGAGACCATACATTCATCCTGGACATGAGCTATGAGGACGAGTCTGGAAAGACGTATTCTTCTACTAAAGACTTCCCGGTGTTCGTCAGCTCACCGGGCAGGATCAGCCTGGATATAGCAGGAGTCTTTACTTCGCCGGACACGCCCACGGCAGGCGAGAACTACAAGCTATCTCTTCAGGTAGAGAACAGCGGTAACCAGGATGCCAAAGCGGTCAGTCTGGCCTTAAAGCTCCCGCCAGATTTCAAGGGAAGGAGTAGCTACTTCATCGGCAGTCTGGAGAGTGGGGATTCTGCCACAGCATCCTTCGATCTCACGGCAGGCTCCTCCGGAGACCACCATATCGAAGTAGATATCAACTACATGGACACCACATTTGAACAACACACGGTCACCAGGAGCTTCTCCCAGTACATAGCAGAAAAGAGCTACCTCGGACAGATCGCCGCAGTTCTGATAGTGCTGATAGTGATTGCATTTGTGGGCTATAAATATAATTGGAGGAAGAAGTAGCAGCATGCTTACTCTGGAGAATGTGTGGAAGATCTTCAGGATCGGAGCTGAAGAAGTCCATGCCCTGAGAGAAGTCTACTTCGAGATAGATGAGGGGGAGTTTATCGTCGTCCTGGGACCGAGCGGTTCGGGGAAGACCACTCTCCTCAACATAATCGGAGGGATCGATGTCCCCAACAAGGGTAAAGTGGTGTTCAAAGGCACGGACGTTACCCAACTTGACGAAGAGGGGCTGACCTACCACAGAAGAGAGAATATCGGTTTCGTGTTCCAGTTCTTCAATCTGATACCTACCCTAACCGCCAGAGAGAACGTTCAGCTGGCTTCCGAGCTGGTAGAGAAGCCCAGAGATGCCGATGAGGTTCTGGATACGGTGGGGTTGAAGGAGAGGGCCGATCATTTTCCTTCCGAGCTCTCCGGTGGTGAACAACAGAGAGTCTCCATCGCCAGGGCGCTGGTAAAGAATCCGCCCCTCATACTGGCAGACGAGCCCACGGGGAATCTGGATTTTGAGACGGGGAAAAAGGTGCTGAAGTACATGAGAGAAGTGTGCCACAAGGAGAAGATAACCTTCATCGTGGTTACTCACAACTCATCCATAGCCCAAATGGCGGATAGAATAGTTCGCTTAAAGGACGGCACCATCGATAATATCGTGGAGAATGAACAACCTTTAGACCCCGAGAAACTATACTGGTAGCAGTCCTTAACGGTGTTCTGGTGATCTGATGCTTAATAGGAAGGTGTGGAGGGACATTAAGTCCCGAAAAGGGATGTTCTTGGGAGTTACTTTCATAATATTTTTAGGAATTGCTCTCTTCACCTCCTTCTACATTTCCTATCTGAATCTCTCCGATACCTACAACGACTTTTATCAAAGAACCGATTTCGAGGATGCAGGAATAAAGTTCAACCCCGCACCCGCATCCCTCCTCAAAGACTTGAAGAAGCTAGATGGGATCAAGGAAGTAGAGGGCAGGTTGTCCATCAAATCCACCCTAGAGATCAGGGGCCAGCAGGCAACCCTTATACTCATATCCGTTCCTGATGGAGAGCAGCCCAAAGTTAACCAGCTGTATGTAGAGGGCGATTACATCCCCAAGAATGCTTACAGTTCTGCCATCCTGTTGAAACAGTTTGCGGACTATCACAACATACATGCAGGAGAGACCATATCCCCCAGGATCGATGGGGAGAAGTTGCAGCTAAAGATTACCGGATTGGCATACAGTCCTGAGTATATCTGGATAATTGAGGAGGGCAGCTTCTTTGTTTCTCCTCGAACCCTGGGTATAGCTTTTGTTCCCTATGAGACCCTGGAGAGCTTTGGACATCAGGGGGAAATCAATGAAGTCCATTTTACTGTCTATGATGAGAGCCGGAGAGAGGAGATACTCAATAGAGCTAGACAGATCTTTGAACCCTACGGCATAAAGAACTTCTACACCAGAGAAGAGCAGCCCAGCAACCAGGCGCTACAGCTCGATCTGGAGGGTTTCAGAGAGCTGGCCATACTGATACCCGGATTTATTCTATTCATATCCATATTTGCAGTTTATGTCCTGCTTGTCAGGCTTATAAATGAGCAGACACACAACATCGGGGTTCTCAGAGCTCTGGGATTCAGAAAAAATACAATACTGTTCCACTACCTCAAGCACTCCCTGTTCATTGGAGTCATAGGCTCAGTTGCAGGTATAATTGTAGGCTATACTCTGTCCATAGTGATGACCATGCAGTACACGGATGTTATCAACGTCCCCTATTACGTAGCCAGACCACACATCGAGATACTGCTTTTGGGCCTGTTCATCGGTACTCTTGCACCCGCTATTTCAGGCATTTTCATAGCCAAAAGAGCTGCTGAGCTGGAAATCGTTCAGTCGCTAAGAGGTTCATTCGAGACCCAGACCAAAGGTCTGGAAGTAGATAAGTTATTCTCCTTCATCAAACTATCTACACTGACCAGGTTGAGCCTTAGAAACACCTTCAGGAACAGAAAAAGGGCTGCTTATTCTGCTTTCAGCGTGGTGGCGGCCATAATGCTAATCATGAATTCTGTGGTCTTTCTGGATGCTATTGAGGAGACCCTCGACCTGCAATTCAATAAAGTAATGAACTACGATTTCGAAGTTAGATACTCATCTTACGTGGATAACACCGCATTGAAGGAGGTAAAATCCATTCAGGGAGTGGAGGAGGCTCAACCCCTAATCATGACCTGGATGCTAATAGAGAGGGGTGATGACTCCAAATCCATAAATCTCATAGGTATGGGTAACCAGAATCTGTACAACATCTATGATCTGAACGGCAATCGGATCATGCCACCCCCTGATGGGATACTGCTTCCTCAAAGCACTGCACAGAATTTAAGTCTGCTAGAAGGGCAGCAATTTACCTTTGTGACCGAAAAAGGGAAGAAAAAGAGTGAGGTTCACCGTACTTTCTCGCACTCTCTAACACCAAACGCCTACGCCTCCCTTGACCACCTTCAAGAAGTTCTGAGTGCGGATGGTTATAACACCATCATAGTGAAAGCCAAACCCGGAGAACATGATAGAGTCCAGGAACAGCTGGAAGACCTCCCCGGGGTGCTGGAAGTGAACTCCAAGGCGGTGGTGATAGAGTATATAAATGATATGATGGAGTTCTCCTACGTATTTATCTTCTTCTCCCTGGCCTTTGGCGCCAGTCTGGGTTTCGCTGCCATCTTCAATGCCACTTCCATCAATATTATGGAGAGAAGGAAAGAGCTGGCCACCCTGAGGGTGCTGGGCTACACCACCAGACAGATGGGGTCTTCTCTCTTTATAGAGAATATGTTGATAGGGGTGACCGGAACAATAGTGGGCGTCCCCCTGAGCTACGCCGCTGCCTACCTGTTCATGCTGGCATTCTCCAGCGAGCTTTTCCAGATCCCCTTCGTCATCTACTTCAGAACATATGTTTTAACCATAATCATGGTGTTCGTTATTCTCTCCCTGTCCATTCTACCCGGACTGAGATTCATATCCAAAATGAACATCGAGAAGGTCACCAAAGAGTTCGTGAGCTAAATCAGGGAAGTAGCTAAGCTTAATCAGGAGATGACAAAAATTTTTATACTCCACAGCCAAGTGAGGGCATGGCATTGAATCTAATATCCGACCCCGGTAGATTTTTTGAAGAATTAAAGGGGAAAGAGATCAGTTTGAAGGTGCCTCTATTGATAATCCTTGTCCTGTCCATAATCGGGGGCATTAACCAGTTCTTGATCACCATCAAACTGGCTGAAGCTTTTCCATCTGATTTCGCTGGAATCGTCAGGCTCGGAGCATATATTGGGTTCATAGGTTCTTTTGCCGTTATGATGATCGTTTGGGTGGCGGTCTCGGCCATAATGCACGTCATTTCATCTTATTTCGGTGGACAGGGCTTGTTCAAGAGGACCCTGGAGTTCACAGGATATGGTTTTATGCCCTCCATACTTGCTTCCGCCATCACTACCGCTGTTGGTGCCCAGTATATCGCCAGCGCAAGAGTTCCAAAACTGAGCATGACGGACATCCAGAGCGGAGAGTTCGTGAACGAGATCATGAGCACCATGCTTCCCGCAGATTTCGTCTATTTCAGCATAATAGTCAGCCTTGCATTCGGAGTGTGGAGCCTCACCATCTGGACCTTCGGACTAAAGCACGCCAGAGGGCTATCCACCAGAAATGCTGCGATAACTGTCCTGCTCCCATTTCTGGCCTACGTCGGTTATACAGCCTATACATTGTGGGGCTACATCTAAATCTGCCACTAATAAAATATTTAAACCCACTTAAATCCAAAAAAACCATGAATAAAGTTAAGATTTGCTTATCGATCCTATTGTTACTAATGTTTTTACCCATAGCGTCAGCTAAAGTTTCTGTGGACGTTGAGCACACCCCTGATACGATTTTACCTGGAGATAAAGTAGATTACACTGTTACCCTGAGCAACAAGGGAGCATATGATGTTAAGGTCAGAGAGATAGTACTTTACACCAAGCTCAATGTGGAGCCTGACTCGATTAGCGATGTAGGCACAATTCCTACTGGTTCCACCTATGATTTTCCCTTCACCGTCCAAGCAAAACAAGCAGGTAGCTATTCGATCGAGATGCACGTCCGGACAGAAAACGAAACAGTCAAGCGCCTTATCCTAGTCAATGTAGAGAACAAACAGCCGGACATAATCCTGACCTCGCCACTCAAGCTCAATGAGGTCAACAACCTGAATTTCCATCTTACCAATCCCATTGGCAGCATAAAGGAGGTGTCCGTTGAGGCTCGCTTCGACGCAGACCCCAAGATAATCTATCTCGGTGATTTAACCTCCTCCCAGAAAGGAGCCTTCAGATATACCCCAGAAAGCAGAGAAGACCTTTCCTTCAAGATATCATACTACAATGGCAGGAACTACCATCAGGTAGTAAAAACTGTAACCCCTGAATACCGTGAGACAAAAGGGATAATAATCAACGCTTCAATCCCCTACAACTCCGTGCCGGTCCGAGATGTGGTCCCCCTCGATGTGACCGTCTCCAACTTGAGGAACGACACCATATACTCCATTAAAGTCACAGCCTCCCTCAAAGACTCAGAGAAAACCAAGGAAATAGCCTCCTTGGGCAGCGAAAAGAGTTCAAGAGTTTCATTCCAGTTCTCTCCCCGGAATACAGGCGAGAACACCATCCAAATGGACATCTCATATAAGGACGAATTGAATAATCAGTACTCAGAGACAAAAGAGGTGAGATTCCTTGCTCTGGAAGAAAAACCGGTCTCCGTCAGCAACATCAGGACAGAGAAAGAAGTTGACGGCACCACCATCTCCGGGGACGTGAGCAACAGCGGAAGAAGCACTGTTTACAATGTCCTCCTCTCCATGCAGGTGGGCAACGAGATCAAGACTTTCTATCTGGGCTCGATCGATGTTTCGGACTTCGACAGCTTTGAGTTCGAGTTCTCCAACATGAACGCCAGCAAAGGCTTCCTGACCGTTTCATGGAACAATGAGCTGGGAGAGAAGGTGGAACTTGGCCAGGAAATATCCCTTCCAGAAGAGAAGGTCAGTCAAGCGACCGGAGGTGGCAACCTGATGATGATAGGCTCCGTAATCGCCATAGTTGTTCTTGCTCTGGTAGCAGTTATCTGGATAAAATCGAGAAAGTAGTATGAACATTATTGAGCTGCAAGAGGTAAGCAAGATCTATCAGAGTGGACCCATGGAGGTCAGAGCCCTTGATGGCATCTCCCTGAAAGTAGCGGAAGGGGAGTTCTTATCCGTCATGGGTCCTTCGGGCAGCGGTAAATCCACGTTCCTCAATGTGCTGGGATGTCTTGACAAGCCCACCAGCGGTAAAGTGATTATAAACGGGACCAACACTTCAGACCTATCTGATAGCGAGTTGACCAGGTTGAGGAGGGACGCCATCGGCTTTGTCTTCCAGCACTACAACCTCATTCCCACCTTAACCGCTTTCGAGAACGTGGAGCTCCCCATGATCTTCCGCCAGGCATCCAGGTCTGAAAGAGAGAAAGCCAAGGACATACTGAAGCTTGTGGGCCTTGAGAAAGAGCTGAACAGAAAACCCACTGAGATGAGCGGTGGTCAACAGCAGAGAGTTTCCATTGCGAGAGCATTATCCAACAACCCCTCCATTTTGCTGTGCGATGAGCCCACAGGAAACCTGGACACCAGGAGTGGAGAAGTGGTAATGAAGATGATCGAGGATCTGAACAAGGAACAGGGATTAACAGTGGTCCTGGTCACCCACGACCCCTACATCTCCAATTACGCACATAGGGCGATCAGATTGGTTGACGGGAAAATTGCCGATGGTAACACGGGCGGTGATTCCGGTGTACCTTGAACTGGCCAGGAGAAATCTGCTTAGGACCAAAGTGAGGAGTTCCTTAGCAATCATTGGCATAATTATTGGTGTCATGGCCATAGCATCCATAGGCATCTTCGGGGAGAGTCTGAGAGCATCTGTGACCCAGAACTTTGAGGACCTGGCCACCCAGGTGCAGATATTCCCCGCAACAGGTGAAGGCTATTCCGAGATAGATAAAGACGTGGTGGATAAGATAAGGAACTTACGGGGGATCGAGACTTTCATCCCCATAAAAAGCAGCAGAGATCTTATCGAGTATAAATCAGATAGGGTTTACTCTACCATCTATGGCGTTGAGGGGAACAATATCGGTGACCTCTTTCAGGCCGAGGATGGGGGAGAAGATGTGAAGCTGAAGAGAGGTGGCTGTGTAGTTGGAGGGAGCATCGCCGACAATTTTAACCTCAGAGAAGGGAGTAAGCTAACGGTTGCAGGAAGAGACTTCAGGGTCAATACCATACTCAAAGAAGAGGTCAGATATGACATAAACCCCAATAACGTGGTCTTTCTCCAGATGGACGACTTCGATAACACCTTCGATGAAGGTTACACCCAGATAATAGTCAGGGTGGAGAGCATCAATGACGTGGACGAATTCATGGAGCATGTAGAGGGAAGGATCAACCTAAGAGAGGAAAAAGTTCAGGTCTTTGAGATGAGACAAATACTGGATAGCATTAATGAGGCATTTCGACAGATCACCGCCTTTTTAATGGCCATAGCAGGGATCTCCTTGCTGGTAGCTGGAGTGAGCATATTGAACATCATGCTGATGTCCACCATCGAGAGGACCAAGGAAATTGGTGTTATGAGGGCTATAGGGGCTTACAGACAAGTTATACTCAGAATATTTCTGTTGGAGGCTCTAATCCTGGGAGTGGTGGGTGGTGCCATTGGAGGTATATTAAGCATTCTGGGTGGCTTCGCTATCAACATGATAGTTCTGGAGAGCGTCGAATACCTGTTCACAGCAACAACAGCAATATATATTATCGAGGGAGTAGGTTTTGGAATACTGGTGGCAGTGCTCAGCGGGATATACCCGGCATGGAAGGCCAGCAACCTTGAACCCATAGAGGCTTTAAGATACGAATAATACGTTCCAATTTTTAATTTAAAACAGTTTGATCTTGATTTTATTTTATTCTATTATCTGGATAGGCTGAATCTCCAGTTATATTTGCCCTCTGTGTTAATTTTGGGGGGGAAAATATAGTATTCATTAATTAAGGAAATTATTTATACTTAGAGTTGTAAATCCTGTCAGGATGAGTCCAAAGCTGAAATATTATACGGCCTCGCTCACGTTTTTAGCTGGAATAATTCTGGCCCTAATTGGTGTAGGATTTGCAGTTGCTGTAAACCTCACCAGGAATTCTGAGCCAGCTCAAATCAGTTTCACCTACAGCATGGTGGCTTTCGGCCTTGCAGTGTCGCTCACCGGACTCAATTTAATGATAAAGCAGAGGAGTGTTTACACCAATTATGTGATACCCGCTGGTTTTGCCCTTTGTGTAATCGGTTTGCTTAAATTTGCTTTTGACTACCCCCGGGGATGGGCTTATCCCAATATTTCCTACATAATCCTTCTCTACGCAGGAGGGATCACTATACTGGTGGCCAACTCCTTTGCCAATGCCGTGCTCAACCTCCTCGAGGGTGTACCTGTTAGCATTAAGGGGGAAAAGCAACCCGAGTACACCGACGAAGATATTGAGAGAGAGGTCGATCGGGCCATTGAAGAATCGACCAGAAGGATAGTAGAGTTTTCCGATTCAGGTTTGAGATTTAAGGATGTGGACATGGAAGGCTTCAGACCCAGTAAATCATTTACCAGCAGCAGAGAAACCACCAGAGTTAAAGACGACATCGATGAGGTCAGAAGCCTGAGAAATGTTCAGTCCGGGAAAGTGGAAGTCAAAGATGATGAATTAGATGAGATCTCAGATTTATTAAAAGAAACTACTATAAACAATGAAGAAGAGGAGGAAGGAAAGAAAAGATTTAGGTTGTTTGGGAGTTGATAAAAATGGGAAAAGGTATTGATGTAGGGACCATGAACATAATTTGTGCGGAAAAGGAGGGGGACTCGACTGTTTTCGCCCAGGAAAGGAACGCATTTCTAGAGATCGATGCCAGTGATCTGACCAAGAACATGCTGGATTCTACTAATGTATTGTATATAGAGAAGGGTGATAAATTCCATATTTTGGGCGATGACGCTTTCAAGTTCGCCAACGTCTTCAAGAGGAACGTTAGACGTCCCATGAAGTACGGAATAATTAGCCCCGAAGAGAAGGAATCGATTCCGATGATCAAGCTGATAATAGAGAAGGTTCTCTCGAGGCCTTCCAGACCCAATGAAGTGGCATGCATATCGTCCCCAGCCAATCCTGTAGATTCCGACATTAACGTGCTCTACCATAAGAAGACCATAGAGGCTCTTGCCAAGCGATTGGGCTACGAAACCCATGTAATAGACGAGGGGCTTGCAGTGATATATTCCGAGCTGGCCAAGCAAAACTTTACAGGGATTGGGGTTAGTATAGGTGCCGGCCTAACAAACGTTACCGTGGCATACATGGCAACACCAATTGTATCCTTCTCCATTGCCAGAGGTGGGGACTGGATCGATGAACAGGTAGCGATTGCCACAGGCATGACCAAGGAGAGAGTTACTTCCATCAAAGAGAAGTCATTCGCTCTGGACACCGAGTTTGAGCTGGGAAGCGTTGAAGGTGCTCTGTCCATTTATTATGACGCTTTGACAACTTATATTATCCAGAACCTGCGAAAAAGATTGACCGAAGTCACACCACCGGAAGCTGAGTTCCCCATCGCTATTGCCGGAGGCAGTGCCAGACCTAAAGGATTCATAGACATGTTCGAGAAGAGATTGGCAGATGCAAAGCTATCAGTTGACGTTTCAAACATAAATAAAGCTAAAGAGCCCATCTATAACGTGGCGAGAGGATGCCTCATAGCAGCACTGACTAAAGAGGGCGACAAGCAGGAGGGCCCCAAAGAAGATTTCAGCGCTCACACGTCACAAGCGCCTTCCGCTGAAGAGGGCCAGAACTGAATAAGCCGGATGAATAAACAATTCCATTAAATTTCTTCTCTTTTCTATTTTATTGATTTTAAGGAGCTCCAATTTATCTCCGTGAGCCTGTAATAGATCAATACCAGTGCTGGGAAGGTAAATACAAGAGGCAGTTTCATAAGCAATCCCATATCAACCAGAGAGATGGGGTGTAATTGAAAAGGAGCTTTAGATACCTCCTGATAGAGCCAGATAGCCAGAACCAACTGCACTACAGAGTAAACTAGAGCCACATTCCTGGACAGCATCAAACAGACAAGGAAAAAGATGAGCAACAGCAGCAGGAATATACTGAATACAGCCCTCGGTTCTGCGGTAGATACACCTCCCCATGCAGCCTGCATAAATAAAGCTGAAAGACCTAAATTCACCGACAGAAAAATAATGGTTGCTACCGCCATATTCCGGGACCTCCAGTTAAGATAAGTTGCTGCCGGTAACAAGAACAGTGAAGCGAATGATATAATAGATAGAGGCAAGTGAAGATAGATCAGCTTGTAATAATCACCCAAAAACGCCTCCGATGGAGCGATAAACGACAGGATTAAAGCTACAGTGAGAAGCACCACAGCCACTTTTATCTTCATGCCAACTCTCCCCAAGTCCGGTTTAGCTCACTTCTTGTGTTCTTGAGTAGAGGTTTGCTTCAAAGGAGGGGTTCTGGATTTGGTTTCTTTTATTTCTCTTCTGATCTCTATCAGCTCCCGCCTCATCTGTGAGGAGCTTCTGAACATGAAATCACTAACAACGCCCATTATAATGACCTGCAAACCCGAAATGATCAACAGAGCGGTTAAGACAGCCAGTAGATTGTGGTTAATGTTTTTGAACCAGTCTATTGTCACGTAAAGTCCGGTCAGCAATCCAACTATAGTAAGAGAAAATCCCAGAAAATAGAGATACCTTCCTGGGCTGTATTGGCTCAACAGCTCGCTTATAGTCCTGGCTATCCTGAATCCGTCTCTCAGCGGATTTAACTTGGTCTCTCCCCCCCTTTCTCTGTAAGTTATGGGAACTTCCACTACAGTAAATCCTTTGGCTATGGTGTCCACCGTAATCTCTGTCTCCACCTCAAAGCCCAACTTTTTTAGATCTACATTCTTGTAAACGTCCTGAGTAAATGCTCTGTAACCAGAGAGAATATCGTGAAGATCACTTCCGTAGTTCAACCTGAAGAAAAAGTTCAGGATCTTATTCCCTATCAAATTCAGCTTTGTAAAGGCTCCTTCTTCAAAGTTCGCCAGTCTATTCCCTATTACGTGGTCCGCGAATCCTTTTTTTATGGGTTCAAGAAGATAATCAACTTCCTCCGGAAGGTAGGTTCCGTCTCCATCGACCATTACCAGAACTTCGCTATCTATATAGTTGAATGCCTCCTTGATGGCTTGCCCTTTCCCCTTACCGGTTTGGAGTATTACTTCTGCTCCCTTGCTCTCTGCGATCTCCACGGTCCTGTCCTTACTGTGCCCGTCAATTACTACTACTCTGTAGCCCAAACTTCTGAAGCCCTCAACTACTTCTCCAATGGTCTTCTCTTCGTTTAGTGTTGGTACCAGAACACAAATATCCATTACTATACCTATGTCTATCTAATTTCACTAAACTAAAGCCTACTAAAGCCTCATTATCTTCAAGCTGCTGAGCACAGGAAACCCTTCTATCTCAGTTAATCCCATCTTGTCGATGATCACAGCAGCACATAAGAGTTCTCCATCCTTCTTTTTGACGTTCTTTGCCAGCTCTCTGAGAGTATTCCCACTGGTCACGATGTCATCAATAGCCACGCACTTCTTGTCAGTGACTGTGGCATAATTTCCACTGAAAAACCCGGTAGCATCATTGCCAGCTTCTTCTCTGAGCTTTTTAGGGTAATAAATGCCCAGATCAACATCCAGCTCCTCTGCGATCATGGTAGCAATAGGTACCCCACTGGTAGCGACCCCGATCACCACCTCAGGCTCGTCCTCCACAGCCTCCAGGATCATGTCCGCCATGGTCGCGGCTATGTTACGAAGCCTGAACGGCGAAGATAGGTTCCTCCACTCAATATAAATATCAGAAGGAGGTGTCACATCTCCCCTAGCTCTACTAACAAGCCATAGAGCAGTATCCCGGGATACATTAAGCTCATCTGAAATCTCACCCGTTGTAAGGCCTTTCTCCTTGAGTCTCCTGGCCCTTTCAATCAGACCTTCTATCTTTTCCACTTCAATCCTCTCCTTATTGTTGGATATAATGACTGATTATTCTTCAGTACAGAGATTTAAAATGCTTTGGAATCCAAGTGTAACTGTTTATTATCAACTTTAATATTTAATAGTATTTATTGGTAGTCGACTCCCAGTCTCCTTGGTTATCCTTAATTTCACTCTCCCAAGATATAAAACGATCTGTTCTTATATATCTTTTTTGATATATTTCTGTATATGGTTAAAATCATCAAAAACCTTTCCTAAGGCTCTTTCGGATGGATATTTGGAAATAGTAACTTCTCTTCTCCACCTCCACCACAACAGTAAAAAGTTACTTAACCTCCTAATTGATTCTCCATAGGATGGGCACACTAAAAGGCAGCTACCTCCTTATAACCCACCTCTCATCAGCTAGGAAAATAGGGATTGGAAAGCTGGGGCTAATAGACTTCAACCCAGGTTACTATATCTATACCGGCAGTGCCATGAACAACCTGGAAAAGAGAATAAAACGGCACTTTATGAAAGAAAAAAAGTTGTGGTGGCACATCGACTACCTTACCATCAGCGCTGAACCATTATACGCTCTAGGCATCCCTGACAAGAAGTTGGAGTGCTCTCTTGCTGGGGGTCTTTCGGCTGTATTCTCCCAGATAAAGGGTTTCGGTTGCTCGGATTGCAAATGCAACTCCCACCTTTTTTACTGTTTAGAAGACCCTGGGAAAACTATTTTTAAGGTAGTAAAAGAAATTGGTTTGAACTGGAAGAACATGATTTATTACTCTAAAGATGATATGTAATATGTGATGGAATAGGTGATAAAAATGAAAAGTTACGAGGATCTACTTGAAAAAGCCATAGAAGAGCTCCCTGAAGAATTGATTAAGAGAGAGAGGTTTAAGCTTCCCAAAGTCAGTACTCAGAGGGAGGGGAGCAGAACTATCATCAAGAATTTTGCGAGTGTAGCTAAGGACATCAATAGGGATGAAAAGCATCTCTACAAGCAGCTGGTAAAGGCTCTGGGTACTGCTGGTTTTCTGGAGAGCGGTAGAGTGATTTTACAGGGTAAATTTACCGAAGAGGACATCCAGAGAGAGGTTGACAATTACGTTAAGGAGTTTGTTATCTGTAAAGAGTGTGGAGCTCCTGATACTGAACTCGTTAAAGAGGATAGAGTATTATTTTTGAAGTGTCTGGCATGCGGAGCCAAACATTCTGTAAGAACTTAGAACATGATATTCAGGATGAAGGTTTACAATATGGGGAATGAGACCCTTGTGGCCGTCTGTGACTCAGACATAGTTGGACAGAAATTCGAGGAAGAAGATCTGCAGATAGAGATCAAAGAGAACTTTTACGGTGAGCAGGAAGTAGAGGAAGAGGAAGTGAAAAAAGCATTGCAGAAAGCCACTATAGCAAATCTTTCCGGAAAAAAGGCGGTCAAGATGGCCATTAATCATGGAATTGTGGAAGAGTCCAACGTTCTGGATATTGGTGGATGCTGGCATGCCCAGATGACTATTCTATAAGGTGATACCGTGTGCGAATCTAAAGTGGTTAGAAGAGTCGGGAATAAAGAGGAAGTGCTCATGGAAGAGGCGATTAAGATTGAGGTTGAAGGCGATAAGTTGAGGATCTATGGGATATTCGAAGAAGTGGAGCATACAGGAAAAATTAATGTGATAGATCTACAAAACCATAGAGTGGTGGTTGAATGAAGGTCAAGGTTGGGGTAAATGGATATGGTACCATCGGCAAGCGTATTTCTGATGCGGTAAGCTTGCAGAATGATATGGAAATCGTAGGGGTCACCAAGACCAAACCTGATTTTGAGGCTAAACTGGCCATAAAAAAAGGTTATAAACTTTATGCTGCCATTCCCGAAAGATTGGACCTTTTCAAGGAAGCCGGTCTCCCGGTGGAGGGCACGATTGAGAATCTCGTTTCCGAGTCAGATGTTATAGCTGATTGTAGTCCCAATAAAGTGGGAGCGGACAATAAGGCCAATTATTACCAGAAAGCCGACGTTAAGGCCATATTCCAGGGAGGAGAGAAGAAAGACACCGCAGATGTCTCTTTCAATGCTCTCGCCAACTACGATAACGCCAGAGGCAAAAGATACGTCAGAGTGGTTAGCTGCAATACTACAGGCTTGACCCGGTTGCTGTACACCATTAAACAGAAATTCGGTCTCAAAAAGGTCAGAGCTACAATGATCAGAAGGGTTGTGGATCCCAAAGAAGATAAAAAAGGTATGGTCAACGCTATCAAGCCCGACCCCGTATCGGTCCCATCTCATCACGGTCCGGACGTTCAAACCGTCATGGATGTGAATATTACCACTACAGCATTCAAGGTCCCCACTACTCTTATGCACGTTCATTCTCTCAACATAGAGACTGACGAGAGAGCGAATCCAGATGACGCGGCAGCAGCCTTAAGGGAAGAGCCCAGGATTATGCTGGTATCATCCAAGGATGGGTTCTCTTCCACTGCTAAGGTCATAGAATATGCAAGGGAGTTGAGGATGCGTTCTGATCTTTTCGAGAATGTTGTCTGGGAAGACTCGATTGGAGTGGCCGACGGTGAGCTTTATCTCACTCAGGCCATCCCTCAAGAGTCCATAGTGATACCCGAGAACTTGGACGCTATCAGGGCAATGTTCGAACTAAAGGACAAAGAAGACAGCATCAACACCACCAACAGGACCCTAGATATCTTCTAGTCAAAAACCAAAAATCAATTCTCTTATTTTTCTTTATTTACTCAATCTTGCTCTGTTTCCACGGCTTCCACTATTTTCTTGCCAGCTACAATCTCGTCCACACTGTGGATAACTCCACCTAGCTCCTCTAAAACTTCCTTTATTTTCTCAAAATCGATATCAGAACCGACTACAGTGATCTTGAGTGTTTCTGTGTTCTGGTCAATTTCTGTCAGAGCCAGATTTACACCCTCAACCATCTCCACATCACTCAATTCCTTTGCCAGTATTATGTTCGAGGGTTGATGCGGTTTTAGGACATCAAGGACGACTCTTCTTATCTCTCCCACAGCGAAAAGTTTTTTCATCTGAATATTTAATTCTTGCGTAATGATCGATTTACACCTGCATTCGGCTTTTAGCGATGGAGAATTGATTCCCTCTGAAATTATTCGGAGAATGTCCCAGTTGGGTAACGAAGGGCTGGCAATAACGGATCATGCAGACTTCTCCAACATGGAATGGATTTTGAGCAATCTAAGGAAATTGATGGATTTTAGAGATGATTACGAGCTAAAAATCCTTTTTGGGGTTGAATTGACCCACATACCCCCCGAGCTTATGGGTAGAGCCGTAGAGCTGGCAAGAAAAGAGGGAGCAGAAATCGTGGTAGCGCATGGGGAATCCATCGCTGAGCCTGTGAAGCCGGGTACAAATTTGGCTGCAGTGCAGGAAGAAGTGGATATTCTGGCCCACCCCGGTTTAATCGACGAGAAGACAGCCCAGCTGGCTGGTTCCAATGGGGTGTTTGTAGAGATTTCGGCCAGGAGAGGGCACAGCCTGACAAATGGACACGTGGCCGACATGGCACAGAATATGGGATGTGAACTGGTCATCAACACAGACTCCCATTCACCATCCGACTTCATTACCACACAAATGGCAAGAAAAATACTTCAGGGTGCTGGAGTTAAAGATATTGACCGGACATTCCATAACGCCGAGAAGATGCTAAAACAAAAATTGTAAACAACAAGCAAAAGCAACTAAGCAACTGGAATTTCTTCTTTCTCAAGTAACCTGAAATTGAATTATATAAATTAAATGACTTCCTGGTAGTTCTCTATGAGGTTCAGTATTTCCCTGTTCTTGCTGACGTAATTCCTCAGCA
>JBKHKH010000013.1:0-25016 GCA_046537735.1 Archaeoglobaceae archaeon | reverse complement strand
AACCTTCATCCTTCTTTACTTCCTTAACCAGCTCTAATCTATGCTCTGCACCTGAACTAGTAGCCTGTCTTTTCATTATATCATGAAGCTCGTAACCCCTCCCCTCCACCCCAGGATAATTCTCAACATAAGGAGCTATAGAAAGTGAAGAAGCAGGAGAAATCGACTCAAAAAATACAGTCTTCAAACCAGCCCTCACAGCATTCATAGCTGCTGTAACCCCACCAGGACCACCACCCATAACAATCACGTCATACTCCCCATTACCGCTCATACTATCCCTTCCAACCAATATTTAGCAGAGGCCATATAATTTTTTCTAATGACCCAATCTATAATAGCAATCTATAATAGCTAATTTTGAAATGAAAAAAGACTGCCGCAATACGTCTTCTTACGAAAAGAAAAATCAAAAGACAACAAATTTATTTCTTGTTCAGGAGGTCTTGATATGAACATCTTCACTCTTGATGTGGGAACAGGAACTCAAGACTTTTTTCTCTACAACTCCGAAGAGAACTTGAGGAACTGTATTAAGATGGTACTTCCTTCACCCACCAAACTTGTAGCCAGAAAGGTTAAAGAATGTACATTGAACGGGCAAGACATATTCTTTAGCGGATACACTATGGGTGGTGGGCCCGTGACCAGGGCGGCCATGGATCACCTGAGAGCAGGTTTAAACGTTTATGCACAGGAAAAGGCTGCTCTAACTTTTTCCGATAACTTAGATAAAGTAAGGAATACTGGTGTTCAACTTGTGGACTCTGTCGCTGACCTTGATGCTCATGAAATCGAGTTGAAAGATGTTGATCTCCATTTTTTCCGCCATTTGCTGGATGAGCTAAACGACAGAGCTGACATATATTTAATCGCTGTCCAGGATCACGGTTTCTCTCCCCACGAAAGCAACAGGAAATTCAGGTTCAAAACTTTTAAAAAGATCGTGGAACAGAGCGGATACATTCATTCTTTCCTCTTTCCCTCTTCCCAGGTTCCCTCTGACTTCAATCGGATGAGTAGTGTCACGGAGAGCCTGAAGAATGAAGGTGTAGACATAAAGGACGTATTCCTCATGGACACAGTTTTCGCTGCAATAGCAGGGTGTATGCTGGATGTTAAGGAGTTCCCTGCTCTATTGATCAATTTTGGGAATTCGCATACTGTGGGAGCTGTAGTTGATAACGATGGCCTTATCCACTCTCTTTTCGAACACCATACCCGGATTCTGAGAGAAAAAGGAGAAGATGGAATTGAGAGCTTTATCAACTCCTTCATAAAGGGAGAAATTAGCAATAAAGACGTCTTCAACGATGGGGGGCACGGTGCTTACATAAGGGACGTTGTGGAAGTGAAGGACTCAGCCATTACCGGTCCCAACATGCATCTATCATCCAGAAGACCGGCCAACCCCACAGGGGACGTGATGATCACCGGAAATCTCGGGCTGGTTCACTCCTACCTGGGGGATAAATTAGACCTCAATTTTTCTTGATGGGGACTCACCCACATGGTAAAGATTTAATAGGGCATTTATTCAGGCATTTATAGCCGGTCTATAAAATCTATAAAATCCACCCGGAGGCATCCCCAGTATTCGTTAAAACCTGAAGGAAGTTGATGACTTATCAATAGTTCAAGTGAGAATGGAGTGAGTTGGCAGGAGTTCGAGGAGCTTGTTAAGGGAGTATTCGATAGTCATGACTTCCACACAAAGTTCAGAGTGGTCTTCAAAGACGAGAGGGGCAAGAGCGAGATCGATGTTGTTGCCCAGAAATTTGGGCTGGTCATCGCTATAGATGCCAAAAAATACTCTGAATGGTGGCACAGAAGCTCTGCCCTCAAAAGACAGGCCGAAAAACATTTGGAGAGATGTGAGAGATACTCTCAGTTTACAGGAGAGGAGGTTATCCCCATTATAGTCTCTTTTATTGATGATCAAATATTCGACCACTGGGGATGTATCGTGGTCCCCATGGAGAAATTGAACGATTTTCTATTGAATTTCTACGCTTACCTGGACGATTTGGGGTATTCAGGTTCTAAGGCCAAGGATTAAGTAGCCCTGGTTTTCAGCGATATATACTACCGCAGGAGGTTTAGATTAGATGTACTGGATTTATTTGGTTCTGGCCATAATTCTGGAAGTAGCGGGAACAAGCAATATGAAATTAGCGCAGGGTTTTACCAACATCATACCATCCATACTGATCTTCGTGTTCTACGGGCTCAGTTTCATCTTTCTGACCCTAGCACTGAAGAAGATCGATGTCAGCGTGGCCTACGCTATATGGGCTGGTTTGGGGACAGCTTTGATAGCGGCGATAGGCTTCATTTTCTTTAAAGAAGTGGTAACAGGGTCCAAGTTGATCTCCATAGCGCTAATAGTCATCGGAGTGGTGGGCCTGAACCTGAGCGGAGCAGCAGCGCACTAGATAAAGACAAATATAAATTATGCAGCTATACACGTAGCTATGAGATATATGTAACTGAAATTAGTAACGGGTCAGCTATTCCAGCTATTCAATCCTGTCTAAATAAATTTGGTTACTTCGCAGGTCCCTTCATAGTTCTGGGGATAAATACCGCTCAATTTTTGGGTGCATACCGGACAATTAGGGTTTTGCTTAATCTCAGTGGTAAAGAATTCCATGGAGAGCAGATCACCTCTCATATACTTTCCTGTCAGAACCGGTAGGCCTGCAATAAGCTTTAATGCTTCAGCTGCCTGGATACAGCCAAACAGACCGGCTGTAAAACCCATAACTCCACCACTATCTGTTTCCTGCGGAGCTCGAGGAAATAAGCATCTGTAGCACGGTGAGCCATTGACAGTGTTAATGGTCATGGCCTCTCCTTCAAACCCGTAGATGGCAGCATGCACTATGGGCCTGTTCAATATTCTGCAGGCATCGTTCAAAAGATATCTTACTCTAAAGTTGTCCGGACAGGAGATCACCACATCACAATTTTCCACCAGCTCTAAAACATTATTCGGGTCAACAAAAAAAGGATGAGTCGTTACCCTAACACCTGGATTGAGGTTCTCCACGAATTTCTGTGCTGATATAGCCTTATTAAGACCAATATTTCCTGCGTGGATAACCTGTCTCTGAAGGTTACTTTCTTTCACTACATCCCCGTCAACAATGCTCAACTCTCCTACGCCAGCAGCCGCAAGATACTGGATGACTGGAGACCCCAGACCACCGGCACCGACAACCATTATCTTCGATGAAGAGAGCTTTTTTTGGCCTTCTTCCCCGAATTGGGGAACGGAAACCTGTCGATGATACCTGTTCATGTCCCTAATCTGTAATTACATGCATTTTTATGTTATGTCCCTCATCTGATATTGGGTGTCCCCTACCCCCAGTTCCTTCAAGTGGGTTATCTGGGCGAGCGGATCTGAATCTTCCCAAGGGTTGTTACTTCGCTTCAGAAATGCGTCATAACTTGCCTCATCAATGGCGACAATATCATTACTGGCGAATACCCCTAGATCAGGAACAATCGGGTTGTCAGCATATGGATGGCAATCGCAGTGGGGGGTGACGTCCAGGAAGAAATTGAGGTAAGCCGTTCTATCTATGGTCTTCAAAACTCCTGCTGCACACTCCGCAATCCTTTCACAGATGGGGGTTCCATTCAGCCATGTGAGATCGATGGCATTATTTTTGCACACTTCATCGCAACCCCCGCACTTGATGCATCTCTCCTTAACTACCTGATAGTCAACAATAGCATTTGTGGGACAAATTTCAACGCACTCATCACACTCATCGCAGTTCTCATTTATCACCGGAAGATCAGGGCAATGAACGTCAAATTTTGAGGGTTTGGCCACGCAACCAACACCTACGTTCTTTATACTTCCTCCCATCCCCGCCACCATGTGTAGCTTGAAGTGAGTGGCACATACCATGGAGTCGGCATCGGCGATGGCTTTCGCCACCTTCACCTTGTCCAAATGCTTTCCATCCACATCAACTTCTATATAATCAAAGCCCTTGATCCCATCTGCCACCACTATGGGAGCATTTACAGTCTGCTGAGTAAAACCGTTCTCCTCAGCTGTAATTAGCCTCCCTAACGCAGTTGTTCTATCCTTAACCATCCCCAGACCGGTGGATTCAGTTACAAATGGTCTTCCACCCCTCTCCTTTACAGCATCAACCACCTTTCTGACATACACAGGCCTCAGATATCTAGTTGTGCCTCTTTCACCAAAATGAGTTTTTACCGCCACCACATCCCCTTTGTCTATAAAGTCAAGGGTTCCGCTCTCGTCGATCAACCTCTCCAGTTTTCTGGTAAGACTGAGTTTAGGCTGAAACCACTTGGAGTGATCACTAACTTCAGCTCTTGAATTGACAAAATAAATCTGCTGCATACTCTGAACTAAAAGATTTGGTATATTAATGTTGTCGAGTCTTATTCTTCAGCAAAACAGTGCTTTGTCACTTACCCACCTTCCACCAAAAATTCTCCCGAATGCCCAATAAGTTTGCTAAAGAATTGGCTTAATAAAATAAATCAAGAATATACTTGTTGGAGAATTGTTGAAAATTACAACTGTTATGTAGTTTGGAGAATTAAAACACTCCAGTCCAGATAATATATAGTGAGGTTGGTGTGGAGTGATTGAATGGACAAAGCGATAAAAATAGAAACATTTTTAAGTACCCGAAATTAGAGTCCGCAAAAAATTGATTGTTTAAGATAAAAAGATTGGTTGGTTAATTGCGTTGGAGTAAAAAAGGTGATTGAACATGGACATAGAGGTTTTCGGTCAGATAGCCATTTACTTGATTGCAGCTTTACTAGTGCCAATTATTTCCTTCGGTATTCCAAAGCTTTTCACAGCTTCAAAGCACTCTTACTTGAAGTTGGAAACTTTTGAGTGTGGTGAAATTCCTTACGGTACCGCCAGGACTTCATTTAGCATACAATACTACGTTTTCGCTTTAATGTTTTTGGTTTTTGATATTGAGGCTTTGTTTATGTTTCCGTGGGCTGCTGTTTTGAGTGATATCGGTATGTTGGGCATTGTTGAAATGGTGATCTTCGTGGTTCTCTTTGTTGATGGACTTATTTATGCTTGGACCAAGGGGGCGTTGAAATGGGTAATGAATATCCCAGAGTAGTGGATTTACAGGATGAAGAAGGAGGAGCAGGGGCTGTTGTAGGCCTGGATAACTCCGAGGATTTCTTGAGGAGAAGTGATGATATAGTAGATAAAGTGGCAGGCGATGTCAGAAAGGCCTTGTGGTCAATCCTGGGGCCTCTTCTGAGATGGGGGCGAGGGATGTCTCCATGGGGAACTCACTTCGGTATCGCTTGTTGTTCTATTGAAGTTCCCATGGCCGTATTCGGTCCCCACTTCGATATGGAGAGGCACGGTTGCCTGGCACCTGCTACACCCAGACAGTGTGATTTGTTGTGGGTCAGCGGAACAGTTACCAGAAAACTGGCTCCCCGTCTGAGGATCCTTTATGAGCAGATGCTGGAGCCCAAATGGGTGGTTGCTATTGGCAGCTGTGCCACGAGCGGAGGACCTTTCTATGATTCCTATAATGTGGTCAAAGGCGTCAACAAGATAATGCCAGTTGACCTTTACGTTCCCGGATGCCCTATCAGGCCCGAAACCTTCCTTCACTCAATTATCCGCTTCCGCGAAGCAATGTGGGAGGATAAAAAGTATGACTGGGAGGGTAAAAAGGTATGACCGACATAAATAAACTGGTGGAATCACTGCAAGAGCAATTCGAAGAAGTGCAGATAGAAGTGAAGAACGACAGGAGAGCCACAATGGAGATCCCTCCTGAACAGGTTCTGGATGTAATGTATTTTATGAGAGATGAAATGGACAGAGACTTCCTCGCTTCCCTCTCAGGAGCTGATTACGAAGATAGGATCGAGGTGATCTATTTCATAGGGAGTTATTCTGACGGTATTATTTTCACAGCAAGAACAAAGCTTCCTAAAGAGAGTCCTGAAGTTAATTCAGTGGTCGAGGTTTGGCCCACCGCAGGCTTTCACGAAAGAGAGGCTGCCGAATTGTTTGGTATAACCTTCAACAACCATCCCTATCCTCGCCATTTGCTGCTTCCTGAAGATTTTGAGGGTCATCCTTTACGTAAAGATTACAAGTGGTGGTAAAATGTCCGAAATGTGGGTAAATTTTGGTCCTCAGCATCCATTCACTCACGGATTGTGGAGATTGAGAGTAAAGATCGATGGAGAAACTGTTACCGATGTCGATCCCACAATAGGTTATTTGCATCGGGGTGTGGAGAAAATAGCAGAGAACAGAGATTGGGAAAAATTCATACCCTACAATGATAGGCTCTGTTACGTTGCAGCTATTTCCTGGAGTGAAGGTTACGTTGGCGGTGTAGAGAAATTGATGGAGATTGAGCCCCCTGAAAGAGCGCTCTATCTCAGAACTATAGCGTTTGAGCTGCAGAGAATAGCCAGTCACTTTGTATGGCTTGCCGCATACGGAATGGATTTGGGTAGCTTTACTGGATTTATGTTCTCCGTTAGAGAAAGAGAGTATGTTCTTGATCTGCTTTCAAGACTGGCCGGGCATAGAATGAGTTACAATTATCCCCGGTTTGGAGGTGTTGCCAGAGATGCTCCTCCCGGCTGGGAAGATAGAGTGATAAGATACTTGAACAGGATCGAGAGAAAAATGCAGAATTTCATTGACTTAATGATAGAGAACGAAACCTTCAGAAAGAGGCTTCAAGGTGTCGGATATCTTTCACAGTCGGATGCCAAAGCGTGGGGAGTAACTGGTCCTCCTGCTAGAGGCAGTGGACTTAAGGTTGATGTAAGATACAACGACCCATTCCTCTTATTCGACGAAATCGGATTCGAGCCTATAGTCCTCAAGGATGGTGATTGCTGGGCTAGATCTATGGTCAGGTTTAAAGAGATCCTGCAAAGCATAGATATTTGCAGGGAGCTTGCAAGAAAATTGCCCGGAGGAGATATAAGAACCAAGGCGCCCAAAAAACCACCTGAAGGGGAGGTTTTCAACCGGGTAGAAATGCCCCGGGGTGAAGGTTCCTACTATATAGTCAGTGACGGTGGAAAAGCTCCCTACAGAGTAAAGATCAGGAGTCCAGCCTACATTCATATTCAGGCAACGAGAGTGGTAATGCCAGGTCACAATGTCGCGGATTTACCGCCCATACTGGGAAGCCTGGATGTTTGTCTGGGGGATACGGATAGGTGATGAACTATGAGCTGGTTTGATTCTGCACTGTTAAAACCCATTCATGATTACACCATGAATACCTTTTCTCCGTTGATAGGGGAAATGGCAACAAAAGCCATGCTTTGGGGTGCAAATGCCGGTATAGTGATCGCGGTCATAATGGTCAACGTCCTTGTGGTGGTGTGGCTGGAAAGAAAGATCCTGGGGAGGATGATGAACAGGCGTGGACCTGTTTACGCTGGACCTCCTGTGATCTGGGGATTCTTCCAGGCAATCGCCGATTTTCTGAAACTTCTCACCAAGGAGGTCTTCAGGCCTGCAAAGGCAGATCCTTTGACCTATATGATCGGTCCTGCTATAATGGTCTTTTCTGCCTTAGGTATTGGTTTAATGGTTCCATTCGGTCATAATCTTATAGGCCTGGAGAATGAAGCAAGCCTTTTGTACATTATAGCTCTGGCAAGTATTGAGCCACTGGGTGTTATGCTGATGGGTCTTTCCGCTAACAACAAGTTCTCTTTAATTGGAGGTATGAGATCTGCAGCTCAAATGATCAGCTATGAGTTGCCAGCAATTCTGGTTCTGGTAACCGCCGCACTTCTAGCAGGTAGCGTAGATATTCTGCAAATAGCCAATGCCCAGAACATATGGTATGCAATATTAATTCCACTGGGATTCGTAATCTTTCTCATAACAATGCTAGCTGAACTGGAAAGAACCCCATTCGATATCCCTGAAGCTGAATCCGAGCTTGTGGCCGGTTTCATGACCGAGCATGGAGGGATGTACTATGGTATGGTCATGGCCACAGAATACATCAGCATTTTCGTAACGGCCGCTCTGGCTGCGGCTGTATTTCTGGGTGGATACGGCTTCTGGGGAATGGAGATGGTTCAAGCCTCCGTGGGAGCGGCTTTATTTGACTTGATAACACTAGTGGTATTCCTGATAAAAGTTTATGTAATTGTCTTCTTCATCATATGGGTTAGAGCCGTCTACTTCAGGCTCAGGATCGATCAACTGCTGGACTTGGGGTGGAAGAGATTGTTTCCACTGGCAATCGTTAACTTCTTCTGGGCAATCGCAATATTTCTCGCTCTGGGGTGAAAAAAATGGCTAGATTCTTTGTCAAAAAAGTTGTGGGTCCTTTAAAGGTTGGACTGGAGTATCTCTTTCAGAAGCCGGTGACAGTGCAGTATCCCGATGAGGCAATAGCTCTTCCCCAGGGATTCAGAGCGCTTCCTCTTTATACTCTCAATAACTGTACGTTCTGCAAGGCCTGTGAAAGGGCCTGTCCTGTTAACTGCATAGAGATGGATTTGGAGAGGGCTCCTGACGGTAAACAATTCCTCCACGGTTACTATCTTGACCTGGGCAGGTGCCTCATCTGCGGACTTTGTGAGGAAGCTTGTCCCACGGAGTGTATGATCATGGGGCCCAAGCTTGAGTTGTCTGAATGGGAAAGAGACGAGCTTATTTATGATATCGACAAGTTCCAAAAGGTAACCAAAGAAGTAGCACCGTATATAAGACCTTATAACTACAGATCACATGCTGTAAACCCTCAAAACTGTATAGGATGCCTTGTATGCGAAATCTCCTGTCCTGTTAATGCCATTTCTCATGTAGATACAGCAGCGGGTGAGAGGACCATTAAAGTGGACCCCCATACCTGTGCTGGCTGCGGCCTGTGCGTTAAGAATTGTCCCGGAGACGTGCTTGATCTAGTGGAGTATGAGGGGGGTAGCGAATGACGGAAGCACAATTAGAGTGGAAAACTAAAATTCCTGTCAAAAAGCAGAAAGGTAAAAAATACTTTGGAAACCTAAAAAAGCAAGTAATTGATGCAGGTATTTGCAGTCATTGTGGTACTTGTGTGGCCATCTGCCCGGCTTATGGAATTGTATACGAAGACAAACCTATTCACTTTCCTAACTGGGAAGAAGAGTGTATAGATGACGGTGTATGCGTTAAATATTGTCCTAGAGTCGATTATAAACCTTTAAAAGGTCTTGGTGAATACACCGAGATCGTTGCTGCCAAATCTACTCGATTTGGAGGTCAGGATGGTGGAATGGTTACGGAGATATTCGCTACTGCTTTAGATGCAAAGCTCATTGATACCGCAGTGGTAGTAGGAAGAGACAACAAATGGAAACCGCAAACCAAAGTGGCTCGAAGTTCTAAAATGCTGGACGATGAGAAGGTAAGGGGTTCAAAGTACAGTTTTGCAAGCGCCATACCCGATCTAAGAGATGCTTTAAAGGCGGCCAAAAAACCCGGTGTGGTGGGAACGCCTTGCATGACCTCCGGGCACAGAAAGCTCCAGAAGAATATCCAGCTCTTCAGCAAGATACAACTGGTAGTAGCTACCTTCTGCATGGAGAACTTCTATTATCATGATCTGGTCAAATTCCTTAAAGATAAAGAGATTGATGACCTGTCCAAGGTCACCAAGATGGATATCACCAAAGGGAAGTTCATAGCTACTCTTGATGATGGAAGTGAGGTTAAATTCCCCATTAAAGAGATGGATGATATCGTGCCTTCAGGCTGCAAGGTATGTCAGGATTTCACTGGTGTGGAGAGCGATATAAGCGTGGGAAGCGTGGGAAGTGACGACGGATACTCAACCGTGATAGTTAGGACAGATGTGGGCAAGAAAGTAATGGATGCTATCAGAGAAAAGGGCACTGCAGAGTTTGCTGAGGTCGACCTGGAGACGGTACAGAAAAATGCAGATCTGAAAGTGAAAAAGCATCCTTATCCACCTAAGGGAGGAGGATAAAAATGATCGAGATGAGTGTTTTCTGGATTATGGCAGCCATAACAGTGGCCTCAGCCATGCTTATATTTGCTTCTAGAGACGTGCTGCATTCTGCAACCTTCTTTGCATTGACAATGTTGATGATAGGAGGCATCTACCTCCTTTTAGAGTCTTATTTCCTTGCATTCATCCACGTAATGGTTTATGCTGGAGCTGTAAGCATCCTAATCATATTCGCCGTAATGGTTACCAGGGAGGGTGGTATAGATGAGCTATGAAGAGAATAGACGACTGATCGGGAGGCTACTGCTGGGACTGGTTTTCCTGGCCAGCGCTGTTATTCTGATCGTGCAGGGTGATTACCCCCTGTATCAAAAATGGCTACCCAGCATCAACGATATCGGAAGATCATTGTTCCTCGAATTTGGTATTCCCTTTGAGCTTGTCTCATTATTAGTTCTGGCAGTAATTTTCGGTGCAATTCACATCGTAAGGAGGGAAGATCTGTGATACCGGTTTATATGTTCGTTTCACTTTCAGCAGTGATGTTTGCTATAGGGATCTTCGGAGTTACTCTAAAAAGGAATCCTATCGTTATGCTTATGGGTATCGAGCTCATGCTTAACTCTGCCAATATCAACTTTCTTGCCTTTTCCAGATATCACATGGATGGTTACGTGGGCCAGATATTCGCCATATTTGTAATCGTAATCGCTGCAGCAGAAGCTGCCATTGGGCTGGCCATCGTTTTAAGGCTTTTCAGGAACTTCGGAACGGTCAATATCGATGTATTTAACAGGTTGAGGTGGTAGGAATGATCGAGTACTCATGGTTGATCCCCATAATGCCGGTGTTCGGATTTCTAATATGTCTGATCGCAGGGTACAGATACAGAATGGGTCTTGGCCAGGTGGCCATATTCTTCATGCTCATCAGCTTTCTGATATCTCTAGGAACATTTATGGATGTCCTGGGGGGCAAAGGACCATATGAAGCCAGTTTTACGTGGATAACTATAGGTGGTTATGATATAGGCTTTGGTGTATTAATTGACAGCCTGAGCGCAATAATGGTTCTAGTGGTTTCCCTGCTCATCCTGCTCATCCATATCTACTCCATGGGCTACATGGTCCCCTTCATCAGGACCAACAGGATGAGCAGATACTTCGCCGAGATGCAATTGTTCAGTGTGGGTATGCTGGGTCTGGTGATTGCCAACAACCTCCTGCTGATGTTCATGTTCTGGGAGATCGTGGGATTGTGCAGCTACCTGCTAATTGGATACTTCTACAGAAAGCCAGAAGCCGCCAAAGCCGCCATGAAAGCATTTCTGGTTACCAGAGCCGGAGACGTAATGTTCATGATCGGGATTTTCGTTCTATTCGTTTATGCAGGAACCTTCAATTTAATGGAGTTATTCGAGCTGGCACCAGAAATGAGCACAGCGATCATTACCTTTTCAGCTATAATGCTATTCGGAGGAGCTATAGGTAAATCAGCACAATTCCCATTACATGTGTGGCTTCCAGATGCTATGGAAGGTCCCACCACTGTTTCAGCTTTGATTCACGCTGCTACCATGGTCAAGGCCGGTGTTTATCTGGTGGCCAGAAGCTACCCCTTATTCGTCCTCAGTCCTGACGCCATGACCACTGTAGCCTACATAGGTGGGTTTACAGCATTATTCGCCGCGACAATGGCTCTGGTTATGGTGGACATCAAGAAGGTTATTGCTTATTCCACCATTTCCCAGCTGGGCTACATGTTCCTGGCGCTCGGTGCAGGAAGCATCTTTGCAGGAATGTTCCATTTGATTAACCACGCTTTCTTCAAAGCTCTGTTATTCCTTGCCGCAGGCAGTGTGATCAACGCCTGTATGACCAACGATATCAGAGAGATGGGCGGATTACGGAAGGTGATGCCCATCACTGCCTTAACCATGCTGGCGGGCAGTTTAGCTTTATCGGGGATACCGCCTTTCAGCGGCTTCTTCTCCAAAGATGAGGTTATCCTATCTGCTTTCCAGCAGGGTGACATGATCCTTACCTTCCTTGGTATTGCTGCAGCTGCCATGACGGCATTCTACACTTTCAGGATATGGTTTATGGCCTTTGTAGGCAAGTACAGAGGTAGGGAACATCCCAAAGAGAATCCCCGGGTCATGACTTCCGTACTTACCGTCCTGGCTCTATTTGCAGTGTTTTCCGGGCTGATAAAGTGGTGGTTTGAAGGCTACATGCATCATTTCGTTGAGACTTATCCTCATGAAGTGGTGGCAAGTGCAGAACATATGGGTACCATACAACTCCACCTAGTCCCCAATATTGGCCTAATGGCTTTAACTGTTATTATAGCCGCTTCCGCTATTGCCATCGCCTATCTGGGATACGTAAAAAGAGCATTCGACCCGGCAAGCATAAGAAAGCCCCTGAGGCCAATACATTCAATATTATACGAGAAATACTACATGGATTACCTGTTTGAAGAATTATTTGGAGGTAGAATCGGTATTTACACTTACAGAGTAGTGGGTTGGATTGAAAAATACATCGTCGATGGTATTGTTGACGGAATAGGAAAAGTGACTATGTATGCTGGTGGAGGACTTAGAAGGATTCAAACAGGAAACATTCATGCTTACTTGAGTGTTGTGGCAATCGGAGTAATAATTATGCTACTATATTTTGGGGTGGTGTAAATGGTTCCAATATTGAGTATAATACTGTTGTTCTTCTTACTGGGAGCACTACTTCCGTGGATCTCAAGAAATAATAAGGCAGGACGGTATATATCGATATTCTTCTCTATACTGGCTCTTGCAGCTTCGCTGTACGCTTATACCATATTCGAGTTCGGCGGAGGGTTCCAGCTGGTGGAGAAAGCAGAGTGGATACCTGCACTGGGTATCACATACCATCTGGCAGTAGATGGATTGAGTCTTCCACTGGTGATCCTCACTGCGATACTGGCTTTAGCCTCATGTATATACGGTACAGATGAGCCAGGCAGGGACTATCAGTTCTACGGTCTGCTGATGTTGACCTGTTTGGGCACAGCAGGAGTTTTCATGGCCCTTGATCTGTTCCTGTTCTTTGTCTTCTGGGAGATAGTTTTGATACCCATGTATTTCCTCATAGCTATCTTTGGAGGGCCACGGAAAACCTATGCCAGTTACAAGTTCATTGTGTATACCCATATTGGGAGTGTCATAATGATACTGGCGTTCTTTGCCATGCACTACCTCTACCTGGAGCAGTTCGGAGTTCGCACCTTTGATTTCATAGACTTCAAAGAACTTACCGTGGAGCCCGAGTTGGCTACCGTTCTATTTGCCGCCCTGGTCTTCGGGTTCATGGTCAAAATGCCGGTAGTGCCTTTCCATACATGGCTTCCGGCTGCTCACGTTGAGGCACCTACGAGCGGTAGTGTCCTGCTGGCAGGTATTCTACTTAAGATGGGTGGATACGGTTTATTGAGAATTCCAATCTCATTCTTCCCCGAAACAACTCAAACCTATGCCGTGCCTCTAGCATTAATAGCCATATTCTCCATTTTCTACGGAGCGTTCGCTGCCATGGCTCAGAGAGATTACAAGAGCCTGATAGCTCTCTCCTCGGTTTCTCATATGGGCTACGTTCTGTTGGGAGCGGCAGCACTTACACCCATAGCCTTAACTGGAGCAGCATTCCAGATGTTCGCTCATGGGACTGTTTCACCTCTCTTATTCATGATGGCGGGTAGTCTGCACCACAAGGCAGGCACAAGGATCATACCCGATCTAGGAGGTGTAGCACATAAAATGCCCATGTGGGCCGTATTCATGACCGCAGCGAGTCTTGCAGGGTTAGCCTTACCGTTTACCAGCTCTTTCGTAGCAGAATTTGCTGTACTTGTTGGTTCGCTCCAGGCATTCAACTTGCTGGCCTTATTCGTGTTCCCGGCAGCAATAGTGACCGCTGGATATTTCCTTTACGCTTTGAGAAAGGCTGTCTTTGGTCCCTTCAATACCAATCTGCACATTCATGGTGACCTGCACGTGAATGAGTTTGCAGCCATGTTCATCTTGCTGATCGCTACAATACTCCTGGGAGTTTATCCAAAGCTGATAACGGACATGATAGACATCTACACTGTAAACTTTGTACATCTCATAGGAGGTGTGTGAATTGATAGAGAATTTTAATCTCGTATACCCAGAAATTATAGTCGCACTATTCGCATTTATAGCAGTGTCTATAACCATAGCCTCTAAAGAGTCCAAAACAGTTCCCGCTCTCTTGAGCTTGGCGGGTGTTATAATAGCAATGTACTACTTGTGGCAGCTTAAAGATGTTAACGCAAACTTCTTTACCTTTGTATTTGATTACTATGCATGGGTCATGAAACTGATCTTCCTTACAGTAGCTTTACTGGTAATCTTGATCTCATGGAGCTATCTGAAGGACTACAAGGGTACCGTGGGGGAATACTACGCCTTACTGCTCATAGCTACAGTGGGAATGATGGTCGTTGTGTCTGCAAGAGAACTTATCACCCTCTATGTCGCTTTTGAGACTGCAAGCCTATCCAGTTATGCTCTAACAGCCTACTTCAAGAAAAACAGGTTCAGTAATGAGGCCGGTTTAAAGTATCTGTTCTTCGGTGCATTCTCCAGTGGATTGATACTTTATGGCTTGAGTCTAGTATACGGTCTAACAGGGACAACTGAACTAACAGCAATTGGCACCACATTGACCATGGACAACCCACTTGCACTGCTGGCCCTGGGAATGATGATCGCCGGGTTCGGTTACAAGATCTCTGCTGTTCCCTTCCACATGTGGACTCCTGATGTCTATCAGGGAGCTCCTACAAGTATTACAGCCTTCCTCGCCGCAGGCTCGAAAGCTATGGGTTTAGCCATATTCATTCAGATCTTTGTCATAGGACTTTATCTGGCCAATGTGGAGTGGGTACTGATTGTGGGATTTATATCTGTCATAACCATGACTCTGGGAAACGTTGTAGCTCTCTGGCAGCAAAACGTCAAGAGAATGCTGGCTTATTCCAGTATTGCCCATGCAGGATATGCTATGATAGGTCTGGCTGCGCTCAGCCCTCTGGGTATCGCTTCAGCTTTATTCCATATCCTGACTCACGCCCTGATGAAAGCGGGGGCCTTCGGTGTGGTAGCCTTCACCGCAATCAAAGGTTTGGGAGAGAATGTAGATGACTATAACGGGCTATGGAAGAGAGCCCCCATACTGGCTCTGGCAATGACCATATTCATGTTCAGTCTGGCAGGATTTCCGCCCCTGGGAGGTTTCTGGAGTAAATACTGGCTATTTACCTCCGCTGTTGGTTCTGGATTATGGTTACTCGCCCTTATAGGTGTAATAAACAGTGTCATATCTGTGTTTTATTATGCCAGAGTCATCAGGGCCATTTATGTGGAAGAGCCTCCCAAGGCATTCAGGGTGGGGCAGCCCGCTGCGCTCACACTGGCAGTAGTGATCTGCCTCATAGGCGTGATAGTGATAGGTATCTACCCACAACCGTTTATTGAGGCGCTGCTGAACGCGGTGAGTCTGATCTTGCCTTAATCTAATTTTTTATTTTTCTTTGTTGTTTTACGGTTTCTGATTCGGGTTTCAGATACTGAAGAGTTTAAAGCTATATACTCCCCTGCTGTTCTACCCTCATGAGGGTATATCAAGTCGATGCTTTCACCTCCCAACCTTACACGGGCAATCCTGCCGGAGTGTGCATACTGCAGGAGCCAGAGAGTGAAGAGTGGATGCTCAATGTTGCAGGTGAGATGAACGTTTCAGAGACCGCTTTCCTGCATCCCCAGCTGGATGATTTTAACTCCAGCTTTAACCTCAGATGGTTTACACCTCGGGTAGAAGTGGACCTGTGCGGACACGCCACCCTCGCCAGCGCACACATACTATGGGAGACCGGATACTTAAAAAATGATGAAAAGGCTGTTTTCTATACCAGAAGTGGGACACTCACTGCTCAAAGGAGTAGGGAGTGGATCGAGATGGACTTTCCCTCACAACCCCCTGAACCAGTTTCTCCGCCCATTAAGCTTATAGATGCTCTAAGTATGAATGCGGAGCCCAATTTCACTGGAAGAACTCAATTCGATTACCTCATAGAAGTGGAGAAAGAAGATATGGTATATGATCTGCAACCCCACTTTTCACAGCTGGCTGAAATCGATACTCGAGGGGTCATAGTCACTGCTAGAAGCACTGATCCGGATTATGATTTTGTCTCCCGATTCTTTGCTCCTGGAGTAGGTATCAATGAGGACCCGGTGACGGGTTCTGCTCACTGCTCTTTAGGTCCCTACTGGAGTAAAAAGCTTGATAAAGAGGAGTTGATTGGGTATCAAGCCTCTCCACGCGGTGGTGTGGTCAGAGTTAAGTTAGGGGCAACTGATAGAGTAATAGTGGGAGGGCAGGCTGTAACAGTTTTTGTGGGTGAGATATTGTATTGATTGGAGATAATTGTATTGGTTCTGTCTAGGTTAAAGGTCAAATTAAATTAAGATTAAAGCTTATAAACTATCGGACCCAGTAATTTTCATGACCGGAGGGGTTCTAAAAACAATAATCGCCATCCTGATATTATTAGCGTTAATAGTTCTTATTCTCCCTGAAGCTGTTCCTATCTTTGAGTCGCAACCCATGAGCTTTCCGTAAAACCTTAGCTTCCTCAAGATTGTTTTCGGATTGTTTGTTACTATAGGGTATCCACTACTTTGGTAATTAGGGAGAGATACAATCCAAATGCTCCCAGGGCAACGATGATGTACATGATTTCTTTATTCATTTTTTATACCTCCGATTTTGTCCGCCTAAAAACTAGGCACAACAGCTATTAATACTTTACTGACATATGATGTACGTCTCAAAATCTATTAAAATCTATTATAGTTCTTAAGTTAGCCATATCAACTGATAACATCCATCTATCAGCTATTCTGATGGTTATGGGTTTTTAATATAATATACCCAATTGGTTCAAACAAAAGCATAGCCATACTCAAAGCATGGCCATAATGTGGTCAATTATATCCCCGTAATACAGCTGCATTATAATCAATATTAAAGGATGCTGGATCATATAGATAGTGAGAGACTTCCTGCCCAGAAAATTGACAGGCTTCAGGAGATCCGGCAACTTGAAGGTCAGGTCAAATTGATTGCCCACAAATATTCCCACAAGCATGACCCCCAGCCAGGGCAGCAGGGGATAATAATCAAGGGTACAGAAACCGGCAGGCATTACTCCTAGCCAGACTAAATACTCTCCGTTGATGGCCATCTGGTTCAATCCCAATCCGGCAAGAAAGAGAAGGATGCCGGCTGCAGCCGATAACTTCCTGTAGCCGGCAAAGAAACTCCCCAGGATCACTGCCAGCCCAAAGAAATGCAGTATCCCGAACCTAACATAGCACGATGTGGGCAGAGTTACTGCTGTTATTATCAACCCCAAAAAGAGATATTTTGCTCCTCTCTTCACCGACTCCCGGGTTAGACGTTCTCCGTACTTTATCTTTGCCAGTGATAAGGAGATCCCAGCCACAAAAATGAATGTTCCCCCAATAAACCGGGGAAAGAAATACCAGAAGGAGGACTGAAGAGATATCTTCCCAAAATAGTCCAGGTCAAAGAAGAAGTGGTATATAAGCATGAGGATGACAGCAAAACCCCTCAGAAAATCTATTAGCTCCAATCTGGTCCAAGCCTGCACCTGCAACACTCCTGAGGTAAACCATACAGCCTTACATAACAATTTTTCTACTTTTTCGATCTATCATAACCCTTATCCTTACCCCCCTTATTTCCTGTGGAAGTATCTTCATACCACCATAAGTGAGCAGTATAATTCTTAATGAATAGATTCATTCGATTTCACCGCTTCTAATGTAAATCCGACCATTTTCTTCTACGAACATCACCAGATCCCCTTCTTTAACATTCAATATGGAGGTAACTTCCTTCACTAGCGTTATCTTGTTGTTCTTGGAGATCTTGGAGGTTCCCAGGACCTTACCCATATTACTCAATTGAGAAGGATAAACTATTTATACTTATCGTACTTAATGTACATATTGAGTATATTGGGTGAAAATGTATGGAGAATGTAGAGGTTTGTTATGAACAGGGTTTGGAGAGGAGACGAAATTCCTGGCTCTTCATGGACATCAAAGACTATCTGGCATCCTGCTGCACACAGTTCTCCGAAAATCTGGATGGAGTGGAGGCAAACGTTGTGGAGAACGGGATTATGATAAGACTGTGGAACGATAAAAAAGAGATTCAGATAATGCTGGACAACGAAGCTGCCAGGAAGTTAATCGATTCAACTAAAAACGTTAAAGTATAGAAAAGAGCGCCAAAAAAGGTCAATGATGCATGCAAGGATTCAGAGACAATAATCAAGCCGCCGCCGGGATTTGAACCCGGGACCTAGTGATTACAAATCACTCGCTCTGCCAGCTGAGCCACGGCGGCACGCAAATCCAGATTAAATCCCAAATCTCATTAGATGTGCTGTATTTCTGTTATTAATTTTTTCGTTGATAGATGATAGAGGTTTTTCTTCAGGTTTTTCAATGCTCAATTCGATGTTCTTCTTGTTCCAATAGATCTCTACTGGTGGTCCTTTGAGTGGCTCTGTGGACCTTTGAGTGTTCCTGCTACCTGACTTATCTTATCCGGTGTTCCCAGTACTATAAGCAGATCATTAGGACGTATCTGGGTGTCTGCATGTGGGTTGGAGATGGTCATCGAGTTCCGGCTGATTGCCACCACGGTTACCTCGTACCTTCTCCTGAAGTCGATTTGAGCAAGTGTTTTACCCACTAAAGGCGAATCTTCTTCAACTCGCAAACTGCTGACCTCTACGTTGGGTAGGGCTCTCAAATCGGTGAATCCCTCTTCTGAGGGGGTTCTGAACATCTCGTATCTGTCAGACCTTATCTCCGCAATCAGCTTATCGATCTCGTCTCTGGGGATCAGATACTTCCTCAAAACTCTGGTGAAGATCTCTACAGATGTTTCAAACTCTTCGGGTATGACTTCATCGGCCCCTAACTGGTGCAGGGGGTTTACTTCTCTTACAAACCTTGTTCTGGCTATTATGTGAACAGTGGGGTTTAGGGATTGGGCAAGCTCTACAACCCTTCTGGTGGCGGTAGGATCATTAATAACTACCACCATAGCCCTGGCATCCCTAATGTTCGCCATTTCCAGAACAGATTCGCGTGTAGCATCACCGTAATAGATTGGTTCGCCTCTGGCCCTCTCCCTCCTCACTGTTTCCGGATTCATTTCTATAATGATGTATGGTATGTCTCCTGCCCTGGCAGCCTGGGCAAGATGCTTCCCACTCATACCGTAGCCCACAATGATCAAGTGGTCTTTTTTGCTTATCTTTGGTGTTTCCCCACTGTCGTAACTCTCCATTTTCAAGCTGTCCGGTATGGGCAACCTCATAAAGTGATCAGAGAAACGGGGTGCAATGGAGATGATAAATGGAGTGGCTGCCATGGTCAGCACGGAACTCGACAGGAACAGCTGATAAGTGCTCTCAGTCAATAGACCATACTCAAGACCACTTTTGGATAAAATGAAGGAAAACTCCCCTATCTGGCTCAGTGCCAGGGCGACCAGAACAACTGTTCTTAACGGGTATCCCAGTAAGGTTGTAGCGGCGCCCACCATTATGGCCTTGATCACCAATACTCCGGCAAATATCAGCAGGATAATGGGAAGGTTTTGATAAAAATAGCTGACATTCAGCAAAGTGCCGATGGAGATGAAGAAGAAGCTCAAGAATACGTCCCTGAAGGGTAAGATATCATCCATTACCTGGTGGCTGTACTCTGATTCCGAGATTATCAGGCCCGCCAGAAAGGCTCCCAGTGCCAGTGAAAGACCAGCACTGGAAGTGATCCATGCAATGGATAACCCTATCACAATGATAGTCAGTAAAAAGAGCTCCCGGCTCCTCGTCCTGGCTATCTGGAACAGTATGAAGGGAACAATCCATCTCGCACTTATTATAACCAGCAAAATGATCCCTATACCTTTGGCCAGAAGCTGCAGCATAGAGTAACCAAAATTATCCACCTCACCGGTTAGCATGGGGGTGAACAATATCATCAATACAATAACTACATCCTGAAATATGAGAATCCCCAAACTGACATGACCATGGGGAGTCTCAAGCTCCGCTCTTTCCTGGAACGTCTTCAAGACGATTGCGGTGCTGCTCAGCGATAGAAGAAAACCAATGAACACAGATTCGCCTACAGGCCTCCCCAGGTACTGAGCTATAGCAAATCCGGCCAGAACAGTGATTGCCACCTGAGCCCCTCCTCCTAAAAGGACGGACTTCTTCATACTGGATAATTTCTCCAGAGAGAACTCGATACCGATAGTGAACAAAAGCAAGATTACACCTAACTCGGCCAGGCTCTCCACCTGAGACATCTTTATTAATTCCAGCCCATAAGGTCCCACCAGAACTCCTGTAAGAATAAAACCCACAATAGTGGGCAACCTCAATCGGTTGAAGGTATATACCACCACAACGGATAAGCCGAATATAATGACTATCTGTTGCAACAAAGCTATGTCCATTAACCGAAATTGATATCCCTTATATTAAATCTATTACGGTGAAAGACCTGTAACCCCATAAGAAAATTTTAAGAGATTGTTGACCATTTCTCCATGTGGATACGAGAGAATTAATGAGAGAACTGAAGGTTCTGGGTAACGTGGCAGTAGCTTACAGCGGAGGCATAGATTCTACCCTGTTAACTTACCTGTGCAAGGCTACCGGTATAGATTATATCGCGGTTACCGTCGACTCTCAGGTCATGGCCAGAGATGAAGTGCGGAATGCTGTGAATATAGCCAGAGAACTGGGTTTCAACCACAAGGTTATTCAATTAGACCTTTTAAAGTGCAAAGAATTCGTGGAGAACACCTCTGAGAGATGCTACCACTGCAAAAAAATGATTTTGTCGGCCATAAAGGATTTTGCCGGGGATAGGACGGTTGTAGAGGCTACAAACGCTGATGACCTCCATGAGCACAGGCCGGGTTTGAGAGCCGTTGAAGAGCTGGGGGTTGTCAGCCCCCTGAGATTGCTGACCAAAGAAGAGATAATAAAGAGTGCTAAAGAGTATGGCTTACCCAACTGGAATAAACCATCCAACTCATGTCTGGCCACCAGAATTATCGGCCAGATAACTGAAGAAGAGCTGTCAAGAGTAGAGCAGGCTGAGGAGATCGTAAGGAAATACGGCTTCTCACTTGTCAGGGTAAGAGTTGATAGTGATAAGGCGGTCATACAGGTTGCCCAGAACCGCCTCAAAGACCTGTTTAAAATCGAGGATGAAGTATGTGGCAGAATTAAAAGGCTTCTTGGCTTTGAACAGGTTCTGGTTGATCCTGAGGGTTATCCTTCCATAGAGCTGCAATAAAATCGGCGATCTTTTCTATTTCATGGGGTTTAAAGCACTTATATCCTTCCAGTACATCGTGCTTGTCGCATAATTTGTCGCATACCACTGCCTTTATACTGCCGTGCTTGAACCGCTCCAGCTCTTCAGGTTCATTTAAGACCACGATCCTGTCCTTTCCAGCCCGATTAAACCCTTCGGTTATTACCAGATCGTAATCCTTGAGGTATTTTCCGCTGATGGCATCGATGTCATCTTCTTCTTCCTTGATGAAAACCATTCTTCTGGGAGATGCCACCACCACATCTGCACCGTTCTGAGTGATCTTCCAGGAGTCCTTTTCTTCCCTGTCGATATCGATATCTCTGACTGTATGTTTAACGATAACAACCTGGAGACCCTTTTCTTTGAGTAAGGGTACAATTCTGGTGATAAGAGTGGTCTTCCCCGTATTGGAGTTACCCAAAACGCTGAGGATCATGCTCATGCGAATCTAATGGTTTCCAGGTTCATCGGCGCTCTGGTCTCTATTCGATATGCCTTGTAGATACTGGATGCGAGGTCCACGCACTTGTTCTCATCGCCATGGATGGTTATGACCTTATCCGGCTTGGAGTTCAATGCCTTTATATAGCTCATGAGTTGTTTTCTATCCGAGTGACCAGAGAACCCGTCCACAGTTTCCACATTCATTTTTATCTCCACTACTTCCCTCTTACCGTTGATGGGGAACGGTACTTCTCTCCAGCCTTTCTGTATCCTTCTGCCCAGGGTTCCTTCGGCCTGGTAACCCACGAATATCATGGTGTTCCTCTCATCGCTCGCCAGCGTCTTGAGGTATTCCATTACCGGACCACCGTTAAGCATACCTGATGTGGCCAAGATTATGGATGGCTCCGCTTCATCTATGATCTGCTGGCGTTTGGTGGAGGAATCCACCTTTATGAAATTGTCGCTTATGAAGGGATTAAGTCCGTGATGGAATATCATGTCCCTTAATTTGGCGTGAAGGTACTCCGGATAAGCAGTGTGGATGGCAGTAGCTTCGTAGATCATTCCATCCAGATAAACTGGAACTTTCCCGATCCTTTCCCTTCTGATAGCGTCCTCCAGAGCTATCATCACTTCCTGACTTCTGCCCACAGCGAAGGTAGGGATAAGGACTCTACCACCCCTGTTTATGGTATTGACGATGATTTTAGTGAGTTTGTCCTCAGCCTCTTTTCGGGAGGGTTGATGGTCATTGCTGCCGCCATACGTAGCCTCAGTTATTATGGCTTCAAGTCGAGGGAAATTGGTCTCTGCCTTATCGAACAGCCTCGACTTTCCAAACTTGTAGTCTCCCGTAAAGGCAATATTGTACAGGCCTTCACCAATGTGGAAATGTGCTATAGCCGAGCCCAGAATGTGTCCTGCGTTGTAAAAGGTGAGCCTCACGTCAGGGCTTATGTCTGTAACCACTCCATAGTCCAGTGTTACGGTATGTTTTAAAGCTTCTCTGATGTAAGATGATTCATAAGGTGTTGGCGACCCCTCTCTGGCCGCAACCTCGATAAAGTCCAGTTGAAGCAGGAGCATCAGATCTCTAGTTGGGGCTGTGAGGTATATAGGACCCTTATAACCGTATTTATAGAGAATGGGTATCAGCCCGCAGTGATCCAGATGTGCATGGGTGACCACCACAGCGTCAATGGAGTCCAGTGGTTGGGCTTCAGGGAGATAGATGTAGGGTGATTGCTGCATATTGCTCACGTTGACCCCGCAATCAATGAGGACTTTGCTTTCGGGTGTCTGCAGTAGATAACAGCTTCTGCCCACTTCTCGAGAGCCTCCCAGAAAGGTAACCCTTACCCACCTATCCTCGTATGCCTTGCTCCCCCGATGTATCTTTTCCCCAATCCTCTTTAGTATCTCTCTTCTCTCTTCTTTAGTATTCTTGAGGAATTCTCGGATGTTGTAAACGGTTTTTGACCTTATGGGTGGGGTTCGAACCACTCTAGGGCTCCACCCCACTTTCTTCATTATCTCTCGAAGGGTGGTTCCCTGCTTTCCAATGACCACACCCGGCTTCTCTGCCTCGATGATGACCTCACCATTCTCCTCATCAAAAAAGAAAGTAGTGATCTGAGCATCTTCCGGTACAGTGTTTCTGATTATTTCTTTGGACTCTTCTGGCGGAGTCAGGTGTCTGGGATCGGGCCTGATTATTATCCTTTTTCTCAGGTCCTTGGCGAGCTTTTTTACTATGTCTACCTCAGCGAGCTCCTGAGGGTTGTCAACATAAATGACCAGAACAGGGCCCTCGAACTCGACATCCTTTACATTAACTCCGTGCGGAATAGACCTTATGACCTTCTCCTTCAATTCTTTCAAGTACGAATTTTGTGTCATTTCAACCATTCAATTGCTTTTTAATACGTATCAGTTTGTAAGTATAATTAATAAAAAATATTAATAATTAATTATTTCTTAAACTTGTTGGCTGCCTGCTCAACTTCTTCGTCCGATAACTGATAGTAACCATCCTTGGTAATTTTTACTACATCAATACCATCACCAGAAGCGCTGTCCCTTTTCATTGCAGATGTAACTGCTCTGATCACCAATTCTACGCCCTGCTCCACTGTCAAATCAGAGGAGTAGCGGTCCTCCAGCACACCGTAGGCAGTCATACTTCCCGAACCTGTGGCCACAATATCTTTTTCCTCAATGGCTCCCCCTACGGGGTCAAGCGAAAAGACGGTAGGTCCTTTCTCATCCACACCACCGATTATTAGCTGAACGAGGTAGGGGAAATATCTTGTAGAGTTGAGGAGATTGGAGACCATTGTCGCTATTGATTTAACCATAGGTTCCTGTTCCTTTCTAATATTATAGAGATAGGTCTCAACTTTCATCAGTCTGGTGAGGAACTGTGCATCGCCGACACTTCCGGCAGTAGTTAGACCAACTTTATCTGAGATCTTATAGATCTTCTTGGCCCTTCTGCTGGCTACAAAATTTCCCATAGTAGCACGTCTCTCACTGGCCATTACTAAGCCATCTTTACATACCAGACCAACCGTTGTTGTTCCTTTATACTCCTTATCCTGTTGCATCATTTTTAATCACTTCATTAGTTATTTTTTTAAAAGAGCCATAACTATGTGGCAAATAATTCTTCTAATGCCCTATTTTTAAAACTTTCGATGCCCCCAGCCAAAAAATTTATATTTGCTACATTGTCACATAGTAGCAAGTGATATATATGAGTGAAACAGGTAAAAAGATCAGGATCGAGAGGATAATCGACAGGAAAAGCGGTAACACTGTGATCGTGCCCATGGACCACGGGCTTACCGTGGGACCCATAGAAGGTATTGTGAACATGCCGGAAACAATTAATGCGGTAGCAGAAGGGGGAGCAAATGCAGTTGTAGAGCATAAAGGGGTAGTCCCGTTCGGTCACAGAGGATATGGTAAGGATGTAGGTCTCATCGTCCATCTCAGCGGTTCAACTGCCCTCAGCCCCGATCCCAATGAAAATGTCCCCGTATGCACAGTTGAAG
>JBKHKH010000155.1:0-3956 GCA_046537735.1 Archaeoglobaceae archaeon | reverse complement strand
GGTCTTCCCGGGATTACAGGATTTCACCCCTACCCCGAGAATACCCTCAGCCTTTCCCGGTCCCAAGCCTAGCAGTATCCCCCAGCAGTCTGACCGTTAAGCGGCCAGATTTCCCAGGGGACTTGCCAAGCCGGCTACGGACGCTTTAGGCCCAATAATAGTGGTCGCCACTCGGGCTGCCGGTATTACCGCGGCGGCTGCCACCGGCCTTGCCCAGCCCTTGCTATCAGGTGCTTTTTACACACCTGGACAGTCCGTGCGATGCACGGACACTCTGGCTGACCCCGTCACACTTTCGTGCATTGCGGAGTTTTCGCGCCTGCTGCGCCCCGTAGGGCCTGGACCCTTGTCTCAGGATCCATCTCCGGGCTCCTGCTCTCACAGCCCGTACGGATCTTCGGCTTGGTGGGCCGTTACCCCGCCAACAACCTAATCCGCCGCAGACCCATCCTCAGGCGGCCGAAGCCTTTCGGTCACGGAACATTCCAGTATCCGTGGCCTATGGGGGATTAGCCCCAGTTTCCCGGGGTTGTCCCCCACCTAAGGGTAGGTTGTCCACGTGTTACTGAGCTTTTTGCCGGTGCTTGCCGAAGCAAGCCCCTTGACTAGCATGGCTTAGTCTCAGCCAGATAGCAGCGACCTCTGGCAGGATCAACCAGAATTGGGGGAACACGTGTGGAAAAACACGTGCATAGCGGTGTACTACGTCCCTATTAACACTGGATCTGCCCTGTCAATAGGCCCATATCAGACCGCACTTTCATGCAGTCCTCACTAATATACCGCGATTAGGAAGTCTGAACCCCACATCTTGGGCAGATGCCCATTTCGGGGTACTATGCCGGAAATCGCGGAAACGAAATCGGATTTTAGTCCAATCCTTTGCGTGTCTTTTGGAGTTTACGTTGATATTTAAATATTTTAGTGTTGGGAACCAACTTGGGAACCAACTTCATGTTACCCTTTTGACGCAACTATATGTTATCTCTTCCTGCCTTATAAGCCTTTTGCCCTTGACCATGTCACACTTTGTTTACCTTCTTTGGGGACATGGAAAACACTCCCGTATCCTTGTGCTTTTTGGTACTATTGGTAACACTGTCTGTCTATGTGGTCACTGATTTATTGTCGGTTCTCATCCTGAATTGAGACGGATATTTAAACTTTTTTCTCCGCTTTTTACAGGGTTAATCATTGAATAAAAATTGGAGAACATTTTTCACACTCTCTCACACCGAAATATATATATTCATATCTCTAGAACTGAAAAGGAATGACCACAATTCAATTTCTAGGAGGATGCAAAGAAGTGGGAAGGTCTGCCGTAGCAGTTGACTCTATAATGTTAGACTACGGTATTAAACCTTCTGAACCCCCTGAATACCCTTTTAATGGTGTTGTACCCTCTCACTTGATCATAACTCACAGTCATCTTGATCACGTTGGTGTGGCGCCCAACCTCATGGATTATGACCCCACTATATTTATGACCCCACCTACTAGGGATTTGTCCAGTGTTCTTTTAAACGACTCCATGAATATTTTGGAGCACCCTCCATATAACAAAAAGCAACTAAGGCAATTTGAAAGCAATGTAGTGGAAGTCAATTATAACCAGCCGCAGTACATAAATGAGTGGGAAGTGACCTTCTTTGATGCTGGACACATACCGGGAAGTGCTACAATTCATCTTTCCCGTGATGTGGATATCATATACACTGGGGATATACGGTTGGAAGAGACTAGATTGCTGAATGCGGCAAATATAGACTTTCCTCAAACAGATGTATTGATAATGGAAAGCACATATTATGGTATCGAGCACCCTCCCAGAGAAGAACTTGAAAAAGCCTTTGTAGAATCTGTTAAAGAAACTATTGAGAATGGAGGACACGCCATCATTCCAGTTTTCGCCGTTGGAAGGACTCAAGAAATAGTTATGATCCTCCAGAAGTACGGTATTACCCCTTATGTAGACGGAATGGGCAAGGATGTGGGCAAATTGATTGAAAAGTCTCCGGAATACATAAGAAGCTCCAAGAACCTTAAAAAGGCGTTAAACCGAAGCATACCAGTAAAGAAGGGCAAAAGGGAGGATATACTCTCGGAACCGTCACCGATAGTTACTACTGCTGGAATGTTGAATGGTGGTCCCGCTTTATTCTATATTTCCCGTTTATACAATGATCCAAAATCGAAGATATTGTTGACCGGATACCAGGTTGAAGGAACCAACGGGGAATCAGCGTTAAATAGAGGAGTTATGAACCTGGGTATGAGCACAGTCAACCTCAAGATGGGTGTGGAGCAGTACGACTTCTCTGCTCACGCTGATGATAAACAACTCAAGGAGCTGGTAAGGTCGGTTGCCAACAAAGGAGCCGAAGTGGTATTTACAGTTCATGGTGACGATACCGAAGGATTCTGCAATTGGATTAAAGAAGAGATAGGTATTGAGGCTTATTCTCCCTATAATGGGGAAATCTATGTTATCTGACCGGCTTTCGGTCAATAATTGAGCGTTAAGTGGCTACTCTTTTTCCATCAGTAACTCCGGATACGACTTCCTTATGCTCTGCTCTTCAGAAAATCCCAGCTTTTTCGCCAAACTGAATATTTGTTCCGTCTTTTTATCGACTTCTGAATCATTCGCCTGCAACTCGATCTCCAGAAATTCTCCCAGATTCTCCACTCTGTCCACAGTAACTGTTGCCCCCTCCAGATCGTAGATCTTTCTGTTCTTAACGACTTCTCCAAAAGGATTGAAACCAAGACCCTTTAGAAGCTCAACTCCAGATCGGTAATCACTGATATCTAATTTAACTTCTTCCCTGCTTTTCGTTCTGGAATCTATTTTGGGTCCCTTATAGGTGATATTCGTTCCTTCGGTATCTCTTCTTATCCTTAGAGCCTCATCGCTCTTTTTAAAATCCTTCCATGGTGAGTTGAAATAAATGTCATATTCTGTTTTCTCTATAATGAGCTCAGCCATCTTCTCCATCTTCTCTTCAACCTCTTTAATGTTTTCAATCCGGAATTTTACCTCCACTTCTATCATTGGATTCATTTTATGACACCTAACCTTTATATATCCTTCAGCACTGGGACCTAAATTGGAGGATAAGATATGTCAGCAATTGAAAAAGGTGACTTTGTCAAGATCGGATATACAGCGAAACTCGATGACGGTACCGTAATCGATACCACAGACGAGGAAGTGGCGAAGGAGAACGATATCTTCAACGAGAGGGCAACCTACGGAGATATAACCGTTGTCGTGGGTGAAAGACAGGTCATTACTGGACTTGACGAGCAACTGGAAGGTAAAGAAGTTGGTTTCCAGGGAGAAATAGAGGTTCCTTCGGATAAGGCATTTGGAGCATACGATCCCGAGAATAAGGATTACGTCAGCCTCAAACAGCTGGGTGAAAGACCGAATATAGGGCAGAGAGTTCAGGTAGATCAAAAATACGGATATGTAGAGCGGATCATCGGTAGAAGGGTTATTGTGGACTTCAACCATCCCTTTGCGGGCAGGGACATCAGCTTTGAGGTGGATATCAATGAAAAGATCGAGGACCTCAAAGAAAAGATAGACGCCATCTTCCACATATACACCGGACAGCATGTAGATATTGAAATAGAGGACAAGAAAGTCAGAGTGGAGGTACCCAGGGGGGCATCTCTGGACCAGTACTTCCTGATGGGAAAATTCTCCGCATCCAATGCAATCTTCAAGCACCTAGACGTTGACGAATTGGAGCTGGTAGAGACTTTCAAAAAGCAGGACGAAATGGGAGTAACTACTCAAGAAGAACCTGAAGTTACTGAGGCTGAAGGCTCTGGGGCTACGGAAGAGGAAGCACAGGAAAGTAGTGAAGAGGCAACTGAAGAGGGAACAGCCAGAACTGAAGAGGAAGAAGAGACCTTGAAGACGGCTGAAGAGGAGCAAACTT
>JBKHKH010000062.1:0-10525 GCA_046537735.1 Archaeoglobaceae archaeon | reverse complement strand
TGGAACAACCCTATATCCCCTCCCCCGAATGAGGAGAGCTCTTCATCTATCCTGTCATCCTCAACTTCAAAGGGTGTGTCGAATGGAGTGGGGTTGCTTCCTCCATAGCCAAAGATGGTTAGATCCTGGAATTTCAGGGGATTTAGGTGAACATTTACCCTCCTGCGGTCCAGTATATCTATTGCGCCCTTCCTCTCCATATTGCCCGGAACAGCGAATACCTGTACAGGAAGCGAGTCCAGCACCTCTGCTACGAACTCGTTGTCCCTTCCGTTGGTAAAGTCCCCAGCAATCAATACGGCATCAATCTCATTGTAATCGAACCCCGGCATTCTTCCGTGGATATCTCCCATCACCAGGAACCTCATTCTTCTACACCTGTAACCCTCTCAAAATCCATTCCAGCGGAATAGACCTCTTCATCCACCCGATAGCTCTTACCCTTTTTCAGGTGGTCGATGTCAATGAACTTCCACTCCTTGCGGGGGATCTTGACCGCGATGTAAGCGCTGGCACCAAAAAGGTTGGAGAACATCACCAGCTCCTTCACCTCATTCTCCGTGAGGTAGACCGGTAGATTGTTCCGTTTTTTAACTTCCAGGGCGATGAACTTCCTCCCGTTGCCTGCCACCACATCCGGTGTAGGGTGCCTGGCTGCACCGCTCCCGGCACTACGCAGAGCAGCATACCCCTTATCCCAGAACATGTGGATAAGGTCCCGCTCGAACTTCATTCCCCTCTTAGTCATTCAAAACCCCTTGATTTGCTTAAAATTAACTTGACCAGCTTAACTAACTTAAATTGCTCTTCTTAATACTCCTTCAGGGCATCCAGTACCATTTGCGGGTCGTATCTTTTGGCGATGGTTCTGGTCCTCCCTCTCATCTTCTTGTCGAAGGCAGTGTCTATCAGTTTTATGCTTTCCAGCTTGTGGATCATTTCATAGAATTTGGTGTAGCCCACATTCAACTCGTCTTTCATCTCATTGAACAGTTCTCCGCTGGTAGTCTCTTCGCCAGAGTATATTCTTTCCAGCAAGGTCCTCTCGTTATCCCTGAGTGCCTGCACCATCTTTCTGAGGAATACCTTCTTCCCGCTCTCCGACGCATTTTCCACATCTTCCAGCTCAACTCTGGTCGATGCTCTCCTCTCAGCCTCTAAACCGGACATTTTGAGGAGGTGCAAGCCCAGGCGGAGGTCGGTACCGTCATAGGTCAGATCAGCTATCCTTTCCAGAGCCTCTGGTTGCAGGACCCCTTGGTAAAAACCGGATCTGGCTCTTGAATCCAGTATATCCTTTATCTCTTCTTTACCGTAGGGAGGGAAGTATATTTCATCCGGATGGAACACTGAGCCGGTCCTCTCGTCCAGCCTTGCAGTGAGCTTGAGGTCCGTTGCGATGCCTATGACCCCTATCTTGGCTCCCTCCACTTCTTCGTGGGCTCTGAGAAAAGCATAAAGGGTTTCATTTATAATGTGGTCGTCAAGGAGGAAGTTGAGGTCGTCCAGAGCGATTATAAGGACCTTCTGCCCCTCCACCAGCTTATTCATTATGTTATAATAGACTTTGGAAAAAGGGGTTCCGTAAGAGGGGAGAGCATAACCGTGGACTTTCTCGAAGACCTTGGCGAATATCTGCTGCTTGGAAGTGATGATCTGGCAGTTTATGTGAACGGGAATAATGTTCTCCAGCTCCTCTTCCATTTCTTTGAAGATCAGCTTTACAGCTGTGGTTTTCCCCGTACCCGGTGGGCCCAGACATAGGGTGTTCACGGGTCGGGAGTTCTTTGCAGCGGGCTTCATGTTCGTTGATAACCTGTTCAACTGGGTTTCCCTGAACAGGTATTCTTCAGGAAGGTATTCCAGGTCAAAGACTTCCGGGTCCCGGAACAATGTCTCGTCCCACTTCAGATATCTCATCTTACTCTATTACCCCAGACCAATTTCTTCTACTTTTACCTAAAAATATTTGAAGTTAGCGAAATTATTTCAGATTACATTTCAGACTTTCCAATCGGTTTAGGGCTGCTGCTACTTCAAATTTTCTGGGTTTGACGAAGTCGCCTCGAGGAGGTATAAGGGATAGAAGCCCATTTTCCATCTGACTCTCCAACTGGTCCAGAGCTTCTTTAAGGGTCTTATTATTGAACTCGGTCCTGTTCTGGTTGATGAGCTCTCCTATGGCTTTTACCTGGCCCGGCTCAACGATCTGCTCCACTCTGGAGAGGTCGATATTGTTCTTCCCGAACTCCAGCTCTCTGATCCCTCTGGCCTTTATCCTCGGCTTTCCCTTTCTGACAGGATCTATTCCTCCGGGATCAGGTATTCTCTGTTTATAGCTAATAGCCCTGCCTTCATCTGATACCAATGTGTCATCACCCACCACCTCCTTTGCCTGCTCGGTGACGTCCCTGGGCTGGTAGTTGTCCATGAAGATCACGGTATCCGCCATGCTGAAGTAGTCGCCCAGACTGCCCATAATAAGGATTATGGATATTCCCATCTCCTTCAGGGGCTTGATGAGATCGAACAAAGGAATTATGGGCTCCTTATCCCTGGTGACGATCTTCTGCACCTTGTGGTCCCTGATAAGCAGGTTGGTGGCGGAGGTGTCCTCATCTATGAGAAGCAATTTAGAGCCCAACTCCAGCGCTTCCATGACGTTGGCTGCCTGCGAAGTGCTTCCCGAAGCGTTGTCAGTCCGGAATCTGGTGGTGTCCTTTCCTCCGGGGAGATTGGATAAGAGGCTGGAGATGTCAACATCCCTGATGAACCTCCCGTCCTCAGCCCTGATCTTGACAGCGTCCTCTGCGGTGACCACGAACTCTCTACCGTCCCCCGGAACATGGTCATAGATACCCATGGATAAGGCATCGAGTAGAGTGGATTTCCCATGGTACCCACCTCCAATGATCAATGTGACCCCCTGAGGGATGCCCATGCCGCTTATCTTCCTGTTGGGGCACTCAAAGATCACTTCCAGAGATGAAGGTGACTGGAACGGGAGACCATCGGGCAAGGGCCGTTCATCCACCCCACTCTTTCTGGGAAGGATGGAGCCGTTGGCCACAAAAGCCACCTGATCCCTATCCCGCAGGTTGTTCCTGATGTAATCCGCGTCCTCCATTATTTCTACGTGATCCCTTACCTTGTGGTGGTCCAGACTGCCATAAAATAGAGAGCTCTCAACTATCTGGGGAACGTCTCTGGAGAATATTCTTTTGGCCTCACGACCAGCTATTTTCCTCCCTTTCGCCGGTAAACCCACATAGAATCTGGCCTCCACGTAATCTCTGTTTATTTCCATTGCCGATCTCTCCAGGACCTGTTGACTGGGCCTGTTGATCTCGATTATCCCGCTCTTACCAGTTCCCACTATGTGAGAGCTTTTTCTGGTGTTCTGCCAGAAGATCCTTGTGAGATAATCCTCAAGGGCTATTTTCCTTACCCTGCTCTTGAACAGCTCCTCCGGGAATGCGGATTCCTCCTGAGGCACCCTGACCCTTACGGCGCTGGGAGGAGCGAAGGGGTCGGCCTGAACGTGGTCAACATAAAGGGTGAACCGATCATATTGATACTTGCCTTTTATCTCTTTATAAGCTTTGTAACCTCTTCCGCTTATCTTATCCAGCAACTCAAGCAATTTCTTCATAAATACCGGTGGAGAGGGTCTTTATTTATATTTTATACCTGCTGTGATCGAATTAATCGATGCCACCCTACTGTTCTACTATAGATACCCCATCCTTTCTCACCTTAACCGCATTCTCCACCATTTCTTCGAAGGTGGAGTCGTGGCTTATGACGATAATCTGGTTGAATCCTTCGATCCTGGAGAGCTGGGAGGCGAGATTCCTTTTCCTCACGTCATCCATGTTCTGGGTGGGCTCATCAAAGAAGACCATGCCTATCCCGGACATTATTTTCAGCAGAGCCAGCCTCACCGACAGTGCAGCACACATCTGCTCCCCACCGCTCATTTGAGAGAATTCGATCTCTCTTCCCCTGTACTTGGCTTTGATCCCAAAGTCCTCAGTCCAGTAGAGCTCCCAGCTGTAATCGTCAAGCATTTCACAGAATATCATATTCCCTTCCCTGGATACGGCTCCCACATATGCTGTGATGATGTTGGGGGCAGCCAGTTTGAAGATCTCCCTGAGGTTCTTCACGAACCTGAACTTCTCTTCCAGGGACTGCTTATGAGAGTTGGCCTCTACTAACTCCTGCTCTCTCTTCCTGATGTCTTCCAATTCCTGCTCTTTCTCTTTTACAGTGTTGATGATGCTCTCCTGCTTGCCCTCCAGCTCACCCTTCCTGCCCCGGAGCTCATTGTACTTTTCATGTAACTGGTTGTGCTTTTCTTTACTGTATTTCTGGCTGAGTTCCTCTATTTCAGAATCAAGTCTGGATATCTCTTCTTTCAGGCTCTCCCTATCGCTTTTGAGCTCCTCCAGCTTTTGAGAGGTCTGTTCATACCTTGAGGTCTTGTCCTTGAGCTGTATATAGCGCTGAAAACTATGGGAGTTGTGTTCCTTCACCTTAACGTAACCACTGATCTTTTCTCTGATATCCTCCAGCTGGCTCTCAACCTCCTCTATCTGACTGAACTGGTCACGCAGCTTCTTTCTCTCTTCTTCCAGCTCTTTGACCTTACTTGCGATCTCTTCTTTCTGGGAGACCTCTGAACTCAGGGCTGCCAGCTTTTCACTGGACCCCCTGACCTTTTGGTATTGCTCCTCCACACCACTCTTCTTGTCAACCATTTGTTCCAATTCGGCGATCTTTTGATTTAATTCGTTCAGATGCTCTTCTTTCTTCTTAATTTCTTCCTGTAGAGAACCCTTATACCTGACCTCGCTCTCTAACTTATTTACCTGCTCTTCAAGCTTTTTATCCGCTTCGTAGGCTTTTTCCATCTCCTGATACTTCTCTTCAGCTTTTTTTAGCTTGTTGCCCAGCTCTTGGAGCTCTTTCTTTTTGGTATCCCTTACATCGGCCAGTCTATCACATTCTTCTTTCAGAACAGGGCAGGTCTTGTCCTTGACCTGCTCGTACTGCTCTTTTTCCATCTTGACCTTGGCCTTCAAATTGGCCCTGTAGGATATCAGATCATCCCTCTTCTGGAGGATCTGGGATAATTTCTCTCTCCTGGACCTCAGTTCCTGTAATTTTTCTTCATATTGGGATATCTGGTCTATTCTCTCTTTTTTGGAATCGATCTCCTCTGTTAAGGACTGGGCTTGCTGTTTATAATTATCGAAGTTGGTTTCAGCGATTTCGATCTTCCTCAGCTCTTCTTCGAGCTGCTTCTCCTTCTGTGCATGAGGTTTAAGGTGTTCTATGGTCTGCTCCTTGTTCTGGAGGTCTTCCAGTGTCTTATTCCTGGAATCAATCTCCGTATTTATCCTCTCCAGCTTCCTGCTTTGCCGATTCAAATCCTTGAGCTTCTGGTCCAGTTGAGCTCTCTGAGGTTCGAGCTGAGAGATCTGCTCATCTGCCTGAATATAATCCTTGTAGGGTTTTTCCAGCTTTTTTAGCTCCTCTTCAGCATTCTTCATTTCTTCGAGCTCTTTTTCCTTGCTGGCTATTTCTTTATCTGTGCTGTCCAGCTGGGTTGACTTTCTGGTCTTCTCGATGGCCAGAGAGTTCAACTTTGATTGCAGCTCATCGAAATGCTCCAGCTGTTTCTTAATCCCCTCCAGATCGATCCTGGAGAGCTCCTCCTCCACTTCCTTCTTCTGTTTCTCCAACTCTTTCAGCTTGCTTTCCACTTTCTCTTTAGCCTCAACTTCCTTTTCCAGCACGGCTGTCTTCCTGTCCACTTCCGTGATCTTCTCCTTCACATAATTCTCGAATTCCCTGCTCTTTTCGAAGGCTTTCTTGTAACCATCCACACCTAGAATAGGAGAGAATATTCTGTCCCTGGCGCTGGGGACTTCCAGGAACTGGGAGGTCATCTTACCCTGGGAGACCCCTATAACGTTCTCAAAGAAGGTGTTCCCGTCGGTCTCCAGATCGAAGTTCTCTCTTATCCACTCCCCAACTTCTGAAGCTCCTTCCGCCACCTTTCCCGTTTCAGGGTCTTGAATAGAGTATTCTGAGGTTCCGGTAGTGGAGATCTTTCTGATGACCTCGTAGATCCGTTCGTCACTGGCCAGTATCTTGACCCTCACCTCTCCTTTCTTCTCTCCCCTCCGGAGGAAGTCGCTTATCTTATATGGAAGGGTGTCGAACAGGGCAAAACCGATGGCCTCCAGTATAGTGGTCTTTCCGGCCCCATTCTCCCCGATTATGGCGTTCAACCCGGAAGAGAAACTGATTTTCTCGTGGGAGTAGCTCTTAACGTTTACCAGACTTACTTCCCGTATCATAAGAGAACACTTCCTTCCAGTCCCAGGTATCGCCCTCCTCGTCTTCCTCTTCTTCTCGCTCTCCACCTTCAATTTCTTCCCACTCTTCTTCTACCCCTTCGCTATCTATCTCCTGCTTTTCTGCTCCCTCTGTTTGTTCTTTCTCTCTTAGATCCTTTGTCTGGTCCTCGCTCCCCTGAGTATCTTTGCCCTGGTTATTGAGTATGGCGTCTATGAAGCTGTCCACTGATTGGTTATCAAAGGTGGATGAGAATATGTTCTTCAGTCTTAAGACTTCATCTGCTATATTGCCGTAGCTGTAGTTCTCCAGAAGCTGCTCCACCACGTTCTTCTCTATGGTGTCCTTGTCTGCGGAAGATAGGGGCTGGAAAGTATCGCCAGTATCCAATTTCAATCTGACTACAAGCGGATTGAACTCATTTACTATTTTCTGTATCTCTCCCGGCTGGATCTTCATTTCCTGACCGGCAGAGACCTTTAAATGAACTACAGCATTTTCACAATTTTGAGAGCTCATGAAGTTTCTCAGATCGGACCGGAAGTCGCTATCAATGATCTCATATTCCAGGGATAGGAATTTTCGTCTGGCAAACCCTTCCACCAGCTGGTAGTGAAGCTCTCCGTTATTCCACTCCACATAAAAGATGCCCCTGTTGAAGTTACTTTCAGTGATGTCACAGGTCTCCAGGCTTCCGGGGTTGAAGATGAAGTCGTCCTCCACAATACTCTGGTGGATGTGCCCCAGAGCGACGTAGTCCGCAGACCTCTTGAATTTGTGCAGAACCGAAGATGGGATACAGCCGTAGATGTTCATGTAACCCTCAATACCGGCATGAGCGGTAAATATGGTAAAATCATTTCTCCTGATCTTCTTGTGGTATTCCTCAAGTATTCTGGATGTCAGGGAGCCGTAGTATTTCATACCGTAAATGCGGGCCCCCTGCAGATCTACATAAGCTCCACTCTCCCCATCCCATTCTTTCAGAACCAGCCCATTATCAAAGGACGGTTTTAAATTGATCAGAAGTCCGTTCTTGGCCAGATAATCCATCCAGGAGAAGCTGTCCCTGAAATAGGTGGAATCATGGTTCCCTTCCACAGCCACTACCGGTATCCCGGCCTGTTTGGTCTTTTCCAGCACTTTTGTTGCCTGAGTTAAGGTGACGGGGTCCATTTCACTCCTCTTGTGAAACAGATCACCGGCAATAATGATGAAATCCACGTCATTCTTGACGCCATAATTCACGGCATCCATAAAAGCCTGGGCGAAATCAACTAACCTCTCCTCACAGCCATACTGCCTGTATCCCAGGTGTACGTCTGCCATATGCACAAATTTTACCATGTGGACACCTTTTCAACTGCAAAATCTAAAATATTACGTTCTTACCTCCTTGCTGAACTCCTTGCTGAACTTTATTTATTTTTTCGTGTATGTCGAAAGTGAATGGTCCGGAATAGCATTTTATTAAGGTGATTAGAATAAACAGAAAGATTATTATACGCAATATTTAAAGCAAATCAATGCCTACAAGTGGTGATTCATCTGGGGAACCAGTAAATTCGGACAATTCTGAGCCCCTAGTTTACATCAACGGAGAATTTTTCCCTGAGAGTCAGGCAAAGGTAAGCGTATTCGACCACGGATTTCTTTACGGAGATGGTATTTTTGAGGGTATCAGAGCCTACCATGGCAAGGTATTCAAGCTAAAGGAGCATCTGGACAGGCTTTATGATTGTGCCAAAGCCATTGACCTCAAGATACCTATGACCCGAGAAGAACTGGGAGAAGTCATTCTGGAGACCTTGAAGAAGAATAACTTAAAAAATGCTTATATAAGGCCCATAGTATCCAGGGGAGCTGGGGACCTGGGACTTGACCCCAGGAAATGCCCTCAGCCCAATGTTATAGTAATAACCAGAGAATGGGGTAAACTTTATGGTGATCTCTACGAGAAGGGGCTGAAAGCTGTTACCGTTACGGTAAGAAGAAACGCTATCGACTCTCTTCCCCCCAACGTGAAGTCCCTCAACTACCTGAACAACATCTTTGCCAAGATCGAGGCCAACGCCAAAGGAGGAGATGAAGCCATTTTTCTGGACCACAATGGCTACGTCTCAGAAGGTAGCGGAGATAACATATTCGTGGTCAAAAACGGGAAAGTCTACACACCACCCATTCTAAACAATTTAAGAGGTATAACCAGGGCAGTTGCCATTGAGTTGATGGGGAAATTGAATATACCCTTTGAGGAGAGGAATTTGGGGTTGTTCGATCTTTACTCCGCAGACGAAATTTTTGTAACCGGAACAGCGGCAGAAATAGCACCCATCACCTACATCGACGGAAGGCCGATTGACGACGGAAAGCCCGGTAGTTTGAGTCAAAAGCTTATGAAGGAGTTCAGAAAAGCAACGGAGGAAGGAACTCCAATTTATGACTGAGGGATCACATGGCATTAGTATCTATAGTGGTAGAGGTAAAAGATAAGCCCGGACAGCTTCTCAAAGCACTGGAGCCCATTTCCCATATGGGAGGGAATATTCTGGGCATTCTGCACCAGAGGGAGAAAATGTCACCTCTGGGTAGGATACCGGTGGAGATATCCATCAAGATCGATGAGGACAAAGTAAAGGAACTGATAAAGATCATTGAAGGGAATGACGTCATCGTCAGGAGCTACAATGAAGTAAGGCTTACCACAACCACATCTGCGCTTCTGGTGGGTCACATTATCCGCACCGATCTGAGTGATACCATCAATCGAATCGACAGCACTGGATACGCTGAAGTGGTGGATATCAGGGTCAACATGCCTCAGCTCAAGGAGCCATCCACAGCCATGATAACCATATCTGCCACAGGTAAAGACAGTTTGGACGAGGCAGTGAGCCTGTTGAGCAAGGTATGTAGAGATAAAGAGATACTGGTAGTCGAACCCCTAAATGAGGGGCTCTAATTGAGCAAAAATCCAATGAAGGGAGTGAATATGATCAAGATTATCGTGATCGGATTCGGAGTCATTGGGAGAGGAGTAGTAGAGGTCCTGCTGGACAAGAAAGCTGAGATTCAGGAATACATAGGGGACTACAGCATTGTAGCAGTTGCAGAGAAAGATGGAGTGGTCTATAGCCCGCAGGGATTGGGCAAAGAAATCCTAGATCACAGCTCCCAGGATTTTACAGAAGGGAGCACTTCAGATATTATACACAACACCGATTTTGATGTTGCCATTGAGGTAACTCCTACGGACATAAAAAAAGGAGAACCCGGTTTGACTCATATAAGAGAGAGCCTTAAAAGAGGCGCTCATGTGATCACTTCCAATAAAGGTCCTATTGTAGTCGGCTATGCAGAGCTTCAGGAACTCGCTGCCCAAAATAATGTCGTCCTGAAATTCGAGGCTACCGTAGGAGGAGGAATGCCGGTCATCAATCTGGCAAAGAACAATTTAGCCGGTAATGAGATAAAGTCTGTAAGGGGGATTCTCAACGGGACGTGCAATTTCATCCTGTCCAGAATGGAAACGGAAAAACTGTCCTATCACCAGGTTCTGGCTGAGGCTCAGGAGCTGGGTTACGCTGAAGCGGACCCCACATATGATGTAGAAGGTATTGACTCGGCTGCCAAGCTGGTCATAATCGCCAACGCCCTGCTGGGTATGAACGCTACCTTTGATGATGTGGAGATCGATGGTATAACCATGATCACTCCAGAAGCTTTTGATGTCGCTCTGGAGAAAAATTACACCATCAGGCTTATCGGCGAGGTGAACAAAAGGACCGGTTCCATCAAGGTATCACCCAGATTGGTTCCTGTCCACCACCCACTGTGCGTTACGGGAACACTTAATGCTCTCCAGGTCCGCACAGACCTTGCCGGAGATATAGTGGTAGTAGGTAAAGGTGCAGGGAAAAAAGAGACTGCCAGCGCCATTGTTTCCGACCTTATCGACATATACAGGTGCTAAGACGTCTATGGCTTATAATCCATAATAACTCATCGATCTTTCATTTTCAGTATCGGTTTTGGGGAGAGATCGAACATGAGTTATAGATAATTTTATAAATGCCGAAAATTATTGAGATAAAAAAGGAGGTTTATCTATGGTAAAAACGAGTTTCTTGGGTCTAGATGAAAACGTTGCAGGAGC
>JBKHKH010000012.1:0-25105 GCA_046537735.1 Archaeoglobaceae archaeon | reverse complement strand
CCCGAAGGTTTTGTTTCCAGACTCCTGGGGATGGGGGATATCAAAGCCCTGATGGAAAAAGCAGAAATAATCGCTTCCGAGGAGGATCTGGATCCTGAGGCTTTCATGAAGGGTAAATTCACCCTGAAGGATGTCTACAAACAAATGGAAGCCATGAAGAAGATGGGACCTCTGAGCAAGGTCATGGATATGTTACCCTTCGGTTTTGGCATGCAAATGGACGAGAACACCATGGAGATGACTCAGGATAAGATGAAGAGGTTCCGGGTTATCATGGATTCCATGACGGATGAAGAAATGACCAATCCCAAGATCGTGGACTCCTCCAGAGTTAAAAGAATAGCCATAGGGTCAGGGACCAGCCAGCAGGAAGTTAGAGAGCTCCTCAAGTACTACAAGACCATGAAGAACATGATGAAAAAGATGAAGAAGGGTAAATTGGGTAAAATGCCCTTCAAAGGTTTTGATAAGCTGGGATTCTGATCGATGAATGAGGGTAGCGGGTATAGACGAGGCCGGTAAGGGCCCGGTCATCGGCCCCATGATCGTGTGTGGGGTCTCCATGGAAGATGGAGAAAAGCTCAATAGAATGGGTTTGAAGGACTCCAAGAAGATAAGCGCCAAAAAGAGGGAAGAGCTGGCCAAAGAGATCAAAAAAGATTCCCGGATACACATAATCAAGATTTCTCCTGAGCAGCTGGACGAGCTGATGAAGGAGAAAACTGTCAACCAGATACTGGCAGACTGCTGTGTAGAGATCATAAACGCTTTGGATGCTGAAATGGCCTATGTGGACAGCGCAGATGTTAATGCCCGCAGACTTCAGGATCAGCTGGAGAACAGGACAGGGAAAAAGGTAAAGGCAGCCCATAAAGCCGATGAGATCTATCCTATTGTTTCGGCAGCTTCAATAATAGCCAAAGTTGAAAGAGAAAAAGAAATAGAGAATTTAAAGCGGGATGCCGGAGATTTCGGCAGCGGCTATGCCAGCGATGAGAAGACCATAAAATTCCTGAGAGATTATTTTCAACGACATCGCAAATACCCTCCTTTTGTGAGAAAGAAATGGAAGACGCTGAACAGGATCCAGCAACAGCTACTGGAAGATTTTATGTAAATTGACAGAATATAATTATTTGTGGAGGAAATAGAGATAAGGACTGTAATTAATTCTTCAACACTTATTCTTCAATGCTCCAGTAGCCCTTCGATCTCCTTACATATCTGTGAGTCCTTGAACAGGAATTGTTTTGCTGCTCCTGAGGGGCAGGTGGCTACGCAAGTCCCGCATCCTCTGCATAGAGCTTCATTTACTACTGAAATCCCTTTTTCTTCATCGAAATATATGGCGGTGAATGGACACACGGTTATGCATTGCTGACAGCCCGAGCACTTCTCTTCAGAGATGGTGGCCACGTTAGGCTCCAGCTCGATAAACCCTTTACTGATGAGGGCCAGGATCTCTCCGGCAGCAGCTTCTGCCTGAGCTACAGTATCCGGTATGTCCTTGGGTCCGTGGCACGCTCCGGCAATGAATACACCTTCAGTGGAGGTAGAAATGGGGTCCAGCTTGACGTGTCTTTCCATGAACCACCCACCTTCCGTGGTAGATAGCTTCAGCAAGTTGCTCAGCCTGCCGGTATCTTCTGGAGGTTCAAGTCCTACCGCTAAAACCACCATATCCACCGGTATCCTGCGTACCCTGCCCATCAAAGTGTCCTCAGCGATAACTATCAGCTTCCCTTCCTCGTCCTCGTTCTTGGCTATATCCGAGACTTCAGCAACCTTACCCCTGATGAAGTAAACATCGTCGTCCATGACCCTCCTGTAGAACTCTTCGTAGCCCTTACCCGCTGCTCTGATATCAATATAGAAGTTGTATAGCTGGGCATCTGTTCTCTCTTTGATCAGATGGGCCATCTTAATGGAGTACATGCAGCACACTTTGGAGCAGTATTCATTGTGATTCTTGTCCCTGCTACCAACGCAGTGGATTATGGCCACACTCTCCGGCTTCTCTCCATTGGAGAGCAGAACCTCTCCATCCGTGGGTCCGGTGGTGTTGAGCATTCTCTCTACCTGTAATGAAGTGTAGACATTATCATAAATTCCATATCCGTACCGGGGCATTTTTGAGGGGTCAAAGGTTTTGTAACCTGTAGTGGTCAAGATGCTGCCCACCTCGACCTCTATTATTTCTTCTTCCATATCGAAGTCTATGGCGTCCCACTCACATACATCCTTGCAGAAACCGGGACACTTACCCTTGAAATACATGCAACTGTCGGGATCTATTACGGGGATGGACGGTACTGCCTGAGGGAACGGTATGTAGATGGGTTTTCTGCTGCTAATTCCTTCGTCAAATTCCGAAGAGTACGTTTCGTTGAGGAACAGACAATCCTCAATGCAAACAGGACATCCTATACACAAGTCCTCCCTGATGTATCGGGGCTTCTTGAGTATCTTTGCCCTGTAATTCCCCACATATCCTTCCACTTCTACCACTTCTGAATAGGTGAGGAGGTTTATGTTGGGGTGCGCTCCCACAGCGCTCATTTTTGGGGTGAGGATACAGGCAGCACAATCGAGGGTGGGGAATGTTTTGTCGAACTTGGCCATATGCCCCCCGATGGTGGGCTCTTTCTCCACCAGATGCACTTTTTTGCCCGCATCAGCCATAACTAGCGCTGCAGAAATCCCTGCAATACCTCCTCCGATTATGAGGACTTCAGGGTTGACTTCGGCCGTCTGGATCTCCAGTTCGTCGTTTAAAGCAACTCTCTCAATCGCAGATCTTACAATGGTCTTGGCTTTCTCCGTGGCCTGATCGACATCCCTGGTAACCCAGGAGTCGAATTCCCTGATGCTGACCATATTGAGAAGGTAAGGGTTCAGATCGGCCTCCCGGCAGACCCTCCGGAAAGTAGCTTCATGGAGAGTGGGTGAGCATGCAGCAACAACCACCCTGTTGATACCTTTCTCCTCAATATCTTTTTTAATGAGGTCCTGACCGGGATCAGAGCACAGATAGCGATAATCTCTGGCTAACTCCACATATGGCAGGTCCTTCACATAATTCAGCACCTTCTTTACCTTAACAGTTTCCGCAATGTTCCTTCCGCAATGGCAAATGTAAACCCCTACTTTCACTTCATCCTGCATTACATCACCGACATATCGATTATGATTAAACTATCAATTATCATTAAACTACCGATTACCCTTTGATCTCCCTTATTTTGTCCTTCAAAACCGGCAATAATTCAAATAAGTCCATAACTACACCACATCTGGCCACTCTGAATATGGGTGCGTCCGGGTCTGAATTTACAGCTATTACGTTATTGGCCTTCACACCCTCCAGATGTTCTGACGCTCCACTTATCCCCAGAGCCAGGTAGAGTTTAGGGGTCACCGTTTTTCCTGATCTCCCCACCTGTCTGGATTTGGGCAACCACTCCTGATCGACTACTGGTCTAGAAGCACTTATTTCTCCGCTCAACATCTCTGCCAGCTCCTGTGCTTCCTCAATGTTCTCTTCGCCTTCGATCCCTCTTCCCACACTGACCAGCACGTCGAACTTGGAGATATCAACGTCTTCTTCCGGCTTTACATATTCAACGAACTGGATTCTGTCGTCCAGCTCCACCCCCAGTTCATCCAGAGTGGTCCTGGTCACTTCTGGACTTCCAGAGTCCTCAGCGGCTGAAAAACTTCCCCTGTTGACCAGAATGACCGCTCTCTCCTTCAATTTGAGGTCCACCAGCAGTTTACCACCGTAGGCCAGTGAAGTGGCCCTGACATCACCATTTTCAACGGAGACATCGTTACACAATGAGGCTATGGGTATGTTGTGCTCCCCAGAAACGTGAACTCCCAGATCTGTTCCCACAGAGCTGTTTCCAGCCAGAATGATCTTGGGATCGATCTCCTCCACAACTTTGGAGACTGCTCTCTTGTGATTGGATGAAAAAGCATCCAGCCTATCGTCTTCCACGTAATAGACCTTATCGCAGGGAAGGGAATCAACTTCCACGTTATTACCCATAACTATGGCAACAGACTTACCTCCAGTATCCTCAGCTAACTCCTGCGCTTTTCCAAACAGCTCATAGGCGTTGTCCTGAACTTTGTTCTCTATTACTTCCACAATCACTGCTATATCGCTCATTGGCTACACCTCAACTTCAAATTACACCTCGCACTCATGAGCATACTCACACTACCTCTATTTCTTTGAAGACTTCGATGAGCTTATCCGCAACTTCTTCTGGCTCTCCCTCCAGCAGCTCGATCTCCGGTTTCTCTGGCTCATAGAACTTGACCACTTCTGTTCCTTCCATCTGAGGGGTCTCCAGCTCGATCTCTTCTATTTCTGCTTTTTTCATTACTTTTCTCAACTTGGTGAGAGGTACGAAAGTGAGGGGTCTTTCTGCTGAAACTATCCCCAGAATGGCAGGGAGTTTGACCGTAAAGTCTCCCATCAATCCCCCACCCAACTCTTTTTGTATCTTTAGACCTGAATCTTCCACTTCAACTTTAGTAACATAACCTGTGAAGGGTTTATTCACATAAACGGAAAGTAAAGGACCCAGCATTCCGGTGAACGCATCTATTGATTGAATACCGGTTAAAAGCAGATCATATTCTCTCTTCTGGAGGAATTCTACCAGTGCTTTAGCGTATTCTGCTTTAAGAAAGGTTTTATCCGACATCATGATCTTTACTGCATTATCTGCTCCTTTGGCAATGGCAGTGGCCAGGGGCTCATCGATCTCATCCTCAGAATCTTCATCTGCAATCCCAATAACTTCAACACTGCCACCATATCTTTCTTTGAGTATGACTGCCTCCTCTACAGCGTGATCGTCTCTTTCGTTCCCGATGTAGGCAAAAGGTTCTATCTGGTTATCATCAACTATCTCGATTTCCTCCACCAGATCGGGTACTGTTCTCATCAGAACGCCTATCTTCATATCATCACCTCAGTTTATTGCCTCAAAAACGAGCTCACAGATATCTTTAACAACGATTTCGCCTTCGAGTCCGGTCATCTTCAAGGCATCCTCGAACATGGGGATGTCCAGAATACAGGCAGTAACCAAGACGTCTGCTCCTGTCCTGGCGGCTTCCTTAACTCTATCTTCCGCTGGCCTCTCTTTCATGAACTCCTTGATGTAGCTGTCCAGCCAGACACCTCCACCTCCACCTCCACAGCAGAGAGCATTTTCCTTTATTCTCTTCATCTCCACCAGCTTGACCCCTGGTATGGACTGGATCACTTCTCTCGGCTGGTCATAAATTCCGTTTCTCCTTCCCACATAACATGAGTCGTGATAGGTGACCGTATAGTCAAGTTCCTTGAACATATCCTTCAGGGCGTCCAGATTTTCCGCCAGGAACTCAATATGATGGAACACGGGTTTGGTAAACCCAAATCTGGGATACTCATTTTTAATGGAGTGGAAAGCGTGGGCATCAATGGTCACAATCTTGTTAAAGTCGCTCTTCTCCATAGTCTTTACGTTCTTCTCTACAAGCTCTTCAAATAATCCAAACTCACCTGAGAGCCTGTCGTTATCTCCAATGCATTTTTCGTCCTTGCCCAAAATTGCAAAATCGGTCCCCAGTTTGTTGAAGATCCCCGCCATTGCCTTGGAGACTTCCTGGCACCTGCGGTGGTATGAGCCGAAGCACTCCGGTATGAACAGCACATCGGTAGGACCGTCCTTGAGCAGCTTTACGTCAAAGTCCAGGTCCTTGGTCCATCTGTCTCTCTTCTTTGGTGACTCCTTAAAGGGGTTCCCATACCTTGAAGTATGCTGTAACGCTGTGGCCAGCTCCTCTGGGGGATTTCCCTCCAGAAGAGAGAGCTCTCTTACTGCCGGTATTATAGCATCAGTAAGCGGGATCTGACTGGGGCATCTGGAAGTGCATGCATAGCAAGAAGTGCATAACCACTGGGCTCCGCTCTCCAGCAACTCACCCAACGTATTGGCCCTTAAGGCCAGGATCATTTTCCGGGGAGTAAATTTAGTAGCAATTCCAAAAGGACATGATCCTCCACATGTCCCGCACTGCAAACACTGCTTGTATTTATCCCCATCTTCAATTTCTGAGAGTCTTTCCATATATGTTTCTAACAATTCCGAGTTCGATTCCATTTCACCACCACTTATGGTCAATTTGAGTAGATCGCTTATGTGATAAGCTTATTGACATGCCCTGAGTTGTTAAACATTAATCATGAGGTATTTTAAGGTTTTGATTTTAAATGATTAATCATACACAATACACCTCTGAAGCTTCACTTCAATTACCGGTATCAAAACCCCTTGTAGGGGTTGGGTCCCACCTGTTTAATTTCTTCCACAAACTCATCCACGATTTGAGGGATCTTATGGTAATCCGATATAGCCAGCTCAACCAACTTAACCCTTTCCTGCTCCAGCATCAGCCTCTCCAGTGTTTCCTTCACATTCTCCATTCTTCTATTTGCCAGCTCGCTCCCTTTTATAAAGTGACACTGATAATCTTCACCCGATTTACATCCTACCAGCAGTATACCATCAATACCCTTGGAGAGGGCATCTGCAATCCACACAGTATTGATAGAGCCCAAACACCTTACTGGAATTACTCTCAAGCTACTATCATAATTTAAGTGATTTAAAGCCGCCATGTCCAGTGCAGGATAAGCATCGTTCTCACAGAAGAAACCCAATACCCTCAAATTCTCCTCCTCTTCACCCGGAACTTCGATCTGCTTTATCATGGAAGAGATCATGTCGATGGTGTAGTTCTTGAAACCCACGATCCTCTCCGGACAGGCCCCCATACATGTTCCACACCTCCTGCATCTGGTGGGGTTGAGTATGGGTGTGCCATCCTCCGTCTCTTCCAAAGCACTGAACGGACATTCTTCTGTGCAGCGCTTACACTGGGTGCACCGCTGGAGGAAGAAATCGGGATACGATAGGTCACCTGCTCTTGGATGTACTGCTGCTCCCTGCTCAGTAAGGGTCATGCTCTGGATGGACTTTAAAACAGCTCCACTGGCGTCCTCAACACTTGAGGCAACATCCATGGGCTCTCTTATACAACCTGCAGAGTATATTCCCGTCCTTTGAGTCTCGTAGGGGAAGCACACGAAATTGGAGCTGAAGAAACCGAATTTGTCCGGGGGAATTCCGCCCTGCCTGTACTCAAAGTTGAGCTCGTTGTTGGGCACCATACCCACTGCCAGCACCGCCATGTCCACCGGAATCCTTCTTACCTTGCCCATAAGGGTATCCTCAACCCTGACGACCAGCTTTCCTTCCTCCTCCTCATTTTTGGCGATGTCAGTAATTTCTGCAACTTTCCCTCGTATGAGGTTGAATCCCTGGGTCAGACCCTTCCTATAGAAATCTTCATACTTTGCCGGAGTTCTTACATCAATGTAGAAGATGTATATCTCCGCATCTGGATACTGCTCCTTCACATAAGTGGCCTGCTTCAAGGAAGCAAGACAGCAAACTGCCGAGCAGTAAGGAAGATGATTTTCATCCCTGCTTCCCGCACACTGGACAAAAGCGATCCTCTTGACCTCTTCACCATTCGAAGGACGGACGATCTTCCCTTGCGTGGGACCGTTGGGTGAGGCCAGTCTCTCCATCATCACATTGGTTATTACATCCTGATAATTATCGAAGCCCAAATTGGTCAACTTGGAAGCATCATAGGGCCTCCATCCGGTAGCAGTGACTATGGAGCCTGCCTTTATGTTTATGGTTTCCGGTTCCATGGAGAGATCAATGGCATCGTATGGACAGGCCTCTGCACAGGCATTGCAGCCCTCACTTTTTTGGCAGTAATCCTCGTCGATCACGTATCTGTAGGGGTAGGCTATTTCGTTGGGAAGGTATATCGCCTTGGTATTGTTCATACCATAGTTGAATTCGCTCGGCCTTTCGTGGGGACAAGCATCCACACATTCTCCGCAAGCAGTGCACTTATCAAGGACATATCTTGGATTGAGCTTGACGGTAGCATCAAAATTACCTGGAGCACCTGAGATCTTCTCCACCTCAGCCATAGTGTAAACCTTGATCTTGTCATTATCTCTCATTCTCCTGAAATTTATTTCCAGACCGCAGATTGGAGGACAGAGCTTGGGGAAGTACTTGTTCATCCCCGCGACCCTTCCACCCAGATGCGGTTTCTTTTCTATCAGAGTAACGTCATAACCGGCTTCTGCAGCTTCTACTGCGGCTGTAATTCCCGTGATACCTCCACCAACGACCAGAATGCTTCTCTCGATTTCGTTGGGCTCGCCCACTTCTTTTTCCATTCTCAAAGCTCTGGCGATACCCATTCTCACGTAATCTTCAGCAAGAGCTTGCGTCTCTTCATCTTGAGGGTGGGTCCACACCACTTGCTCTCTCAGGTTGGCTCTTTCCACGGGAACTTCAAAGGAGAATCTATCGGTCTTAACCCGAGGCGAGCAAGCTGCTATAAGAACAGCTTCCAGCCCGTTCTCTTCAATATCTGAGGTGATCATTTCATTATTCTCACACAGGAATGGGTCAGTTCTACATACTTTGACCTCTTCCCTGTCAGCGATTTCGCACAACTTTTTGGTATCCAGGGAATCTATGCCGCAACCGGTGCAGATGTAAACCCCAATAGCTTTATTCACCATATCACCTGTAAATTATCATATTTAAACCTTTAAATTCAAAGCCGAATCTCTAATTGCCTATTTAAGTTTTGCTTATTTGGATTTATAGAGGAGATAACCCCCTTTAAGAAACAGAGAAGGGTGATCAGCCTTCATGAGAAAAATTTTTACCTCTTTGCTTTCTAATTTATTAATGGTCTTTGACAGATTCAAAAACAAATTGGCTATAATACCTCTAGAAGGTCCCATCGCCGAAGGCTCAGGTATAGGTATTTTTCCCATGGCGGGTAAGTCACCCATCTCCAGGGCTGAGGATTACATCGATGAGGTAAAGGAAGGAAAGAAGTATAAAGCGCTTATTCTGGAAATAAATTCCCCTGGTGGGTCACCTTATAAGAGTAAAGATATTGCAGAGAAGGTCGAGAGCCTCGATGTGTATAAAGTAGCCAGGATACAGGAACAGGGAGCGTCGGGTGCATACTGGATAGCCTGCAGCTGTGACGCCATAATCGCCGATAAGCTGTCTTCAGTAGGTGGGGTTGGCGTGCTTTCCATCAGACCCGACATCTCCGACTTCCTTAAAGAGATGGGTATAGATGTGGATGTCAAAGGAAAAGGAAAGTTCAAGCAGGCAGGATTTCCCTTCTTTAAACCCTCTGAAGAGGAAGAAGAGCAGAGAGAACAGGTGCTGGAGAAGATAAATCAGATGTTCAGAGAGCACGTCAGCAAGAACAGACAAATAAGAGATGATGAAGTATTCGAGGGAAAAGTTTACCTGGGAGAAGAGGCAAAGGAAAAAGGTCTTATCGACCACATTGGAGGGAGAGAAGAAGCTATTGAGCTATGTAAAAAGTCTACTGGCTACGATGACCTCACCATAAAGGATTTTGGCCAAGAGATACGGAAAGGGCCTTCGTTTAGGGATCTATTCAAATAGCAAATAGCCCTTTAATTACGTAATTCAGCTTAGCATAATTCAGCTTCAGGCTTTACCTTCGAGCATAGAATAATATAAACAAGAAAGATAATAAAAAGAAAGGCTAAAATATAGCTCCGTTGGCAGGAAACTCATGATATTCAACATAAAACCAGCCCTGGTCTTGATCGATTTTCAGAATTGCTTCATGTCCCCGGGAGGCTCTTTTGAAAAGCTCGGATACGACATAAGCAAGTACAGAGAGCTTATACCCACTGTGAAGTATGCGGTGGAGAAAGCAAGATCTCTGGAGATCCAGGTGTTCTACTCTCGAGCCATCAGAGAGAAATCAGGTGTGGACATGCTGGAGAGAGTCCATAAGATCATCCCCTACAAACGAAGGGAGAGGATAGAGAAGATACCCCTATGTATCTCTGGCACACGGGATGCTCAAATTATAGATGAGCTGGAGCCGGAAGAAGACGACCTGATAGTGGACAAAAGAAGGGACTCCATATTCCAGGATACAGAATTCGAGATGTGGCTGGACTCCCTCAGGATAGATACGCTGGTCTTTGCGGGCATCGATACCTCTATATGCGTAGAATCCTCCCTCCGTGATGGCTTCAACAGGGGGTGGGATGTAATACTTCTCAAAGACGCCACAGCATCCTTAAAGGATAAGTTCTACAATACCACCATTGAAGAGGTAGAGGAGAACTTCGGACTGGTCTTCAACACAGAGCAGTTCTTCAACAGATTGAAGCCAACGCCAGACGGTCGATTCGAACTGGAAGTCCATTATGATTAACCTCATCGCGCAAGAGTCAATCTACTGTGGCAAAGGCCCTCACAGGAAATGCTGCTGCTTTCTTTACCTTTAAAGGACAAGCGAAGAACGTGAACTTCCTGCCAATCAACTTCGCCAGATTGCACAGATTTTCCACTATCAGTATATCGTTCTTGAGCAGCAGGGTGTGCACCGGGCGGTAGTCATCCTGAGGGTTATCTATGTTGATGGTGTCAATACCCACTAGCTTGACCCCCTTTTCGAGCAGGAATTCGGCAGCCTCCCTGGAGAGATAAGGGTGCTGGTGATATTCTTCCTTTTTCCACCAGCGATCCCATCCAGTGTAAAATAGAACGGCCCTGTCATCCAATCTGTTGTGCGGAATATCCCCCACCACAATGGGCTCTTTCCTCCCTTTATCGGAGACATCTACCACAACTCCTTCCAAAATGGTCTGTTCTAGACCTATGCGACTGATATCTTTACCTTCAGGATATCTATGATAGGGTGAGTCCATGTAGGTCCCGCAGCTGGTCTGGAACTCCATTGTGGTGACCTCGAACATGCTCTTATCATTATACGATGCCCTTGATTCCTCGTGCGTGAAATAGGGATAGATTCGAGGAGCTGGAAGAGTTTTGAAAACAGAGATATCCTCTTCAATGGTATGGGACAGGTCTACATAGCCGCTCATGCTGATGGAATTAAAAGCCGGTTAATAAGTGTAACCTAATAGATTGGTTGCAGGTAAGGTTACGGTTAGGTTGGTTGCGATTAGGTTGCGGTTAGGGACAAAACTTTAAACGCAGGTAATCAGATAAGCCAAATCTGTAGACCAACATGAGAGAAAAAATGAGCAGTAAGAGGGAGAGTGAGGGCAGCCGTACAAAATTCGAGGAGAAATTCCACATCAAAGATGAGTCCAGTACAGATGAGGGTTACGGAGTCTATCCTAACAACAGAGGTATTGTGGATTATATTCGAAAGGGAATCGTATGTGTGGATAAGCCCTTCGGCCCTACCAGCCATGAAGTTACTGTTTGGGTACGGAAGATCCTAGAGGTGGGGAAAACAGGACATGCTGGAACACTTGACCCCAATGTGACTGGTGCTCTCCCTGTTTTGATTGAGAACTCTGTCAAGTTGCTTAAAACTCTTCAGTCGTCTCAAAAGGAGTATGTAGCTATCATGCGGCTGCACGATGATGTCAATGAGCAGGAATTATTGCATGTCATGAACATGTTTGTGGGCAAGATATACCAGAGACCTCCTCTGGAATCAGCAGTAAAAAGGAGACTTAGAGTAAGAAGAGTCTATAACCTGGATTTTCTGGAGAGAGATGGAAGAGACGTTCTCTTCAGGGTCAGGACCGAGGCAGGAACGTATATCAGGAATATCTGTAGAGATATCGGTGAGATTCTGGGTAGCGGCGCTCACATGCAGGAGCTGCGGAGGACAAAAACAGGTATTTTCGATGAAAGCATGTGCTTTACCCTTCAGGAGCTGCAGGACGCCTATGTGTTCTGGAAAGAAGATGGTGAAGAAAAGTATCTCCGCCAGATAATACAGCCAATGGAGAAAGCAGTAAGCAATATGCCCAAGATACTGGTCAAGGATTCAGCTGTTGATGCCTTATGCCACGGAGCAAACCTCAACACTCCCGGGATCAACTACATTGAGAAAGGGATCAAAGCCGGCGATAAAGTGGCTATCTTTACCTTGAAGAATGAGCTGGTAGCCATAGGAGAAAGTAAGGTCAGTGACGAAGATATGTTAAAAATGAAGAGTGGAACTGCAGTAGATCTGTCCAGAGTCACCATGGAGAGAGGAGTTTACCCTCCCATGTGGAAATAATTCACACTGACAGTAAAAGATACTGATAACAGGATAAGAATTAAAGACAGCCAGAAATGCGTTCTGGAGCCGCGTGGCATCTTACGATACCACTTTGTTCCTTTTTATTGCTTAATCTATAGTTTATATTACAAAAATAAAATCGATAGCCTTAAGTATTAATTGCCCTAATCTCTCATGATTTATGTGTGAGGTGGTAGAAATGGATGAGAGCTGCTTTAGTTGTGGGAAAAACGCGGAAATATGGTTCCAGGGTTATCCACTATGTTATAAATGTTACGAACAGGCCCAAAAGAAGGGTTTCAAAGATTTATCCAGAGTGGTAGAAGAGAAGCCTGTAATAAAAGCTCAAGCGAAAAGTGAGCCTTCTTTGGAGATGGAGGAGATCAACCCTGAGGATAGTGTATTCGTCGTAGGGGTTTTAGCGGTTATCCTGGTAGTGATCATAGCCCTGGTATTGCTTATGCTTTAAACAAAAGATTATAGTTATTGTTTTCCTATTGTTTGATGTTGCTGCTGGCTATGCGAACTTTCTAATATAGAACTTATGGCCCTCATACTCCACTTCAGCGAGTTTATCTTCGTCTATTAATCTTTCAATCAGTTCCCAGCTTTCATTGGATTTGATCAAGAGGTCCTCCAGGCTTTCCTTTCTCATGGGGTGTACTGAGGTAATGCTCAGCAAGTCGCTCTCAGCATCTCCTGTAAACCCGAAGTCGGGTTCTTCATGGCCGGTGAGTATCTCCACATCTATGGAGTTATCCTTAAAGCACTGATAGGCAGTGATGAGAGAGTATTCACTGGCAACCTTTACACTTTCCTCTGCAGGGGGTCTGAATGGGCTGGAGACGTAGCTTTTCTTGGGTTCTAGCTGAGCAATAAAATCCGCTATTCTTTTTATTTCCTCAGTAGAGTCATTAATACCTCTTATCAACATAGTCTCCGTTAATAAGTCCCCTTTAAAATCCCTGGAGAACTCTAAAACCCCAGATAGTATCTCTTTCAGATTCAAGGATTTGTGAGGTCTATTGACCCTTCTCCATATATTTTCAGTTACCGCATCAACTTTCAATGATACTAGATCGGCCTTGCTTAAATCCTTCTGGACCTCCTTGTCCCAGAGAAGAGAAGAATTGGAGATCACTGCTATATCAATGTTCAACTCCCGGAGAGCTTCAATCTCTTCACCTAAATTGATGTCGAGAGTAGGCTCACCGTCAGGAACAAAGGTCAAGTAATCCACATAATCATTTTTCAGACTACTGACTTTTTGTTTCACGCTGCGAAATAACTCATCAACTGGATAATAACTTCTTCTAATTACTTGTTTTCTCAAAGTCCTGCCCAGCTGGCAGTAGACACAGGAATAGGTACAATTCTTGGGCGGTATATTATTTATCCCTAGACTGCGGCCTAGACGTCTGGATGGTACTGGTCCAAAGGCTATCATCTACATCTCCTAGATAACTTATAAAACATAAAACTGATGTCTGTTTTCCAATATTTTTAGGTTACCCGAAAAATATAAATACGTTTAGAACAATAAAATCTGAGGAAGGAAATTGGTGATGGTATGAGAACCTTGAAAATCACGTTATTAGTGTTTTTAGTGTTGTTTTTAGCGAACACGGCAGTAGCCAATGAGTTCGGGCAATGCGGAAGTTGCCATTCTGATATAGCAGAAAATTACAGTAAATCCCTACATTATACTTATAGAGGAATAGAGAACGAGTGGGCAAAAGGGATGGGCGAGGATTTTGGAGTGGATGTCCTAGGAGGATGTATGAAGTGCCATGAAGATACTGGTAATTTCCCGGACAATACACCCATGACTAAGAACTGTACATCATGCCACCTGGAAAGTTATAGTGAAATTCATGACGGGGAATACGAGATGGACATGAATGATAGCTGTCTTTCACGATGCCACTACAAGAGACCTGGACCGAACTATATAGGAATGAAAGCCTACCTCACTGAAGCTCCAAACACTCCTGCCGACATCCACTACGAAAAAGGACTTGACTGCTGGGATTGCCACGAGGCAGATGAATTACACGGAACTGACCCCGAAGTTCGTGACGCTCCAAATCAGAGGGTTGCTGTCCAGTTCAACTGTGAAGACTGCCACATCAATCCGGGTAAGGTAGTAAAGGGCATGGAAGTAACTCAGTATTCCACAGATATTGAAGCGCACAAGATACATCAAAGAGAACTGGATTGTTCAGCATGTCATGCTCAATGGTATCAACACTGTTACAGCTGTCATATGGACGAGAAAATGGGTCTCAGTGAAGGTGATTGGCATCCCAGCAGTGGAAGCACAACTGATTTCTACTTAGGTGTAGGTAGTAATGGAGAAGTTACTCCGTTCTACAATATGACTCTGGAGTTCAATGACACATATGTGACCCACTGGGTAGAGCGCAGCCCCCACACTATTGGTGAAGCTAAGAACTGTGATTTCTGCCATGGAAACAAAGATATTATGGTTGTTGAGGGAACCGAAGGTAGATTAATGCTAGAAGGAAGCTCCTTCATACCGGAAAAGACCGCATCAGCAATCTATGGAATACCCGAAGCAACAACACCAGAGGAAGAAACCACAGATTCATCACCTGGGTTTGAAGTGTTCACTGCCATTGTGGGAGTATTAGTAGTAGCTTACGCAATTAGAAGGTGGAGATAAAAACAGATGTTGGGTAGTTAAAGCCTTGTTCCTGATGCATACAAATAAACCCTATCTTTTTTAATTGTAATATAAACTATAGATTAAGCAGTAAGAAGGAACAAAGTGGTATCGTAAGATGCCACGCGGCTCCAGAACGCATTTCTGGTTTTTCAATTCAATTAAAGTAATACTTAAACTGAATACGAAGAAGCCCTAAACCAACCGATAGTTTTTTAAATAAAAATAAAGTAAACCGAAATTCTTATTATATCTAAGGAAGCTACTTTTGGAAAATAGATACTAGAGGGTTTATTATGGCTGAGAAAGATAAAACCAGAGTAGTTATTATTGGCTGCGAAAGAATGAAGGATACAACCTGTATAGCATGTACTAAGTGCTTTAAAGCGGCAAAAGAGAACGCAGGAAAATTCAAAGATCAGGGCGACATAGAGATCGTAGGCCTGACTTCATGCGGAGACTGTCCGGGGCTTGTAGTACCCAAAATGAATCTGGTAGAGGAAGTAATCCATGGATTGGAAGAGGATTTCGACAAAATATTCCTGGGGACTTGCATTGTTGCTGTTGTAAATAACGCATACTGTCCAATAGACCTGGACGAGCAAAAAGCAATTCTGGAAGGCAAGTTCGGAAAAGAAGTTATAATCGGAACTCATCCATGGTAAGCTTAACCAGTCTATAATATAAAAGCGACAGTTTCATTTACTAGTTGTGTTCAATATCTCAGAGAGGAGGTGAAATGATGCATGCAGCCTATATGTTATTGCTTACCGAGAAGGGCAAAGCCTTCTCTGTAGCCGAAAAAGCATCCAAAGTGAAAAATGTTAAGGCAGCACATCCCGTTACCGGTATTTACGATGTGATAGTCTACATAGAAGCAGAAAAAGAGCTGAGCGAAAGCCTGAAGGAGATCGTCGAAAATATCCACTCCATAGACGGTGTTGAAGATACAGTAACCTGTATAGCCGTTCACTGAAGTTAATCCAGTATCTACACTGTTTTTCCTTTTTTTTCTTTGCTCCTACCTTCTATCTCCCATTTCTCTTTTCCCTTTTCTCTTTACGGTCTCTCCCTTAATTAGGTGATGTCTAATTGATTGTGGTTCGACCTCAATAATCAAAACCGTTAATAAGTCCATCAATTAACCTTGGCCAGTAAGATATAAGGGTAAAATCCCACCTTAATTTTCGCTGGGAGGATATTGATACTTATGAGACTTTCGCTGGATTGTGTTCCGTGTGTTATGAGACAGGCTCTGGAGGCGAGCCGAATGGCCACACAAGATGAGTCCAAACAGGAAGAGGTACTCAGGGAAGTGGCAAGGCTACTTTCGGAGACCTCTTTTGACAAAACACCACCTGAAATAGCAGATAGAGTCCATCACATGGTCAGGGAAGTCACCGGGACCTATGACCCCTACAGTCAGCTGAAGCAGGAGTATAACCAAAAAGCCATGTCAATGTACCCTCAAATGAAGGAGAAAGTAAACAACTCTCAGAACCGGCTCTTGACTGCAGTAAAACTGGCCATAGCGGGAAATATAATCGATTTCGGGCCGGGACACGATTTCGATCTAGAGGAATCAATTGATGAAGTGCTGGAGATGGATTTGACCGTAGACCATTTTGAAAAGTTTGAAGAAGCCTTAAACAATTCTCAGACTATATACTATCTCTGTGATAACACAGGAGAGATAATCATGGACCGTATACTGGTGGAGGAGATGAGAGGCAAGGACATTACAGTGGTGGTCAAGAAGGGACCTATAATAAATGATGCAACTATTGAGGATGCCAGATACTGCAAAATAGATGAGATCGCCAGTATAGAAGAGGTCAGCAACGGTGAGCGAGGTAACGGACCAGAAAGGAATTCACACCAATTCATTACCAAATTAAGTGAAGCTGATATGGTGGTCAGCAAGGGACAGGGTAACTACGAGGCTCTGAGCGATGCTAAAGCAAACATATTCTTCATGCTAAGAGCCAAGTGCTCTCTGGTGGCCAGAGATCTGGGAGTGCCGGGGATAAAGGTAGGGGATACTGTATTGATGAACAAAAATTTTATCTAATAATAACTGAAGGGATATTATGGCTTATTCCTTTGATTTCGACCTTTCCAAAATCTCCAGGCCCCTCTTAACAGACCTTGCCAGATTCGCCAATGACAGGGAAATACACAAAAAAATCTCCAAAGTTGCTGTGAGTCTGGTGGAACGGTTCGGAGTCAATAAAGTTACGGGATTGCCTTTTTCAGATTCTATACGATTGATGGAGGATTTGACTGAAGTGTACATAAAGAATCTCTCCGAAAGAGAACATTTTGAGAGAAGTAAAGAAAGAGCCTTATTCCTGCCCCACTGTGCCAGAAAATATATGGATAACAGGTGTCAGGCAGAATTCGACCCTGAAGTCTCTTCCTATTACTGTAAAGCCTGTTCCCAGGACTGCCTCATAAATAAAGCCACCCAGTTGGGGAAAAAGAGAGGGTATGACGTCTATATTCTCCCCGGAGGCTCTTGCATATCAAAAATACTCAAGAAGAGGAGTTACGACGGTGTGGTGGGTGTTGCCTGCTCCGAGGAAATAAAATTAGGGATAAACAAGCTGGAAGAGCTGGGAATCGGGTATCAGGGAGTTCCACTGGTCAAAAACGGATGTGCCAACACCAAATTTAACATCGAAACCCTTGAAGAAGCTCTTTAGTGATCAAATTAATATATTTACTTAATTCCAATTTTTAAGTGGATAGAGCTAGTCAATGCCTCTTTCTTCTAAGTCGAAGGTGATGTCAAACTCCTGTAAAGCCTGTTCAACACTCCCTTTTTCTGTCTGCAGGACTTCCACAGCAGCATCAGAGAACACGTAAAAAGGACCCTTGCCCTCAAAAGTTTCCGTAGAGATGAATAGATCTACAGACTGTTTTATAAGGTATTCTGCAGCCAGAATGCCTTTCTTGTGCTCCACATTGGTAAAAGGATTTTTTATGGTGGTGAGTTCAACAGCCTTATTATCCTTTGCTCTGACGGTTACCAGGGCAAAATAGGGTGCGTCACCAAAGTGTTTTGATATAGTGAGTTCTTCAGCATCTTCCACGGGTAAAGAGTATATCAGATATTCCTTTTCACTCGGCTCGTAGTGTATGAGGACTTGATCAATATTTTTAAGCCCATTCTTTATGTTTTTCTCAATTCGACTGGAAATAAAATGAGCTTTATCTAAATCATGAGTCTTCAAAGTGATGACCGCCTCCAAGAACTTGTATTGCCCGGAGTTCCTCCCTCTAAGGTCTTTGATCTCCACTACCTGAGGTTCTTCTTCTATTGTTTTCTCAGCCGTTCTGAGAGTATCATAGTCCAGGGAAGCGTCCAGCAAAACCTTAATACCGTCAATGAAGATCTTGCCTCCTGACCAGGCGAAAAATGCTGCTATTATGAGGCCAGCAAATCTGTCCAGGTTAAATCCGATAAAACTTGATGAAAGACCCAGCAATATAAGAAAATTGGAGAACATATCTATGTATACGTGCTCCGCATCCGCAACCAGGCTGGGAGATCCAATTTCTCTACCAACTTTTCTTTCGTATGTAGAGAAAACAAAGGCTATAGCCATAGCACACACTATACCAGCAATGGAGAGCCATACGTTCTGTAACTCGATTGTCTCGCTCCTTAAAGCATCCATTACTATTTCATATCCTGCATAAAAGATGAAAAGGGCTACGATCACCGATACTAGATTCTCAACCTTATACAATCCATACGGAAAATTCCTGGTCTTTCTGCTGGCTATCATTAAGCCAATAAAAACAGCTGAAGAGGCAACAACATCGGTGAAAGCGTCGAACGCCCCGGCTCTCATAGCAATGCTGCCTGAGAGCACCGCAAAAAAGTATTTTATCCCAAAAAGGCCGATGTTCACTGCAATAGCCAGCGAGGCAACCTTTTCACCTTTATTCATTTCACCTACCACCGATATCCATACCTCTCATTTTTACCCATTCCGCTCTACTGTATCTTTCATTTTAATTTATTTCGCTCTATTTCAGCCTCCCAATCTAAAGAGTTAACCCTGAATCCTACTCAAACAATACTCAAACCAAATAATATAATTAGGGGTAAAACCGAGATACAGGGTAAATGCAACGGAGGGATATTTATGAAGCTGTATCTGGTACAGCATGCGGAGCCCAAGCCGAAGGATGAGGATCCAGAGAGGCCTCTTTCTGACAAGGGCCGGGAAGATATTAAGATTATGGCTAGCTTTCTGGAAAGAAAAGATCTTAAGGTGGAGAAGATACTGCACAGCGGCAAATTACGGGCCAAAAAGACAGCTGAAGCATTGAATGAAGCATTTAAACCTTCTAAAGGTGTTGAAGAATCCGAGGGGCTTAAAGCTAAGGACGACCCCACTATTTGGGGCAACAAACTAAAAGAAGGGGATGGTGGAGATACTGTGCTAGTAGGTCATTTGCCTCATTTGAGCAAGCTTGCCGGATTCTTGATCGCCAATGATCCAGAAAGAAAAGTGGTCGAGTTTAAAATGGGTGGCGTTGTGTGCTTGGGACTTGATGAGGAAGCGAACTGGTCAGTAGAATGGATGGTCACACCCCAGATACTGAAATAACAGACAATTCGATGAGAACAGTTAGTGCTTTACTCCGATCATCATTTTTCTCAAATGCCGAATTCATACTCGAGATGTAATTATATACCTGACATTAATCCACATAAGATTTTTAGGCACGCCGAAAAATTTAAGTATTGGTCATCGATAACAATCATGGATGCGAAGCTCAGGTGGGTAGAGCCTTCGGTGTAAGGTTAGTTCCTCTTGACCAAAAGCCGCAAAAAGCTTAAAAAGAGCTCTACTCTTTTCACCTCGCTTCTCAACAAATGATTGTTTGTTGAAAAAGGAAACTGTTTAAAGCAAAGCGCTAAAGGAGGTAATTGAATATGATAAAGATAGCAGTTACAAGTGGTAAAGGCGGTGTAGGAAAAAGTACTGTGGCCGCAAATCTGGCCCTCGCCCTCTCCAAGAAGTACAAAACCGGTTTACTGGACGTGGATATCCACGGACCCAGCATTCCCAAGATGATGGGGCTCGATAAAGTAAGAGGAGTGAGCGAATCTAAAGAAAAAGGCAAAATGGAGCCAGTTATATTTAAAAACTTGAGAGTTTTTTCCATAGGATTCCTGCTTCCTTCCTCTGACACACCAGTTGTGTGGAGAGGGCCCATGAAGCATGGGTTTATCAAACAGGCATATGAGCAAGTGAATTGGGATGTCGATTATCTGGTTATTGACCATCCTCCTGGAACTGGAGACGAAGCTATAAGTGTAATGCAACTGGTAAAACCTGATGTAGTAGTTACAGTAACCACCCCCCAAAGTGTCGCGTTTGAGGAGGTAAAGAAAACCATTAATTTCGTCATCCAGACTGGAGAGGCAAAAGGGGAAGAAAAAGGAGATGGACAAAAAGAGGCGAGTGAAGAACCGGAGAAAACGGCTCCAGTGATCGGATTAGTGGAGAACATGTCAGGATTGATCTGTCCTCACTGTTCACAAGTTATTGACGTATTCGGAGCAGGTGGAGGCAAGAAACTGGCAGAGGAGATGAACATCCCCTTCATGGGTTCGATACCACTCAATCCTCAGGTCTCTGACAGCGGTGAGAAAGGAAAACCTATTGTTGAGACCGATGAAAAAATCGCAGAGATCTTCGATACTATCATAGATTTCATCATCGAAAAGGCCGAAAAAGAGGTTACTGCCTAAAGAATACGCGGAACAATTAGGGGATCAAATTAGTCGATCTTTAAAGCTCTAAGGCCCTATCTAAAGTTCTGAGTCCCTCAACTCTCCTTTATTATATTTATTTTCAAAAAAGAATCAATTTCGGCTTGTTCTGCCATACTGAAGAATTTCTTTACGTCTTGTGGTGAGGGTTCGACTATAAAACTGTCTATCTCTTTCCACTGCACCTGAACGAGCCGGATATCTCCCCCAATACTATCAAGAAGCTCTTTGAATCTTTTTGCAGCAGGACAACCAATGTTCTGATCCCCAAAGAGGGGGAATCGCCTGCATGACCGGGGTCGAGCGGGATATACTTCACAACTATTATTTTTGAAAAAAGGGCAGGGATTTACCATTAATACACCCAAACCATCCCCAAATCGGTATCTGAGCTCCTCCACCACTTCGTAGTACCTGAATCCCAGAAACTTTTTGATGTCATCAACACCTTCCACATTTATTTCCCCCTCATATGTATCAAAAAGAACATGGCTCAATTGTTTGCAACATTTTCCGCACTTCTGGCATACCAGGGGGATGTTCACTTTGTTTCCTTCCTTTTCCAGTGTGGCGAAGAGCAGTGTATCTTCAGGGAACATTACTCTCTAGGGTTCCAGGACGATCTTTGACGCTACCTTTGGAGAGACCAGGAAATCTTCTCCGTCAACACGGACCGAGTTATCGCTATTCACTTCTAAAGTGGCTCCATTGGTTATCCCAATTTTACCGGCACTTGAGGGAGATAATATTACTTTGTAGGTGCCGGGCTTAGCTTCAGAGAGACGGTAAACCTCAAAAGGGCATTCTTCACACAATTCACAACTGCTGGCTACTATAGCACAGATCTTTTCAGCGATCCTATCATCTACGTAGTGTTCAAGCTCGCAGCTCAGCTCAGATGCCTTATCCTCTTCGATTTGCAGGAAATTTTTGAAAAAGGTCTCAAATAAATGATGATACTTCTTTATCTTTCTAGCAATTTCCTCTCCCTTTTCGGTTAAATAAACCCCATAGTATGGCTTATACTCCAGGTAATCCATTTCACTTAACTTGGAGAGCATTTCAGTAGTGCTAGAAGGCTTAATTTCAAATCTCTCGGATAGCTCACCAGTTTTGACCATCCTTTGCTCATCCGTTTGGATATCGTAAATCGCTTCCAGATAATCTTCAATTCTCTTAAGTTTTCCATTCATCTTTAACTTCCTTGAAATTTTATTCTTTACTTGCGACAACTTCAACCCTAATTTGAGGGTTATGTATTCACAATATTCCCCTCAAGATTACTTAAATTTTTCGGGCTTCCTAAAATTTTAATTCTAATCGAGATGTTATATAAAAATTCTAATAAACTTTTGAACATCAGTAGTAATAACGATATGCCAATTCAGATCAACTTTTGAGCTGTATACACTTATCTGGTACTTGCGATTTGCAGTAGTGATAGGCAAAGTCCTTGCAATTAAAGTAATGCTCAGTGACTCTACAGCCACTCCCTCCTTTGAGCAGCCCATAAGCTACCTTATGCTTATCACAAAAATGGGACCACTCTTCAATGTGAGAAAGCAGATTTTTAAACTTCTTGTTACATATAGGGCATTCATCTGAGTGCTTCTTTTTGCAATGCCCCTTCAAAGCAAAGAATGTTCCCATCAACTTACCACAATAGGGGCATTCAAACATTTCCATAGTAGCATGGGTGCAGGTAAGGCAAGCAAGAGACCACAAAACAAAAAAATGAAAAAGATTAGATACATGGATCTAGTTCTCTAAAAAGGACTCAATCTCCTTCCACATAGCGGTTATCCTTGTGGAGAGTTCAGAGTCAGAGTATTCCACCACGGTTTCTTCTTTTATCATCGCTTTGGTGGCAACATCGTCATAAGGGAGCTTTCCCAGAACTGGAACTCCTTGTTCCTGACAATAAGTCTCGATCTCTCCAGCCTTGTCCTCGTTGATGTCATACTTGTTTATGCACACCGCTGTAGGGATGTTAAAATGCTTGGCGACCTCAATAACCCTGGTCATATCGTACATGCCTGTTACTGAAGGCTCTACTACAATAAGAACTGCATCGACGCCCTTTATGGATGCAATGACCGGGCAACCGATACCGGGAGAGCCATCAATGATGACCATGTCCTTGCCGTTTGCCACCTGTTGGATCTTGGCTCTGACCTCGTTGACCATCTTTCCGGAAGCCTCTTCCCCTATACCGAGTTCGGCGTGGACCATATCCCCAAACCTCGTTTTTGATTTGTAGATAGTTCCAGTTTTTTCGGTCACGATCTCTATTGCGTCTTCAGGGCAGACGAATGCACAGGCTCCACACCCTTCGCACCTGGTACCGATAATCCTTAAGTCATCGTCTATAGCTCCGAAACGACAAACTTCTTTGCACTCACCGCATTCAGAGCAGTCCACTTCTCTAATGGCAGTAGCTGATCCGTAAAAATCTTTTTCTTCTTCGATCTCCGGTCTCAATATCAACTGGAGGTCGGGAGCATCACAGTCACAGTCCGCCAGGAGCGCATTCTTTGCCAGGGATGCAAAAGCAGAACTGATGGTAGTCTTTCCTGTTCCACCCTTACCCGATATTATGGTCAGTTGCTTCATGCTACCATCTCCTTGGTCTTCCTGTAAAGCTCCTCAAATTTCTCCTTCCACTCCGGCATCTCATCCACAAAGGGGATTCCTCTGGAATAGAGTTGGGCAATTTCCCGATTGTTGGGTATCTTCAGCAGGATGGGTATTCCTTGCTCCTCGCAATACTTCTCTACTCTATCATCGCCCACTCCATCTCTGTTTATGACCACGGCATAAGGAACTCCTAGCTCCTTCACCATTCTTACAGAGTATTTTAGATCGTGAAGGCCGAATGGAGTTGGTTCAGTCACTAGAATACAGAAGTCAGCACCGTCTACCGCTGCAACTGCTGAACAGGAATTACCTGGAGGAGCATCGATTATTATAACCTCTTCTTGATTGGCTCTGTCTTTTACTGCATTGATTAGTATAGGGGCCAGAAGCTCTCCAGTATTCAGGACGCCCTGATAGAACCTGCTGTCCATTCCTTTCTGTATTTTCCCTACTTCTTTACTTTCCTCTGAAATTGCGCCCTGGGGACATGCAAGAGCACAAAGACCGCAACCATGACAGAGCTCGGGAAAGATCATTGCTTTGTTGGGAGTGACCACGATAGCATTAAAGTGGCATAGATCAGCACATTCTCCACACAAATCGCATTTGTCATCATCGATGATGGGGGAGTAGGAGGTAACATTCCCGTCATCCTCCAGGTCCAAGTTCAAAAAATGCTGACTGTCCGGCTCCTCCACATCACAATCAAGTAATTGTGAGTTTGCTAGTGACTTGAACATATTAACTGATATGGTTGTCTTGCCTGTACCACCTTTTCCGCTGGCAACTACAATTTTCACTTAATCACCTTTTAATAAAAAATAATAATATTTTTTGTCCACTGACATCTGGCATCTCTATTCCTTCTTCTCACGCTTTTTCAGAGAATCTAAGATCTCCTTTAACTGGCCTTCCAGACCTTCTATCTTTTCTTCAAGGTAATTAATGCGGTCTTTATCCGAGTTCTGGCCCTGCTGAGGTTGTTGTGGGAATTGTTGTGGGGGTTGTGAGGGCTGCTGTGGTGACATCTGCATCTGTCCACCCATGCCTCGTCCCATTCCTCTACCCATGCCTCGTCCCATTCCTCTACCCATTCCTCCACCCATGCCTGCTCCCATGCCTGCAAAGGATGAGGAAGTTGGTTGAGAAGCGGGCGCAAGTTCTCCGTTCAAATATTTGTGTACTGCGTCCCTGACCTTCATTCCCGAAGCCGGAACCATCTCCACATTGGATTGTCCCAGCACAGTAGTTACATTAGGCCCAAAGTTGCCTGCGATCACCGCCTGAACTCCTTGATTGGCGATAAATCCAGCAGCTTGAAGGCCCGCACCGCTTTGTCCACTTGCATACTCATTCTGGTATACCTGGACATCTTTTATTTCATTTCCCTCAACTTCTACGATGGTGTAGGTTGGACATCTACCGAAAGCCGGTGACACCTCATCCTCTAGACCACCTTGTTGAGTAGCAACAGCTATTTTAGACTTAGACATATTTCACCTCATTATATATTTTGAATTTACTTATAACTTCTTAATCTTATCTCATCTTCCAGGCTATCAGATCTGCCTGATAAACGTTATTTCTGCTCCTGTTTCCCAACACTCACCACCACGGTCGGTAGTATCCCCTATAACCGGCGGGGTAAGCATAAGAAGCAGGGTATACTGGTTCTGGATAAGCCATTATCGGTCCTCGGAACCCTCTTCCCGGACCAAAGCCAAAACCTCTTCCATAGCCTGAGCCCCAGAATCCTC
>JBKHKH010000061.1:0-10670 GCA_046537735.1 Archaeoglobaceae archaeon | reverse complement strand
GTATAGATTCGAGCCTTTCCCCAGATAAACATCGACTTTGTCATCTTCAACACTACCCGCATCTTCTGTGTAATAGCACACAAACCCCTCGTCAGGAATTTTAAATGGACTACCTACTGTGTAGAAACCATCATCGGATTTCAAGCCCGAATGGATAGAATGATGGGTAAGAAAACCGGCAAAAATAGAGAGTAGAAGAATAATAAAAAGGAATTTTTTGGAGAATTTTTTGGCCGATTTTTTGAGCTCTATCCTCACCACTTTTAGCATTATTTGGTCTCTCCGGTTAACCTGACGGAAACCAGTTGATCATATGACCTATTTTTTTCTGATTGCAATACTTTACCTCTCAACATATAGAGTTCTTCGAACAATTCCTGTTGCTCAGGATCCAATTCCGGGTAGCAATCATTCTCAAAATCCATACCGTAGGGACAGAGTCCAGAGATACAGGGAAAACAGTATCTGCTCTTGTATTCATCTCTACAGGGCTTGCCCATAATTAAAACTGACATCCAGCTCACCACAATTATCATAATCATCTTGCCACTAATAAACTTTTTGCTCTTTTATAATCCGAAAAAACTATTAGATTCTAATACTAATTATTATAATGCTCAAGGTCAACCACTTGAATAAAGATTACGGAGATTTTAAGGCACTACAGGACGTTAATTTCGAACTGGAAAGAGGACAAATTCTTGGACTTGTAGGAGAGAATGGAGCAGGTAAATCTACTATTATTAAGATCCTATCTGGTCTCATAGAGCCCAGCTCTGGTGAGATAGAGTATTTTGGCCAGGATTTCTTCTCCAAACAGGGGGAAATAAAGCGAAGAATTGGCTACCTGCCGGAGATCGACTCTCTGTATGAAAATATGGATCCCCTGGAGTACCTGGGTTTCTTTGCATCTCTTTACGATATAACATCCGATAAAGCAAGGAAGAAAGCGAGGGAGCTTACCAGAATGCTAAATTTACCCCAAAATAAATCTATTGGAGAGTTCTCCAAAGGTATGAAAAGAAAGGTCTCCATAGCCAGAACTCTCATGCATGACCCGGACATTCTGATCTATGACGAACCCACAGGGGGACTGGACCCCTCAACATCACTATTCATCTCTGAGTTCATGAAGAGCCTAAAAGAAGAAGGTAAAGGGATCTTATTCTCGGCTCACAATATGTATTACGTAGAAACGGTTTGCGATGAGATCATTATCCTCAAAGAGGGCAGGATCATCTACAAAGGTACAGTAGAGGCATTAAGACGGTCAAAGAGCTATGTTCTGTATTATCAGACAAACTCTAAAGTAGAATCTTTTGAGACGTCGGATATAGGGGAGCTCAATTCTTTTATAAAATCGATTACTTCCTCTGGAGGAAAGATCGTGAAAATAGATTCACAGATCGCCAGACTGGAGGACCTCTACTTTTCTATTTTAAAAGAAAGCAGCTCATAAATAAAATTTTCTTATAAATATAGATAAAAAAATTATCTTTTGATCCTTTCAGGCGTGAACCCTTTTTTAACCAGTAGGTCCTTTACTTTGTTGATGTGGTTTCCCTGCAATTCTATGATGCCATTCTTTACTGTTCCACCGCAGGCTAGATTGGATTTCAGGTATTTTGCCAGATCGTCAATGTTGATCTCCCCACTATTAATACCCTGAACAATAGTTACTTCTTTACCATACCTTCTCTTGTTGGTCTTTATAACGATCTGCTGTTGCTCTTTGGCTACTTCCTCGCAAACGCACAAATCTTTAGGTAATCCACAAATGTTGCATACTTCCGGACTCATCTTCTATATTAGAGTTAACCACATTACATTTTAAACTTTCGGTATAAAGATAGTTCGATCACATCCGGTCATAAAATCGCTGTATCGGCTAAGAATGTCTCAGTATCTAAAAAATGTGAGTGTTAATGACTATAAGCTCGTCTCCGTCTTTGTAAACGGAGATATCTCCACTCTCTGAGACAACAATTGAAACCGCTTCCGTTTCTCGAGTTATAGCTGCACAGGAGAGGTGCCTGCCACCAAGACCCTGCCTCAACTTCAATTCTTTGGTATGAACCTCTATGTACCTACCTGCAGCCATGATGGTTCCTTGTTTGTCAACTATGAACACCCCATCTAACTGGGCAAATTCCATTACGCTCTCCCAGGTCGATGGCTCAGTAATGTTACGGACTTTCTTCGGGTGTCCCTCAAAAGGATTGAGGACCATTTGAGTTGATCTCTTTAAGACCTCATCTACATCTCCAATAACAAAACCGGTACCCAGCCTTCTTCCTTCTCTTCCTTTATGAGCTATGTTAAGAGATATGTTTAAAATAGACCGGAAAACTTTGGGGTCGAACCGTTCACTGCATTCGTCAACTGTTTTTTGGATCTCACTTCTTTCCGGGTCGACAATTATGACTCCATTAATAGATTCGGTACTGATCACTCCTACAACTGCTTCTTCTTCCCTGATCCCCCTGAAATAGAGCATGGTGGAGATGTACTCACCAGCATGAGAGAACTTGATGAATTTATCCACTAGCTTTTTTCTCCCTTCGTATTCATCCCCCTCCATGTGGCTAAAAGCATCTAGAGCCATGGAATAGCTCTTGGGAGCCGTGAAGATCAGTATCCCGTCTTCTCTTCTCTCCTCTACTTCTTGGTTAGAGATAACTACTACCGCCTTGGAGTTTACTTTCTTTGCCAGTTCAATGCCTTCTTTGAGAAGCAGTTTTAACATTAGTATATAATATAGTGGTAAATATTTTAAATTTTGCGTGTTAAAAACCACAAATGCATTATAAAGCAAAAAATAATATAAATCAGTTGGTTCTATGCTAAATAGAAGGTGAGGATATGTTGAAAAGAGCATTGTTCCCAACTGATTTTTCACAAGTGGCTGAAGGGATAGTAAGATGGCTCCCCAATTTGAAGAACATGGGGGTAGATGAAGTCTTACTGATGAGGGTGATCAACCTTACCAAGGTAGTGGGAGTAACATCAGGTTTCAATGTGGACTCGTGGATAAAACACGAGGAAGAAGTAAGTGAAAAAGAACTGGCCAGAATGGTCGATGATCTAAAGAAAAATGGTATCGGGGCTAGATATGTGACACCTGTTCCTAGGGGTGACCCCGTTGCTGAAATAGTAAGGACTGCAGAAGAAGAAAATGCCTCCTTTATAGTCATTGGCTCCAAAGGAAAAGGTTTTCTAAAAGAGATGCTCATGGGAAGCGTCTCTGAAGGAGTGGTCAGGAAATCCAAGATCCCTGTGATGGTGGTAAAGCCCAGCTGTTTTAAGACGGAGGGGGAATCATTCGAATGTGAGATCCGGGGGGATCTGTTTGAAAAGATCCTTTTTGCCTATGACTTCTCTGAGCACTCCAAAGGAGTAATTGACTATGTTAAGGATGCGGCCCTATCAGGAGGTAAAGGAGTAATTATCTTAAACGTAGTTGAGAACAAAATGGACAAAGAAAAGGAATCCCTTCTGGAAGCTGCCGAAAAGGAGATGAAAGATCTGGGTATAAATGCTAAAGTAGTGATAAAAGAGGGAAGTCCTTATAAGCAGATTATTATCACCGCTGAGGAAGAAGAGGCAAGCATGATCATGATGGGATCCAGAGGGCTGGGATTCCTGGGGAGTACATTTCTGGGGAGCACCACCGACTCGGTGATCAGGCACTCAAATCTTCCCGTATTCGTTTTCAAACATTAATCACTGCTTTTGAATGCTGCTCACTACATCCAGAAAGCCAGGTCAAAGGACCAGAACCTTTGCTAAGGTCTTGGCGAAGTACATGAACTGGGATTACGTTTCCAGAGGTAAATCTAACGTTAAAGACTTTGAAGAGCGACTGGCAGTGATAGGAGAGAAAAATGGGAACCCCACCTCACTGTTGATACACACAACAGGGAAAGAATATGTTCTGTGGTTCAATTTGGTTGAAGTTAACAAACTGGAGATGGATGACAGTCCGGTTATTTTTGTGGGCAGACCTCCTTTTAAACCCACCATTATGGACGCTATACCATCTGAAACCCGAATAAATTTTGACTCGCCCAAAAAAGTTGTGGTCACCAAATCCAAACCTGGCGGATGGATCCTCGATTTTAGATACAATAAAGAAAGCGTTTTTAAACTCAAATTGTTCAAAGTGGATGAAGGGTAAGATGAGAGCTGAATTCACTCTAGAGGGGAAGGAGTCGCATCTAATTTATGAATCACTTAGAATGGAGAAAAGGAAGGCAAACATTTATCTAAGGGGGGATGGGCTTATTATAAAACTTGAAGCCGATGACGTTACTGAGTTGAGAGCAGCTATTAACGGCTGGCTCAGGCTAATAAAGATGTGTGAAAAAATGGTAGAGGTGTTAGGATGAAGGATTTACCACCTGAAGCGCAGAATATGCTTTCCCAACTTCAGCAATTGCAGCAGCAATTACAGTCGGTCATGAGCCAGAAAAGGCGGGCAGAGGCATACCAGCAGGAAGCGGAAGAAGCTCTTGAAGAGGTTCAAAATGCTGGTGAAGACGTACCTATGTACAAAGCAGCTGGGAACGTGCTGGTAAAGACCGACAGAGAGAAACTGGTCAGTGAACTGGAAGAGAAAAAAGAAACCTATGGTTTGAGAGTAAAGACACTGGATAGACAAGAGAATAAACTAAGGGAAAAACTGGAAGAGCTGCAGAATAAGTTACAGAACATGTTCTCTACTGGATTTGGACAAAGTGGAACTGGTCAATAAACTGTTCTCAATCTTTTTTGAAGAAAAACCGTTGGTGAGCCTGAAAGGCCTGAAAGCTGGTGAGCCTAAAAAAGAGAAAGTATTAAATAGACATTCTTAGAGCTTGGAGAAATGTATGACTGATAGCGCCGCATCTGAGTGTAAAAAATTTGATGTTGTTATAATTGGTGCAGGTCCTGGTGGATTGTTTTCTGCATATAAGCTTGCTGGCCATTTTAATGTTGCTATCTTTGAGATGGGGAGGGAAATCAAAAAACGCCGTTGCCCCAGCAATTTAGTGGAGAGCTATTGTAAGAAATGTGAGCCTTGCAATATAACCTCTGGTATAGGGGGTGCAGGTGGATTGTCAGATGGTAAGCTGAACTATGTTAATCCCAATTATCCCTCAAGCTACACTGTGGGAGGTAATTTCCTGGGTCTGGTGGATAAAAAATACCTTCTGGAGAAAATGAAAGAAGTTGACGAGGTCTTCCTGCGTCATGGCGCTCCAGATGAAACCTATGGGCTTGAAGATGCTGAGATAAGCGATCTGGTGAGGAAAGCAAATGCAGCCGGTATCGAGTTCGTCCCTCTTATACAGAGGCATGTGGGTAGTGATGAGCTGCCCAAGGTCATAAAGAGCATGGAAGATGAATTGAAGTGTCACAAAATCAACATCTTTACCAAGACCACTGTTACTGACATAGATCCGGTGGAGAAGACACTGATAACAAAAGATGGTAGAAAGTTCGCATACGATTATCTCATTATCGGAGTGGGAAGAGGTGGAGCTACCTGGCTGGAGCAGTGGGCTCTGGAATATAACATTGAAGTAAATGATGTCTTTGACTCCAAAGCAATTGATGTTGGAGTCAGGGTGGAAGTACCTGCTTCCATTATGGAAGAGCTCACTACCAAGGTCTACGATCCCAAGTTGAGGGTCACCACCAAAAAGCATGACGATTATGTGAGGACTTTCTGTACCTGTCCACAAGGCTGGGTACTTCGAGAGGACTACGGAGAGTTCTGTTTGGTCAATGGTCACAGCAAAGCCAAGATTAAGACCAACAACTCCAATTTTGCTCTGCTGGGGCATTATAATTTTACCGAGCCTTTCGAGTACCCCAATGAGTGGGGCAGGGATCTGGCCAGGATAACCACCAAACTGGGAGGAGGAAATCCATTGGTCCAGAGACTGAAGGACTTGCGATTGGGACGAAGGAGTACCGATAGTAGGGTGGACCTCAATCGGCTGGTACATCCTACTTTGAAGTCGGCTATACCGGGCGATATAAGCCTGGCATATCCGGGGAGAGTAATTGATGATATTTTAGATGCCCTGGAGCAGCTGGACAAGGTCATACCCGGCGTAGCTGACGACTCCACACTGCTCTACGCGCCGGAGATAAAATTCTATTCCTTAAAATTGAAAGTAGACCCGGAGATGCGCACCAACCTCCACAACATTTATGCTGTTGGTGACGGAGCGGGTATAAGTAGAGGGATAGTTGGTGCAGCCGTGACGGGATTGATCGCTGGTGAGAGTATCCTGAAAACGGAAAATGGCACTGGGAAATCGAAGTGAAATTGAGTTCAGCAGTCGTAGTGTTTTTTATATTTCTTGATCCCGTCAAAGTTGAGAACGCTCTCATCTGATGCGTCAACAATATACTGGTAGTCGTAGGAGACTTCATGAACTTCTGAACAGACCTGCCTTAGCACATTCTCCACTTCCTTACTCCTGAATTTGTCCACCCAAATCTCGAAATACATGCTGTTTTTGAGAGGGCAAATAATAAGTATCTACCGCCAACGCTATCGTTCCTCTTCAGTCCTCAGCCACTCTAAAGAAACTATAACCATTGCCTCATTGCACAGGAATTTTTTGCTTTCCCTCAACTATAATTGATTTATAATTGATTTGCTGATGAAAAATCGGAAAATCGGCAAAAATTTTTATAATATATAACCAAAAGGTTTTAATTTATTAAAAACAAACTCTTCTATGGAGGTGATTTGAGATGCAGGCAGAGGAATTGAAGGAATTAAAACCAGATACAGTAGTGGATGCCAGGGGCCAGTCCTGTCCGGGACCCATGCTTGAAGCCAAGAAAGCTCTGGCAAAGGCATCTGGGGGACAGCTACTTGAAACACTATCTTCGGATAAGGGCACAAGAAGAGATCTACCAAAGTTGTGCGAAAAAGCAGGCCACGAATATCTGGGCTATATAGAACAAGGCTCATACGATAGACATTTCTTGAGAAAGAAAAAGTAGACAGTAGATGGTGAAGGAAACATAACATAAAGACTCGAGTCAGACTCGAGTCAATTATCATTGAAAGAATAGTAATTTTTTACAGTCCTAGCGTATTTTTAGTGGTAACTATGTCCGGGATGTCCAATCACTGTCAACAACTTTTTTAATATACTGGATTTTTGGTGGGATTATGATCGAACTGGACGATGTCACCTTTAGGGATTTTATTAACGGCGATTTTGTCCTGGTGGAGTTCTATACTGATTATTGTCCTCACTGCAGAACACTTACTGCCATGCTGGAGCCTTTATGTAAGGAGAATGGTATAAAGGGAGGGAAAATAAATGTCAACAAGTTCAGGGAAATAAGAGAAGAGTTCGAAATTGAACTTGTACCCACCGTAATTGTCTTCAGTAAAGGGGAGTCCATTGGCGGTTTTATGGGTTTGACCAGTCCAGACACTGCCAGAAAGGAACTGCTGAGACTGGCGAGTAGTGTTACTGGTTAACCTAATCAACTCTTATTTTTACTTTAACTTTTAATTCTTCAATTATTGGTTCACTGAAAAGGTTAAAAAAGCAGTTCCATATTCTCCATATAATGTCTGGATCAACGGTAATAACGGTAATCGAATGTGAGAGCATAATAGGTCAGAGGATCAAGGAATTTGAGACCCTGGGGAGTAAAGGAAGAGTGGTTTTTGATTTCTCACCTTTTCTGGAGCTAGAAGTTGAGGCCACAATTCGTTCGGAGCTGGCGTTCTGCATATCCACCGCCAACTCCTCAGCGACTGCTGGCTTGAAATTCCAGAGGGCATTAGAAGATGAAAAAATAGATGATATGACCACGGAACAGCTTCAAAAGCTGTTGAAGGAGTCGGGGGTGAGGTTTCACAACAGAAAAGCTCATTACATCAGAGAAGCCCTGGATAACTTCGATTTGATTCAGGAAGCCCTTGAAGGCAGCAACCCCAGGGATTTCCTGGTCAAGAATGTAAGAGGATTGGGTCTGAAGGAGGCCAGCCACTTTCTGAGGAATACGGGGTTCAAGGATGTGGCCATAGTGGACAGACATATAATCAAGTGCCTTATCGAAGAGGAGTATTTGGAGAACTCCAGTATGAGCCCCCGAAAATATATTGAATGCGAAGTAGCGCTCCAGTCGATGGCCGCTGAAAGGAATGTGTGCACCGCATCGCTGGATTTGCTGTTGTGGTACAGTAAAACAGGAAAGATCTTAAAGTAGTTACGGATAAAAAAGAGTGAAATTAAAGAGAGTGGGGGGAGGATGGAGAATTATGAATGAACAGATAAAGGACTTGTTGATGAACAGGGACTATACTGCTCTTGTACAATCCAGTGACTTGAAAAAGATGTGTAAAGAGCTGATAACCTTTCTCTACGGCGAAGATTTGTTCATTTATCGAGGAAGTGAGGCTCTGGGTCTGGTATGTAAAGAACAGGGAATTTATGATGGAGAGCATGTAAAGAATATTTTGAGGAGGCTTTTCTGGCATTTGAATGACGAGAGCGGTGCTTATTGCAGAGGAGCTCCCGTGGCCATTGGAGAGATAGGAAGGAATTCCCCGCATTTTGAGGGTTTCAAGAACATGACCGTTTCCCTGCTGGATAATGAAGAAGTTGAGCTCAAGTTCGTGGTCTATGCCCTGGGGAGGGCAGCCCAGGGGGTGAAGGATGCCTACCCCGATCCGGTGGAGAAGCTTCTACCCTTACTCGACCACGAAGAGCCCACAATTAGAGGTTATGCTGCCTGGTCACTGGGGGAGCTCGGAGCTGAGGACGCAAGAGGAAATCTGGAGAATTTATTGCAAGATGATAACGTTATCCGGGTATACTACCGGGGAGAGTTCAAGGATATGGCTGTTAAGGATGTAGCACAGGAATCGTTGAACAAAATGAGTAGGGGTGAAGCTTAGTATTATACTCTCTGTCGAAGGTCTATTGAGCAGAGAACTTGAGGGTTTGATGCGGTTCTACTCCTTTTTGCCTTAGAGCACATGGATAAGGCCGGTGGGAAGATATTGGTGGAGAAGATGAAGAAGTGGGCGAGGAAGAAGGTTAAACCCAAAATTATTAAGTATTCGCCCCCTTTCTATTATTAGGAGTAAGAGCGTATGAAGAGCATATTCAAGAGCATTATAGCCTTGCTGGCAATTACTGTCCTTATGGGTCAAGTGTCGGCAGTGGAGTGGTCAATTGAAGTTGTTGATGAGGGGGAGTGGCTCGGCTGGTCAACTTCTATCGCTGTTGATTCTGGGGGCACTCACATCAGCTACTACGATGTCTACAACGAGGACCTTAAATACGCTAAGTGGACCGGCTCCCAGTGGGAAATCCAGACCGTGGACTCCCATACCAATGTAGGTATTGATACCTCTATCGCCATTGATTCTGAGGGGAACCCTCACATCAGCTACTTCAACGCATCCGCACAGAACTTGAAATACGCTAAGTGGACCGGCTCCCAGTGGGAAATCCAGACCGTTGACTCTGAGGGAAAAGTAGGTAGTTGCAGCTCAATAGCCATAGACTCTTCAGACACGCCCCATATCTCCTATAGAGATACAACGAATAAGAACTTGAAATACGCTAAGTGGACTGGCTCCCAGTGGGAAACAGATATCATAGATTCCCAGGGAGACGTAGGGAAGTACATCACGTCCCTAGCCATTGATTCTGAGGGCAACCCTCACATCAGCTACTATGACGATACGAATGAGAACCTAAAGTATGCCCTAATGTCCGGGGATAAATGGAGCACTCAAACCGTTGATTCCCGGGGTAGCGTGGGTGTGGGGAATTCCCTGGCCATAGACTCTGAGGACAACCCTCACATCAGCTACTACGATGTCACCAATAAGGACCTCAAGTTTGCTTCATATTCGGACACCGGATGGGATACCCAGACAGTCGAATCACAGGGAGATGTAGGTGTGGGCACCTCCCTGGCCATCGATGGGTCAGACAACATCCACATAGCTTACTTCGATGCCACCAACAAGAACTTGAAGTACGCTATCGGTACAGATAGCAAGTGGCAAACGGAAACTGTAGATTCAGGAGAATCTGTAGGACAGTTCCCTTCCATCGCCTTAAGTTCTGAACAAGTCCATATAAGCTACCACGACACCACCAAAGAATGTTTGAAATACGCCAGCGCATCTACTGAAGCCATAACCGACTCTTCAGAACAACCCAAACCCACTGCAACTCCCAGAACTGAAACCGCAGAACCTGCGGAAACTCAAACTGAGGAACCTGAGGAGACAAGCACTCGCATACCCACTACCACCATGCCCATCAAGCACGTAAGAACTCCCTCAGTTCTGGATAAAACAAAGACTCCAACTCCTGAGCCAGCAGAAACCGAAACCCAGCCTTCGATCCCCGGATTTGAGATCCTTGCGGCGATGGCGGGCTTGTTAGCGGTGGTATATCTTGTGCGGAGGAAGTAAATTAGGTGAACTATATCTTTACCCATCCATCTCTCCAGCGGTAGATCTCTCCTCCAGTCCTTTCCTCACTGGGTGTGAACTCCCCTTTGATCTTGATCACTCCACCACTCATGTCGTCCCCCACCCAGTGACCGGCGTTTCCTTCCACTATGATCTCTCCCCCACTCATCTTCTCCCCCAGTATATCTCCAGCATTCCCTGAGAC
>JBKHKH010000154.1:0-4017 GCA_046537735.1 Archaeoglobaceae archaeon | reverse complement strand
ATTTATGCTTTAAAAAGGGGAAATAATAGTAAACCATCTGGAGATCTCTGCTTACAATAGTTAAATTTTTATGGGCTCCAATTCTTAATCCCCGAGATGCCCATCGACTCCAAAGGCTCCAATGAAAGACTTTCTGTGGATGAGTATTTTATGGAGATCGCTTCAGTGGTTGCCAAACGCTCCACCTGTCTGAGACAAAAGGTAGGTGCAGTGCTGGTGAGAGAGAAGAGGATACTGGCCACAGGATATAATGGTGCCCCCGCCAACCTTCCCCATTGTCTGGACATCGGGTGCCTAAGAACGCAGCTCAATATTCCTTCCGGCGAAAGACACGAGCTATGCAGGGCTGTTCATGCAGAACAAAATGCTTTGATCCAGGCAGCTGTTCACGGAGTGAGCATAGCCGGAGCCACTTTGTATACCACTCACCAGCCGTGTATAATGTGCGCTAAAATGCTGATCAACGCCCAAGTGAAGAAAGTGGTCTACGGGAAAAAGTACAATGATGAGAGAGGTCTTGATTTTTTGAAGGAGGCAGGGCTGGAGGTCAAATACTGGTCCGTAGAAGAAAAAACGGAACCCGTATAGATTAGAATAGTATTGAACGGCTATAAACAATTCTGTATTACCCAGGAGGGGTTAAGACTATTTTTGATTGAAGGGTTAGCCAGAGGTGGTGACCGGTTTCATTAATCGACTTCACCATATATTTTATATACATATTCAGTGGGTTTATGGTATGGAATGGAAAACAGATAGAGGTTTAAAGTACAGGATGTACCTCACCTGGTTCTTACTGGCCGTGATCTACCTGGCCTTCCTCACGGTACTGGCTGCCCTGGGTTTTGGGTATAGTGTGCTCATCCCCATTGTGGCAGTATTCATATTTGCCCAATACTATTTCTCCGACAAGATAGTATTGATGGCCAGTAAGGCTAAAGTGGTAACTGAGAGCGACGCTCCCGAACTTCATGCCATGATAAGGGGGTTGACCACCCGGGCCGACCTCCCCATGCCCCGCATCGCAATAATGGACACTTCTGTGCCCAACGCCTTTGCTACGGGCAGGAATCCTGAGAAAGCTGTGGTGGCAGTGACTACTGGCCTGATGAGCACCCTAAACAGAGATGAGGTGGAAGCAGTTCTGGCACATGAGCTGAGCCACGTCAAGAACAGGGATGTGAGAACTCTCACAATTGCCAGCTTTTTGTCCACGGTAGCCTTCTTCGTGATGAGGTGGGCCATGTTCGCCGGAATGTTTGGCAGAAGGAACGGCAGCTTTATCCTCATACTGATAGTGTCCGTGATCGTGTGGCTCATCAGCTTTTTGTTGATAAGAGCCCTCTCCAGGTATAGGGAGTATTCTGCGGATGCAGGTAGCGCAATGATCACCGGTAAGCCCGTCAATCTCATATCAGCCCTGAACAAGATCTCCGGAAGGATGCAGAGAATAGGTAATGACGATAAAAAAAGTGTGGAGGGGATGAACGCCTTCTTCATCATACCCGCGATATCCAAGGGCTCCATTCTCTCCCTCTTCGCTACTCATCCACCTGTGGAGAATAGAATAGAGAGACTGCAGAGAATGGCCTACTGAGTCAGATAAGTGCTGGTGAAAGCCAATGGATATTGATCCGGGGTTTATTTTTTAAACTGTAATTGCAGAGATTATTCAATCAGTTTAGTTTATTAATCATTATTTCACGAGGGATTGCATATGCGGAAGGTAAAGAGGGAGTATTTGATAAGAGCAGAGTTGCCCCTCATGGTGGAGATAGGTGAGGGTCCCCGTAAGGGAGTGAGGAATCTTATCAATGATCTTGGTGTCTCTAATGTGGTAATGCTCACCGGACATACGTCTTACGAGCTCGCTGGCAGTAAAATAGAGGAAAGGATCTCAGATGTCCTGGTGAATAAGTTCTTTGTTCGCGAGTCAGGGACTCATGAGGTGAGGAGGATAGAGATAGAAGTAGGTTACTCTGACGTGGATTGCGTAGTTGGTGTGGGTGGGGGGAAAGTACTAGATATTGCTAAAGTGCTGGCTTCGGAGATAAACGTCCCCTTCATCTCCATACCCACAGTGGCTTCTCACGACGGTATTGCTTCACCTCTGGCCACCTTCAAGGAGAACGGGCATCCCATATCCATTTCCACCAAACCACCCGCCGCCGTAATTGCCGACCTGGTGGTATTGAAGCATAGTCCCATCAGGCTGTTGAGATCAGGTTTTGGGGATTTATTGTCAAATATAACTGCGGTCATGGACTGGAAGCTGGCCAAAGATAAGCTGGGGGAGGAGTACAATGAGGTGGCTGCCAGCATGGCCTTAATGCCCGCCAACCTCATGCTCAGTCCCAGGAGACTGGACTTTAAGGAAATTAATGATCTGGAGATGCTGGTGAGAGGGCTGGTGTTGAGTGGTGTGGCCATATCCCTGGTAGGGAGTAGTAGGCCCGCCAGCGGAGCGGAGCACAAGTTCAACCACGCCCTGAACTACTTGGGTTATGGGAAGGGGACTCATGGAGAGACAGTTGGATTAGGAGCGATAATGATGGCTTATTTGCACGAGAAGTATTATGGATCTGGGGACTGGCATACGATCAGAATGGCTCTGGAGAACAGTCAGGCTCCCACCACACTGAAGGAGGTCGAATTGAGTAAGGAGCAGTGCATCGAGGCGCTGGAGTATACCAAAGAGATACGGAAGAAAAGGTATACCATACTGGAGGACGTGAATCCTTCGAGGGATGAGCTGGAACTAATGTTGAAGAAGACGGAGCTGATATAGTATTTTACTGAATTCAAAAAAGTTTATCCACATCAAGGAACAGTAAATCACGTTTTTAATTAAGTCTTGGGTTAGTGTGTGTTCAATCTCTTTTCCAGTGTCCGGAATTCGCTGCTAATTACGTCACGAGTAATTTGGGATTCTTCTCTGATAGTGGTGATTGTAGTATCCTGCTTATCCAGCATCTTAGCCTGATTACCTAACATAAAATCTTGCTTATCTAGCATCTTACTCTGGTTACTTAACATGGTATCCTGCTTCTCCAATGCTTTATCCTGCTTCTCCATCATCATATCCTGCTTCTCCAGCATACTATCTTGCTTTTCCAGCATGGTTGAAGTGTCTTTCTTGATGTCGCCGAGAATTAAAACTCCTTTTTCCAGTTTTTTATCCGTTGACCGGGAGTAAGAAGCGATATCCAGAAGAATTTCTTTTACTTCTTTCCCTTCGATACCTTGGAGAATATCAATTCCCGTCCTCTCGAAATCTGTAAAGGAGCCTGTAAACTCTTCTTTTCTTGTGGTGATTTTATGTACTTCTGTCATCTTCTCACGACTGAAGTCGTGAGCTTGCAGGTGGTTCATGCTATGCATTCACCCCTGCTTCAGGCACGCTGACGGGTGCCCAAACCCCCTGAGCCAGCTCAGAGAGGTTGAAGGAGGCGACTTTATCGCTATTATGTTGATAGCCACAGCTAACACACCTGAAGAGAGCTTGGAATCTATTACTCTTATCTATGGTCCCGCACCTGGGACATCTCTGGGAAGTGTAGGTGAATTACGGGGTTTCCGTGCCTTACAAACCATGAGATTTAAAACATAAATAAAATACTTATAACAAAAATTTTAAATACTATGACCACAGTTTTACTGACCATGATTATACTGGCCAGGAATATAGAGTTGAATAGATGGGATAAATTAGGCAACTGGAGACTTGTATACGGAAGAAGGAAGACTGGAAAGACTTTTTTTGTAAAAGAGTTTACTCAATGGGATCATTACTTTTTCGTGAGGCGGGACGGGATGGTGATCGATGAGAATAAGGAGATATTGTCTTATGAAGCTTTTTTTGAGGTCTTCAAACGAGAACTTGATAAGAAAAGGATTGTGATCGATGAATTCCACAGATTGCCAGAGGAGTTTCTGGACTATTTACATTATTTGGGGGGTTCTGGAGAACTGACTCTGATTTCGTCCATGTTGTGGTCAATTAACCAGCTATTTGAG
>JBKHKH010000153.1:0-4056 GCA_046537735.1 Archaeoglobaceae archaeon | reverse complement strand
GTATCTTTAGGAGTAGGGGTGGGCGTAATACCTACCTCAGACCTCAACTCAGCGTATTTGTTGATGACCTCCCCATGGCATCCTTCACACACATCTATCAGCACGTCTTCATGGGCAGTGTGCACTCCTCCCTGATGGCAATCAAGACACTCGTCTGATTCGGGTATGGTCATGGTTCCGCTACCGTGACATCCTTCACATTTTACGTTCTTGTGAGCATCATGAACATTGGAGAAGTTCATTTCAGTTCCAGCGGTAGATCCCACATGGCATTTGATGCATGGCGAATCCCCATGCAGCTCTGACAGCTTTTCCATATCGATCTTGTCCCCCCCACTCCTCCAGATATCTACGCTGTGACATCTGCAGTGAGCGAGTTTTTCAACTCTTTCATTTTTTGTCAGCAGGATATCATGACAGGGATAGCATATCTGGCCATAACCTTCTACATGCTCCTGGGCGGATACGGGAATAAAGGATAGACTAACCAAAAACAGCAAAAAGGCAAAGAGGGTTCCGTATCTGTAAATTGAAAGATTTTTACCCATTTGCTATAATTAAGTGAATTGGTATAAATTAATTTCCGTTCAGAGGGCGGAGCGTGAGAAATCCGGGCGGAGATGATGGTAATTAGTAGGGGCTGTGGTCGTTCTCCATTATCTGAGGTATTTTTAAAATAAAAATAAACTATAATTTCTGCTGAAAATTAAAAAGAATTTAATTAAGAAGGGAAGACTCATCATTGTGGAAGAGATGGATGAAAGGAAGATAATTCTCCGGAGATACTTTGATTTCAACCAGGAATGGAGCGTAGCCAGAAAGAAAGTAGTGGAGGAGCTGGGCTGGGAAAACGATATTGATATAGATGAAGCAGCCCGGAACATCCCTCATGAAACGCTGGTAAACCTCTTCGAGGAACACGGGATAAGGAAGGGTGTCGATTTCAACGGCAGGTACTGGTCCGTTCACCGGGGTGAGTTGAGACGGGAGGGCAGGTGGGATACCGTCAGAAATAATCTCATGGCGGTCCTCAAGGAAGAAGGGGCTAAAGCCTATGCCATATTGAAAGCCCTTCTGGAGTTAAAGAGGCAGACCAGGGACAACTACTTCGATTTCACGGAAAGGGTCCGGGAGCTCTCCGGGAAATCCATTAGCTGGAAGGTTTTGCATAAACTGGAGAAGCTGAGTATCGTTCACAAACGATATGCCAATAACTATCAGGAGCTATGGGTGCCGGAAGAGATCAGACCCCTTGTAGAAGAGGTCCTGGAAGCCAATCCTCAGCAGCTCTCCTTGAGCACAGAAATCGCTCTGACAGAATTTGAAGAGATCAAGAAGATGGATGCTGAGTTCGATGACCACCTTAAAGACATCCTGAACAATGAACAGAGGCTGGAATCGACCATCAGGTTCGGTGAATCATTTGACGCTGCACAGCTCACTGGCTATCTCTCCATGTTCGGCGAACTATATTTCGACACTCTCCTCAGCCTGATACACCAGTATGCGCTTGCGGATATCCCCATTGTGAATCAGAGCGGAAAGACAGCAGGATATACCGGGTTCAACCTGGCCTTCTTCGGCGCTCCTGGAACAGGCAAGACATTCGCAGTTGACGATATGATCAGGGGGAATGACAGGCTGAACATCCCGCCCCACGGTCTACCGGGGAGGAACAGGTACTGCGGAGGGATGACCCCCGCCAAGTTCATCCGGATAGCTGAGGCCTATGAGGGGAGGAAGTTCAACTTCATAGTTCCGGAGTTCAATGACTGGTTCAAATACAAGGGGATGGTGGAGCCGTTGAAGCTGGCCATGGAGCACAGAGAGATAAAATACGAGATAAAGGGGGAGACCGTAGGACCCTACAGGTTCAGCCCCTTCTTCTCCGTAAATTACAACACCAGGGTGAAGGAGAGAGGTTATGAGGTGACCATCTCCGACCCCAACTTCAACTCCATCGAGGACAGGATGCTGTGCATACTGCATAAAATGACCAAGGACAGGTTCCTGGCTCTGAGGGAGAGCCAGAAAAAACTTAGACTGGGTAAAATCGACTTTGACATGGCAAATTCCATCAGGGATCACCTGTGTTTGGTCCACGCCATCTACACCACCAGCACGAATTTCCCTCCCAAGCCAGTGGTCCTCACCGAAGACCTGGAAGAGGGGCTCTCCAGGGCGGACGAAGTCCTGCTGGACAACGTGAATGCGGAAATGCTCTCACCATCGGTGAGACTGGCGGACATGGCAGTGAAGCTGGCCGGCGCCTCCAAAATACTCTCCTACTTCAAGGAAGATGAGCTGGAGATAGGTGAGAATGAGATCAAGCTGGCCCTCGAATTCTATATTGAAGAAATGAACACCCGCTGCGGCGAGGCATTCGATGTGGAACGCATTAAACAAGAGGTCCTCCTTTGAACAGGGAAATCAATAAAATAAAATTAAAAAATAAATTAATATTTTTAGTCGTTGTAGGTGTAGTCCACTCCAGATACATTTCCAGGCCAGATGCTGGCGTTATAACTGGTACTGGCGTTTTCACCAGTAGTGTCACCGTATATTATTGCATAGGCAGTTCCATTTACCGCCCAGTTAGTAACTGTCCAGTTGTGTACTCCAGATTCTGTTGTAAGGTTTCCTGTATCAGCGAATCCAACGTCAAACTCTAAGCTTCTTTTGTGGCTGAAGTTTATCTTTACTGCGGTATGGGTGTGGCAGGCTACACATGCTTCATTTGAGTCCTGTAAAGTATCATCGTTGATGGCTTTTGCTACAAAAGCATTATGAGCTGCAAAGGTTCCATTAGATGCTGCTTTAGAATAATTATAGTCTTCAGACACACCAAATCCGCTTATGTTGAATCCTCCTGCAGGCCAACCTTCATAACCGTCAGATACTGCCTGGTCAGCATTCCACTGATGACACAGCATACAGGCTATAACACTGGCAGCATGCGCCTCGTCACCTGCCTGGAAATCACCATCGCCTTCAGCGTATTTTATGTTTGCGTTACTTCTATGGCAGGCTTCACAGTCTGTTTGGTCTGCTTGTCCTTCTGTGCCTCCACTAAAGTTGATATGAAAACTGGACTGGTCGAGCTCTTCGAATACGTCTGCATGGCATTTCTGACAGGGTATCTGGTTACCAGAATCATTTATTGAGTACCAGTAGTGCTGACCGGCGAACAATGAAACTGCTTGAGGAAGGACAAGGACTCCTGTAGCCATCATCGCTACCACCAGTAATGCAATTTTGCTATTCTCTATCATTTTTATTTTACCTCCAATTAATTATTGGTCGTAATGTCGTTTAAGGGTTTAGAAATTGTAATGATAATCATGAAATTGTTAAATTAAAGTTTCAAAAATGTAATTTAATGCAATAATTGTCAAGATATTTCCGAACCTTTTCTGTTGACGTTCTTTAAGAGTTCATGATTCTGTGTTAGGCACGACCTAAGACGATATTTATCAAAACTTAAATAAGATAGCGATTGATTCTTGATGGGGTGTCTTCGATGAAAAAAGTCTTTGTGATAGGATGCGGAGCATACATGGATAGTGGATATGGCTGTCCAGGCTGTTGGAGATGTCTTAAAGCTGCAGCACTGGGAGAAGGAAATTTTGATGAGGAATCTCAAGTAGTGGGGTTTGTTAAATGTGAGTGTCCGGGTAGAACCATTATTTCCAATGTAAAAATGGTCACCAACCTGTCAGGAATAACCCCGGATAAGATATATCTGAGCTCATGCTATAGCGCAGTACCCAAATGCCCCTATCTTGATCCTGAACAGGTCGCAAAAATGCTGGAGGATGCAACAGGAGTCCCTGTCACTTTGGGCACGCACAAATATAAATAAAAGCAATAACCAGGTTACTTGGTGAAATTCACCACTATATCCCCTTCCTCTATCTCCACCACAGCCGCTTCGCCTTTGCAGGCCATCCCCACCTTCACCAACACGGTGTCCCCCATCCTGGCCACCCCCTTATGCTCGTGAATGTGGGCGCACACAGCAAGGGTAGGTTTGTGCTCGTCTATCCACTTCCTTAT
>JBKHKH010000152.1:0-4136 GCA_046537735.1 Archaeoglobaceae archaeon | reverse complement strand
GCTGATGTGTCCTCCTTAATTGCTGATGTGTCTTCTTTCACTAGTTTGAGTATGTTTATGGTCTCGTCCTGCTTGCCACTTATCTCTTCCAGCCTCTCTATCCCCACCTCTAACTTCTTATCCGTTGATTTCATGGTGGAGGCCATGGAGTGAAGGATCTTCCTGGTAGATTCTTCCTCGAGTTCGGGAAGGACGTCAGGACCTTTTCGTTCAAAATCATTGAATAAGCCGGTGTAACTCTCTTCCCTGACAGCCATATTCTCTACTTTGATATAGGTGGGAGTCTCTTTCTCTACTATCTCCAGCAGTTTCTTGACTCTCTCTTCTTCTCCTTCAAACATAACGATTACCTCTCCACCCTCGAGGTTCTCTGCATAACCCGTGATTCCATGCATCAAAGCGTGTTTCTTGATAAAACTCCTTAAACCACCTTTCTGTACTTCACCTTCTATCAGAACATAGTATCGTGTTCTCACCCTTGTTCCACCTAAGATATTTCTCTAAATTTCAGTATATAAGTTTTTTCTTTGATATGAAAATAACAGGATTCGCATTTTAAAGCCGAATAGAGAGTTGAAGCCGCATGAGATAAACATCAAAGAAGCTGCAAAAAAGATGGTAAAAAGCATTAATGAAGGAGAGAAGGTGGCCATCACAATAGTCCAGCTCTCACAGATCGCCAACATACTGGAGAACTATCTTCCCATCGAGGAGGCTTTCAAGGTGGAAGAATTTTTACTGTTCTCTAAAAATGTAAGGGTCTATGAAGTAACCACCAGAGATTGTTTAGAAGCGCTCCAGATAGCTAAAGACAAAAAGGTGGGGTTGAGCGACTCCATAGCCTACACATCGATGTTGAAGCACGAGATAAATGAAATCTATTCCTTTGATGGAGATCTTGATAACCTGGAGGACATCAAGAGGATAACAGAGATATGAATTGTTATTCCTCTCTTCACCAGGATATTGGGTACTAACCTCACTTTAGAGGAAAAGGCTAAGCTGATGGCCAATGAGATCTCCAGCAATGCCGTTGCCGCTTCTTGCTGGGGATACTCGAAGGATATCAAGTACTCTACGACCGTGGGGGAATTGAGGAGATACTTGCTATTGCTATCAAGAAAAATGAAGTGGAAAAAGAATATACCTACGAGGAGGAGGCAGAGACATGGATTCAAAAGAGCATGGTAGATTTTATGAAAGAACTTGAACTTCAGAGCCCGCTATCCTCTCCCAGTTGCTTTGTACTGGGGACAGATATACGTGCTTCCGGCTGGGACCGTCTCGTGATTACCTATCCGGGAGTAACCAAGCCTCTTCCTCTCGTTTTCCAGCACTTCCTGGATGGAGGAAGCGGAGTCGATATGGTATAAGCTCATGTACTTTAATTCGCCGTCAACCCAGAACACGGTGACAACATGACCAGTGGTCTTCACTCCCTCGTCATTATAAAGGTCGAAGCACAGCATTTGGGCATCATAACCGTGTTTTGATAGCACGTAAGAAGAGAATGCAGAATAATCCTTGCAATCCCCTTTTCTTAAGTCGAAGAATTGCTGAGGAGGATAAGCATAACACCCTCCTCGCTCTTCAAGTGAAAAATATTTTCGCATGAAGTCCCTGAGCTTCTGAGGAGTGTCGAGAGACTTGACGATCTGGGTGAACTCATTGTCATCACTTTGTTGTGACTCAGGTTGCGAGCAACCCAAGCAGAGTAACACTGCTGTTAATATTAGAATAAGGGTTGTAAGGTAATTCATCTCTGAAAGTTTGGTTTGAGGCTGAGATTCACTTCTTGTTTATCTTCTCGAAGAACTTCTCTACATCCCTGTAGTTGACCCAGAACTTGTCTTCATCGATTGTCTTGAGATAACCGCATAATTGGTGCACTCTTTCGCTGTCCACAACCCCATCCAGTTCAAGGCATTTGTTGAAGAAGGTGGTCAAGGCTCTCTGGGTGGGGTAGCATCCGTATTTGGCAAATTCTGTCTTGTAATACTTTTCTGCTTCTTCCTGCGGTATCTCTTTGGCCTCATCAATTTCTTCCGTATTATCCATTTCCAAACCTCCACTTTGATATTGTTATGTATTATATCCGGCCGTTACTCACCGTAAACTTCTTCCAGTATCTGAAGTGTTTCTCTCGCTTCTTTAACATAGGGTTCGTATCCCTTGGGAGCCAGCTTGATGAACGCTTTGAGGCTGTTTATGGCTTCTCTGTGCATGCCCTTATCTTTGTAGGCCATTCCTAAACTGAATTGAGCTTCAGGAATATTGGGGTTTATTTCCAGTGCATCCTTGTAGTTCTGGATGGCTAGATCGAGCTTACCGGAATCGTAGTAGGCTGTGGCCAGGTTGTGGTAGGCTTCAGCGTACTTGGGGTTGGCTCTTAAGGCCTGCTCGAACTCGTAGATTGCCAGGTCGAGCCTGCCGTTCTGGTGGTAGATGGTTCCCAGGCTGTTATGCGCTAAGGGATCTGTCTGGTTTCTCTTTATGGCTTCCTGAAAGGTTTCGGCTGCTTTCTTGATATCTCCCTGCATCTTGTAAGCAGTGCCCATATTGTTTCTGGCCTCGCTGAGCTTGGGGTGTAGCTCGAGAGCGTCTTTGAATAACTGGATAGCTTCTTCCAGCTTACCCTGATTCAAGAGCTCGTAACCCTGATTGTTCAGCTCTCTGGCCTTTTTCCTCAGCTCTTCTTTCTTTTTCTCCTCTTCTATTAACTTCTTCTCTTCTTCGGTGAGCTCTGGCTCTTCTGCGGTTTCCTCTATCTCATCTTGTTCCTTCTCTGTTTCTTCTGTTTCTGGGGAGTTTTTCACTTCGTGCTCCATTTTTTACCTCCGTTCTCCATAGTAACTTCTGAGTTAGTTCTAATAAATGTTCTGTTTGATGCATCATCAATTTATGACATGTCTCCCCATTTATGCATATTGTCTATTATGGTGTTTGCCTTTTCATACATCAAGTGCTGGTTCTCACTGGAGATGGAGATGATGGCATTACCATCCAGAACGTAGGCATTTATAATCAACCTGTTCTGGACTGTGCGGTGAGTAAATGCTCTTTCACCTATATTAACGGAGTTAGTGGGGATGCCGCTCTCTTCAAGCTCCATTCTCTTATCTTCATATTCTTCTCTGGCCTTGTCGTGGTGGGAGAAGATATAGATGGTGTAATTGGTTGCGTATCCTGCCGGGTTGGTATGTGTGCCCGCAAAACACTCAGCGTCAAATTGCTGTTGAGCGGTGTGTTTGGGGGTATCATTAAGGTATTTATCTGCTGGACAGCTGTAATGGAACTCAGGACCCGAATCTTTGGTGTCATCATCAAAATAGGAGGTTATCACCTCCTTACCTAAATTAGGTAAGCCGGTGGCAAGTATGATCACCACTACGATGAACACTATGGCCTGTCTGACGAGCTTGGTCTTATTCATTTAATCAAACTCAATTCTTGTGCACTTTAATGTTATGTAATAGTTGATGGGGATGGGTCTAGAGATATAGAAAAAATTATAAATTTAGTTGGTAATGGTAATAATAATAGAAGAAGAAAAAGCTGGATATACCTAAAAAACTTATAGGAGAAGGGAAGACAGATTTACTGGTGCCGGTTTGGAGAAGTGAGAGGTGATCGATGTATCATGTACTGTCAACATGCTCCTGGTGGTAGAGATTGGTTGTCCATGCAGAATGGAGTTATGGGAGTTCACCCTTTTTGTGGTGAATGCGGTACAGTGAAGAATGTCTCCTCTGACAGGGGTAAGAAACTGGGTTATTTTATACGTTGTTTGTCAGGTTTGAGGAATAAGTTAGATTATGTGGGTTATCACGTCTCCGATGCTCAAATAAGGTTGATATGTAATGAGCTTGAAGGGAGAGAGGAGTTTCAGGATCTGTGGTGGGTCACATTCAGCAGGCAGAAGGAGATTTACGTTAATACTGTTCAGAAGTATGTTAGGGTTTCGCAGGAGCTGATCGAGGAGAGTGTTTGACAGTAGCTCTAGCCAGCAGAGACTGAGCTCACAGCGAGCGATGAAGGGGGCTGGTTGGAGGTAGCTGGTGGTATCACATTCGGTTACTTCTTCAAGAGCCCAGCTGGATAGATAGGGTACTGCATCAACAACATCATTTGATGGA
>JBKHKH010000151.1:0-4192 GCA_046537735.1 Archaeoglobaceae archaeon | reverse complement strand
ATATCCTCGAGGAAAGAATATTGAAGTGAACACTGAGTCGGTCAAACATGCCGTTAGAGTGGGCTATGAATTGGGTGCGGATATAATAAAGACCAGCTATACTCAAAATTTTATAGAAGTAGTGGAGCAGTCCGCTGTGCCAGTGGTCGTAGCAGGCGGTTCAAAGATCAGTGATCTGAAATTGCTGGAACAGGTAAGGGAAGCTCTGGATTGTGGAGCTTCAGGTGTAGCTGTGGGTAGAAATATCTTCCAGAACGATAACCCGGAAGCAATGGTAAAGGCTTTAAGTCGTGTGATACACAATGACAATGTCAAAGTTGCGAGGGAGGCGCTTTATGAAAGAGATATGGCTGCTTTGCACGGGAGATAAATGGGAGGAAGAGAAGACCAAACTTACTGACTCTATCGAGCTGGGATTTACGGGAGCAGTTGTGAATAGCCAGTTCGCCGAGAAGGCAAGAAAATTGGGCAGAATGAAAGTAGTAGCCAAGTCAAACTCAGAAGGAGAGTTTAAAGACGGTAAAAAGGCTTTCTTTGTTGACGTGTCCTCTTCTGAGGATCAAGAGAGAGTGATAAATCTCTCTAAAGAAGCGGATTATATCTTCCTTAGCTTTTCGGACTGGAAGATCATCCCCCTGGAGAATCTAATAGCCATGAAGGAGAGAGCCAAGCTCATAGCTGAAGTTGGAAGTGAAGATGAGGCAAAAGTTGCCCTCACTACTCTGGAGAAAGGGGCTGACGGAATTGCAGTTGATAGTTCATTCAGGGAACATCTAAAGAAATTGTCTGAACTGGTTCTGGAGAGCGGCGAGCAAATAGAACTGAAGAAGGGAAAGGTAAAGGAGATAAAGCCCTTGGGCATGGGTGAGAGAGTTTGTATCGATACTGTATCCATTATAAGTCCTGGGCAGGGGATGCTGATAGGTAATAAAGCCAGTTTTATGTTATTAGTGGCGAGTGAGAGCGAAGAAAGTGAATACGTATCTTCCAGACCTTTTAGAGTTAATGCTGGGAGTGTTAATGCTTATTTAAGAGCTGGTGAGAAGACCAAGTATCTCTCCGAGCTGGAAGCCGGAAATGAAGTGGAGATCGTAGGCTATGATGGATTGGTAAAGAAGTCCTACGTGGGAAGAGTAAAGATAGAGAAGAGGCCCTTAATTTTGGTCAAGGCAACGTCTAATGGTGAAGAAGGAACAGCCATTTTACAGAACGCAGAGACTATAAAGCTGATAAATCCTGAGGGGAAGCACATATCCGTGTCTTCTTTGAAACCCGGGGACGAGATTCTGGTCTGGGTGGGAGAGAAAGCACGGCATTTCGGAACCGAAGTCGATGAGTTTATAATTGAAAAATAGCATGAAAATTGTTGTTTCAGCCAGAAGTTGGGGCGATATTGAAGTTACAAAGGATGTTGCCCATATTGTGGAGCTGAGATTGGATTTGTTTGATCCATTACCATCTGTCGACGAACTCCAACTCATTAAAATACCCAAGATCGTAACTATACGTAGAAAAGAGGAAGGTGGAGATTTTGAGGGAAATGAAGTGGAGCGTTTGGGGCTTTTCAGGAAATATGTGGCCATTGCTCAATATGTGGATGTGGAATACAATTCAAATGAAGAGTTTTTTAGTTTGCCTGCCAAGATAATAGAATCATATCACAATTTTGTGGAGACACCTGGTTACGGGTTCTTGAAGGATATGGTGGAGAATAAGAGGGGAGATTTATTTAAAATAGCCTGTTTGGGTAAAAGCAAGCAGGATGTACTGAACGTGGTTAATATACTAGTCAATTACGATAATGTTGTGGCCTTTTTGATGGGAGAGGATTTTGCCTTCACCCGGATCATGGCCGCATTTATGGGTTCACCATTCATTTACTGTCACTCAGGGAATGCAGTGGCCAAAGGGCAGATCGAAGCTCATAAGGCGTATGAAGTTATTGAGATACTCAGAGGTGAAAAATGAAGATACTGATCTATGGTATGGGTAATATGGGCACTTTCTTTCACAACTTCTTCCTGAACAGAGGATATAACTGTGATGGATACGATATTGTGGAGGGTAAAGGAAGAGTTGAAAAGAAAGATATTGGTAATTACGATGTCATCTTTCTGTGTATCCCCATGGATAAAATAGAGGACACCCTGGAGACCATAAAAATATACGCTACCAGCCCATTGCTGGTCGATATAGCATCAATAAAAGAGCAGGTCCTATCCCACCTGGAAAAAAGCGGAATGGATTACCTCAGCGTTCATCCCATGTTCGGGCCGGGAAGTGAAATAGGGTTGTCCAATATAATAGTGGTAAAAGAGTCTAACAGGAATGAGGAAGAGGTCATACTGGATGAATTTAAGAGGGCAGGAGCAGTTCTAAGCCGTCTTCCACAGAATGAGCACGACAGAAAAATGGCGGAGATACAGGGCATCGCTCATTTCACCCTTCTGGGAATGGCCAATTTCTTGAATGACAGGTTCAGTAGAGACGAGCTGGTATACGCGTCCCCCATCTTTTCTGTACTATATAAGCTTGCCTCCCGAATATTAAATCAGGATTGGAAAATGTACTATCTGATCCAGCAGAATGCTCAAGAGGTGAGAAAAGAATTTCTGGACAAAATGGAGGAACTTGAAGAGAATTTTTACAGCGAGGAAAATTTCAAGGAGATCTTTGATAAGTTGAGACCTCATTTCACAGAATTCAAGGACAGCACTTTGATCCTGGATGCCTACAAGGCCACAGAGGATGTTGAAGATATGGACCTCCTCAGGGGGTACATTATGGCTATTGACTCCCTGCTATTGAGGCTGATCGAGAAGAGGACGGACGCTGGAAAGAAGATCGCTTTGCACAAAAAGGATAGGAATGAGCCCATAGAGCTCCTGGACGTGGAGGGGGTGAAGATAAAGGATATACTAAACAGGACAGATCTGAACTCCTTATATGTTCAGAACATATTCGAAGACGTAATGAGGCTGACCAAAGAAGAAGAGTACAAGATCCTGGGTATATGCAAGACAGTATCCGTTCTGGGCCCGGCGGGAAGCTTTAGTGAAGAGGCTGCTCTCAAACTGGTGGGTTCCCGATTACCATTAAGGTACTCCTCCACCAGTGACGAGATAATAAGGAGCGTGGAAGAGGGTAATGTGGATTATGGACTGGTCCCTATTGAGAATTCGGTCAACGGTACCGTGTTGCCTGTTTTAGATGCTCTGCTCAACAGTGATGTAGAGGTGTTTGGAGAAACTTCTCTGGAGATAAACCACTGCCTGGTGGCCAATAGAAACATACCTCTGAAGGAGGTCAAGGCGGTGTATTCCCATCCTCAGGCTATAGCACAATCAATGGGTTTCATCAACAATTACCTTCCTCAAGCGGACATAAGATATACCAGCAGCACTTCAGACGCCGTATCATTGCTGGATAACGATTCCACAGCCATAGTATCTGAGAACGCCGCCAAACTACATCGCCTGTATATCCTCAAGAAGAGAATTCAGGATATGGGTGGTCAGAACATAACCAGATTCTATGTTATAAGAAAGCGGGGGGAGGAGAAGTTAGGGGGCCATATAACCTCACTCTTCTTTGGTGCTGAGGATAAACCCGGCTCACTAAAGAGCGTGCTGGAAGTTTTCCATAAAAGAGATATAAACATGAGAAAGCTGGAATCCAGGCCCGCAAAGACCGGTCTGGGCGACTACATCTTTTTTGTGGAGGCGGAAAAGGAGCTCAATGAGGAAGAGCTCAAGGAGTTGAGAAGTGTTACAACATTCTGTTACGTAGTAGGTATTTTTGACCCAATAGAAAAGATAGATGTGTGGGGTTAACTGGATGACCCTTGTAGCCCGCAGGCTCCGAAAATAGCAATCAGGGACACATAGCCTACTTGAGTTTAACATCATCATCACAACTAACTCAAAATCAAAGTAATTTATTAATGATGAAGTAATCTTCATTATATAAAACCGGTGTGGAGAGGTTGTCGGTGTCTGACACAGCTCAAACAAAATCAGTAATAAAAATTGGAAGAAGGGTCTTGATGGCTGAAGAGCCTATAGCAAGCGCTGAAAAAGTAGTGTTCTGTCCATATTGCGGGAATGAGAACCATTTTGTCAGGAACTCTTGCGGTGCAAGCGCTGTTATGAAATGCAAGCATTTTACCTCTTTAGTTATGGAGGCCCGTAAT
>JBKHKH010000011.1:0-25541 GCA_046537735.1 Archaeoglobaceae archaeon | reverse complement strand
ATTCCATCTTTGTAGGATATATTATTGAGATCGAGCACACTCCTGAACAGAGCAACAACCTCATCTCTCTCTAATCTCCCCAGATCCCTGTATCTAGATACCTCTCGAATGACACTTTCTTCAAAATCTTTTATATCCATCCCGTCGACCAGAATGGATCTCATGACTTTCAAGTACAGCTCCCACTCCTCAAAAACGTCCTTGAATTCTGTATATTTAGACTTAAGTTGACTGAAATTATCTTCAGCATAGTAATACCAGTCCAGATCTACAACCAACGGTGATTCAATGGTTGTTTTTACTCCAATGTCTTCAAGAACAGTTGATAAGTCCTTGGCCTCAACCTCCTCGAAATCACCCAACCAGACCCTCATAGGGGGAGTTCAATTAAAACTTTTTAAGTATTTTTTCTTTTAATGCGGAACCCTGCATCCTTCAGGATTTTACCAGCCCATCTCAATTTTTTGGCTTTGATGCCAGAGTTTTTATGGAGATCGAAACCATATAAGGTTATTTTGGCTGCACCCATCTCCTGAGCAAGTAGAGCGGCCCTATCTCCATCGGTAAACCCTCCAAAGTTGTAGATCCTGTCAAATGGTATGCTCTGAGTGGTACCTACAAATGAGGGGACCTCAGGCACTATGGATTTTATCTTATCTGTATTATCTCCGTGAGCATGCAGTACCAGTAGGGAATCGTATTTTACTTCCAGGAGCTCTGGTTCCTCCATATCGGTGACGTGGACGTCAGGGATGAACTGAGGGTCGATCTCTCTAACTTTGACAAGGGCTTTTCCAGCAGTGATGGCTATCTCTCCCCTCGACTTGATCGTTTCCAGCTCTTCTTTGCGGATAACGTAGCCTATGATAGCAACACTCTTCCCCGCAATTAACTGTTTTAATACCGAGACGTGAAGAAGCTTATTCTTACCCAGTTCATGCAGCAGTCTGGCAGCTCTATCATCCTCTTCCGGAGAGAACCCAAAATCGTCCACGATCTGATGGTATATGGGCAGCCAGTCTTCCAGTCTCATCAATTAAATTTTATTAAGCCCGATATTCACTTTTTTACCTTCAATGTCCCATTGCTTGGTGTAACCGTCCTGTGGAGGTCCAAATTCAAGTTTTTCTGCTCTAGTCTCTGTTTTTATGTAATTCAGCCAGTTGTCCAGGAGTTGGGGGGATATGTCCACACGTACATGGATGAAATCATCTACGTTCAAGTCCATTTCCTTTCTCATTTCCTGGATCCTCCTCACCAGCTCTCTTGCGTATCCTTCTCTTATCAGCTCATCATCTCTTTCGGTGTAGAGATAGACAAAGCCTCCGGAAAAATCGGCGATCTGGTAACCATCTGGAACTGAATACTCAACAGACAGTACTTCCGATACATTGAACTCCTGACCTTCGTATCCTATGGTACCCTTTTCCACTACTTCCTTGATTTCTTCTTCTGAGAGTGAAGAGATGTAGGAGGCGAAATCCTGGGCTTTCTCTTTCAATAGGGGACCCAGGGCCTTGAAGTTGGGCTTGAGGCTGACCGTTTTGGGGAACTCGTCAACAACTTCAACCTCTTTTACATTGCACTGAGATTTGATCAAGCTTGAAAGCTCCGAGACAGCAGCTTTAACTGACTGGTCGCTGCTCTCAATGTACAGTTTTCTGAGGGGCCATCTCAACTTTATGTTCGCCTTCTGCCTTGCATTGCTCGCGGATTCGTAGATCCCCCTCACGGAAGCCATATGGGTTTCCAGCTCTTCATCTATCAGCTCCTCAGCAGGTAGAGGGTAGCTCTCCATGAACAATGACTCCTGCGAATCCTTGAACTCTTTTGTGAAGTGCTGGTGGACCCATTCGGTCAGGTAGGGTATATAGGGGCCCATTATCCTGCTGGTCTTATCCACAACCTTGAGAATTGTGGAGTAAGCTGCTATTTTGGAGGGCGAATCCCGTTCTTCCCACACTCTATTCCTGATCAGCTGGATATACCATCTGCTGAAGTCCTCCACAATGAAGTACTGAAAAGCTCTCACTATTCTATGCAGCTGGTATTCGTCCAGGGATTCTACTGCCAGCCTGTTGAAACTCTCTAATCTGGAAATTATCCACTTATCTTCAGTATTGAACTCCTTGACCTCGGTCTCCTTGAACTGGTCAAGGCTCATGTAGAGGTGAGAGAAGCGGATAGTATTCCAGAAGATGTTCAGTATCCTGTTGTAGTTCTTCACTTCATCCCAGTTGAACCTGAGGTCTTCCCACAGTGCGGAAGATAGCGAGTACAGTCTGAAGCAGTCCACACCCACCTGCTCCGCCACTTCTTCTGGGTCGACAACATTCCCTATGCTCTTGCTCATCTTCCTTCCCTGATCGTCCAGGGTGAACCCGTGAGTGAGCACGGTCTTGTAGGGAGCTCTGCCGTGAGCGACCACCCCCGCACCCAGTTGAGAGTAGAACCATCCTCTGGTCTGGTCATGTCCTTCAGTTATGAAGTCAGCGGGCCATAACTCTTTAAATCTTCCATCATCTTCCAGCGGGTATTTGAGGGTTCCCCAGGAAGCCACTCCGCTGTCGAACCACACATCGAATACGTCCTCCACTCTGCGCATCTCTCCCCCGCACTCGCATTCAAAAGTGACTGAGTCAACCTTGGGTCGGTGCAGGTCCAGATCGTTCTTCCAGTCCAGCTGATTTATATCACCGATCACCTTGAGGTTGCCGCAGCTGTGGCACTTCCATATGGGTAATGGGATACCCCAGTACCTCTGCCTGCTGATACACCAGTCTCTGGCATTGGATACCCAGTCCTTGAACCGTGACATCCCCGCCCACACGGGAACCCACTTTACCTTATCTATCTCCGAAAGCATGTCCTCCTTAATTTCGGAGACCTTGAGGAACCATTGCTCGGTGGCACGGTATATTATGGGGTTTTTACATCTCCAGCAGTGGCCGTAGCGATGGACAATGGATTCCTTGACCATTAAAAGACCCTTTTTTTGAAGGTCATCCATAATCGCTTCATTGGCCCTTCTCACGAACTCTCCCGCATATTTACCCGCTTCACTGGTGTATTCGCCCCTGTCGTCAACGGGATTGAAGACCTCTATATCTTCCTGCATTCCCAACTCATAGTCTTCCAGCCCATGTCCGGGAGCTATGTGAACACAGCCGGTGTTTTCTGCAGAGACAAAATCGGCCATATATACTTGATGCTGGAATTTCTGCTGGATGGGAACTTCTTCCTTCAGCGGATGCTGGTATTTGGTCCCTACCAGGTCTTCTCCCAGATAGGTCTCCACCAGCTCCCAGGAATCATAGCCCCCTTTTCCCAGAGCAGAGTCAGCAAGCTCCTTGGCCAGTATCAAATACTCCACCTTATCATTCTTCACGGCTTTAAACTTTCCATATTCAAGTGAGGGGTGGACAGCTACCGCCATGTTCCCCGGAATGGTCCATGGGGTGGTGGTCCAGATAACGATGAAAGTATCTTCATCTATAGGGAACTTAACGTAAATGGAGGGGTCTTCCTCGTCCCAGTACTCGATCTCGGCATCTGCCAGAGCAGTTTCACATCGGGGGCACCAGTTGACCACCATCTTCTTCTGCTCCAGCAGATCTCGGTCATGGGCTCTCTTGATGGTCCACCAGGCAGCGTTGATGAACTCCGGCTTTATGGTCATGTAGGGTTTATCCCAATCCATCCAAACTCCCAGCTCCTTGAACTGCTCGGTCATGGTGTGCATGTTATCCAGAGCGTAACTCATGCACTTTCCCACAAAAGTATCGATGCCGTATTTCTCTATATCTGTCTTGGTCTTAAAACCCAGCTCGTTCTCTACCTTGACTTCCACCGGCAGACCATGCATATCCCACCCGGGAGTGTCCAGGACATCATACCCCATCATCCTCTTGTATCTCAATATAACATCTTTGATTATCTTGTTCCATGCGGTACCTAAATGGATCCTGCCAGTGGGGTAAGGTGGCCCGTCAACGAAAAAGAATCTCTCGTTACCTCCTTTCGACTTCTTGTAGATATTGTTATTCTTCCAGAATTTTTTCACTTCTTTTTCAACATCTTTGGGCGAGTAATTAGCGGGTATCATTTTGTCACCATGAATGTTTTAGGGTTGTGAGTGTTTTGTTTAGGTTAAAATATTTTTTCTATCCCTTCCAACCATGCAAATCCAATCATATATGTAGGGGAAAGGATATATATCCCCTTTGCCATTAATAAGATAAAAAGTATTAAGGTAGATGGAATTGAAGAGGGCCAGAAACTTTGAAGATGTGGTAAACGTTGAGCCCATAACGGACGAAGAATTTGAAGAACTTCTTAATGAAATGCCCAATAAAGGGCGAAACAAAACCAAGAAGTTCAAAAAAGGGAAGAGAAAGAATTTTTAAGTTCTATTTTCTTTTTTATTTTTACTTTCACTTTCATGAGACAGGTTTTTCTTAAGCCGGTCTTTTTCATTCCGAGAAGGAATAATCAGAAGTTAGTAAGGCTATTATGAACATAATAATGCTGAAGGAGACTATGAGGATAACTGGATCCAGTATATCTCCAAAACTTGCCCCTTCTATGGATAAAGATAGTGCATGTATGGTAGAAGAGATTATGGGGAAGATAACAGGAAACATTATCACCGGCAGTAGCAGTTCCCTGGCTCTGGAGTTCAACACCAGAATGGAAAGCGAAGAAGCAACAATGACAAATCCTATATTTCCCAGTGTCACAGCTCCTACGGCCATTAAAGGATTGGCGATCTGAAGATCGAAAAGAGCGATAAAGATGGGAAGGACTATAGCCTCCATCAGCAGCATAATGACCAGATTGTATCCGATCTTTCCCAGTAGAATATCTGTGGGGGTCAATGGGGAGAGTTTGAGACCCTCAAGGGTCTCCAGCTCCACTTCTCTCAAGAAGGCTCTGCCATAACCAAGCATACCCACAAAGAGGAAGACCAGCCATAATAAGGCGGCATGAAGTCTGGGAGAAATATCTGCAGGTAAGCCGAATGGGATGGCCACACTGAACATTATGGAAGTTATAAGAGCAAAAAGGACCATGAGGTTGAGAGTATTTTTGGTTCGGAACTCGATCTTGAGATCCTTCTTGGCCACTTCCAGAAAGCTCACTCCACCACCCCGCCCCTGGCAACGTCCATATAGATGCTCTCGATCTGATCATCCATCTTTGAAAAGTGTACGATTTCCCCTTTGATGATAATGGCTACCATATCACAGATACGGGCCTCTTCCAGGTCGTGTGTGGCTAGAAGTACTGTCCTGTTGGTCTTATAGTCTTCAAGATATTCCAGCAGCTCTTTTCTCCCCACGATATCCAGTCCGCTAGTAGGCTCATCCAGTATCAATAGCTCGGGGTTGTTGAGCAGGGCTCTTGCAATGGACAATCTCTGTTTCATTCCTCTGGAGAAGGATTTGACAAGAGTGTGTTTTCTTCTCTTTAATCCCATCTTGGAGAGAACTTCATCTATCCTGTTCTTGAGGTCTTTAACTTCATACACTTTACCGTAGAAGGTCAGGTTCTCGTTGGCGGTAAGATCGCCATAAAGGAACGGATTGTGGGACACCATACCCATCTTCTTTCTGAGCTCTTTGGAGAACTTCCAGGGCTCGTATCCGAAAACGGACATCTTTCCATACGTTGGCTTGGTGATACCGCTGATAAGCTTTAAAAGAGTTGTCTTGCCTGCGCCATTGGGTCCCAGCAGGGCTAATGAGGTGTTGTCCTCGATCTCCAGATTTATGCCGTTAAGAGCTTTGAACGACCCAAAACTCTTTTTCACGTCCTGCAGAACTATATCATTCTTCAAAGCAGATCCCTCATAAGATTACTAATACCTATGGCGATACCGTCGACCTCAATGTCATCTCCCTTGGCACCGTCACCCACAACGTATAGATTTTTGTAAGGGGTCTTGTTGCCGATATCACTGCCCGCTTTAACTCTATTGACGGGCCATCCGTTGCTGTAACTCTGAATTGCGATTACTTCATATTTATATTTTTTGAGTATGTTTTTCAATTCATTTAAGCCGGAGTATATCTCGTATTTGAGGTTGGAAGTGAGCACGGGCTGATGAGCCATCAACAGATGCTTACCACCAGGGGCGAGGTGGGGGTCGGTGTTGGTGACCTCATTCAAACCGGAGATCCTCTCCAGCTCGGGAGTGAACAGGATGCCATTGTGGCCCACAAAAGGCTCATCAAGGCTTATGGAGAACTTGATGCCGCTGCTGGCCTCCAGGTTAGACAACTGCTGTTCGTACCCTCTGTCATTCAGCATTTTGGCGGTAGCTTCATGACCCAGATTGGACAGGACGAGATCGTAATGTTTATCCTGACCTCTGACCTTCAATCCCTTGACAGTGTAGTCTTTTGATATTATTCCTTCCACTTTTCTGTTGAGGGAGACAGTCCCATCGTTGCTTTTTATGACGTCGATTAGGGAGTCGGTAACGGACTTGCACCCACCTACCGGCACTCCCGGACCCTTGTATTTCTCGAGCTTCTGGCCAATGGACAGGAATTTGGAGAACTTGAGGTCCGAGGAAGTAACGCTCAGGGACCAGCCCAGGAAGGAGCGAAGAAAATTAGCGGTGAAGGGGTCAAGACCATCTTCGAACTTATCCAGCGGCCTATCCAGCCTGAGCAACTTATAAAGCAAAGTCCATTGAGCCAGCCTTATTTTTGAACTGAGAGGGAAGTCTTTTCTCCTCAGAGAGCAGCGTTCACCCTCCCATAGAGCCTCACCATCTGGTTCGGAGTCCTCGATCTCCACCTCAGCCCCCACCTGCTTCAACAGTTGAGCTAATGGACCACGCTTACCGTGAGGGATCATGTGAAGAGCTCCGGTAGAGATCTGGTAGTCCTTGTAGTTTATGCTGGTGAACCTGCCGCCAGGGAAGGGGAGCCTCTCGTAGACGTCTACCTTATAACCTTTTTGAGATAGAATAGCCGCTGAGGTCAAACCACCCAATCCTGCCCCAATAACCGCAACCTTCATCCTTTCACGAACCTGATGGCCTCAACAGGGCAATTCCTCACACATCTCTTGCACTCATTGCATTTCTCCATGTCGAACTCTGGACGCCCCAAAACCTGAACCGCTTCCTCCGGACATACCAGCATGCAGAAAGCGCACCCAACACAGTAGTTGGCCACAGTTATCATCTAACTAAACGTTCAAGAATACATTAAAAAAGATTTGCGATTAAAGATTGATTTCTATGGTCAGGTTTTATCGACTATCAACTTAATTTATTAAAATTTCTTCAGAGTTCGGGTGGTGCGATTATCTCTATGTGTCCGTATCCGAGCATCTCATTTGTTAAGTTGACCATTCTCCTGGTTTTCACTTTAACCAGATGCTTAAAATTCCAGCTGATGAGGTAATCAATATCATTGGTTACGGCTATGGCAACGTGCAGTGCGTCACTCCTATACCTCCCAGGAAAGACGTTGTTTTTAATGTATTCGTCTGCAAGCTTTTCACATTCATCAGAAAGAGTTAAGACATTGAAGTTCTGGAGAGCAGTCCTTAGGAACTCCCAGCTCCTTGCTCCTCTTCTCCACATCGAACATTTATTTCCACCCTACCTATTAAACCTTAATTTATCACCCAGTTAACTTCTCATAAATAATTTGCCGATAAGTGAGGATAGTGGTATAACTGCAAAAGTTCTGTTGTAATCTAATGGAAAATGTATAGTAATAGTAATTGAAGTATTATCCCTTGTATATGGCTAAAAAAGCCGGAAAATTGAAAAATACTGAAGAGCTCTCTAAGATTGAGCTTGAGGAAGGAGAGTCCGCTGTAGTTGAAGGTATTGAAGACGTTAAGATTCTACTTGACCGGAAAAAAGAGAAGCCTACAAAACCTTAACACAATTTTAGGTTATTCCCCACTAAGCACTCTGAGCTTTGGCATGGGAGAGCTCCATATTAACCAGAACAGAATAATCAGGTGAGATGTCCAATTCGACCAGGTCTTCATTCTCTAAGTGAAGCTCAATTGCTCTGAAGTCTCAACAAAATAGGTGTTACATCTCAAGCAAAGATATCTCTGGTGGTTGGCTCGATTCTTTCCCTTCTTGATTATATCCTTCCCATCCTCGTGTGATCGTAAATATAATCTACTATACCATCTTCCTCTGCCATGGCCTGGATATTCAGTTCGATAATATAGAAGAAGAGAATACCACTTTCAGGGTCCATGAACGACCACCGTAACTTGGTACCTTCCCTCATTATTAGTGAGGAGGTGAGGAGTTTCGTTCATTTATCTTTCATTTTATTTCCTTTATACCTTGAGTATAGTTCTAAGAATTCTTTTAAACTTATTTCCAGGTCCTCTCTGATTATTTTTCGGAGAAGTCCTTTGGGTATATCCTTATTTCCGTGGACAGGAACTGTGGTTACTCTGCCATCGTCTGATCTCAATCTTACGTGAGAGCCTCTTGCCCTGATAACCTTGAAACCTATGGATTCCAAAAACTTTACGAGGTCTTTGCCTTTAATTACGGGAAGTTTGGACATTTAAGCTATTTCCAATTCTCTGAATCCTACGAATTTATTGAGCTCTTCTTCCTCGGTCTCTTCGAGGCACATATCAACTACCTCCTTTATATTCTCCAGTGCCTCATCTACGGTTTCGCCGTAGGAATGACAGCCCCTGAATACTGGGCAACTCACTATGTAGTATCCATCCTCATCCACTTCAACGATTATAGGCAGACGTAATTTCGCCATTTTTAATACCTCACTAATAATAGTGCCTTACATATTAAAGACATTTCGCCTAAATCCCGGAATTTTTTACTGTAATATAAACTATAGATTAAGCAATAAAAAGGAACAAAGTGGTATCGTAAGATGCCACGCGGCTCCAGAACGCATTTCTGGTTACCGATAGAGCTCTAAAAGGTCTTAAATATTTTATAGCCAGTAGAATTCCTTTCTTTATCTTTACTCAGTTTTCACCTCCATTGGTTTAGCTCGACCCATTTACCAGCGAAAAAGGGCTCATAGAAGTCCTTTGGAAATGATTCAGATGGAAGATAAGACGGAATCGAGAGATAAAAACAGAGCGAGTTCGGGGGGTGCGATGATTTCTATGTGTCCGTATCCGAGCATCTCGTTTGTTAGGTTGACCATCCTTCTGGTTTTCACTTTAACCAGATGCTTGAAGTTCCAGCTTACCAAGTAGTCCATATCATTGGCTACAGCTATGGCCACGTGCAGCGCATCACTCCTATACCTCTCAGGAAAGATGTTGTTTTTAATGTATTCGCCTGCAAGTTTTTCACATTCATCAGAAAGAGTTAGGACATTGAAGTTCTTAAGGGCGTCCTCCATTTTATTTCTAACTTCAGTTGTTGCCCAAGATATTTCTTCTTTCACCAGAGTGGAGACAAACCATTCGTATCCTGCAACCCTCCAGAACTCCTCCGTCATTTTCTTTCCTGGGTTCTATCATCAAATAATGCGCTAACAACTGAAGTGTCAAGGTAAATGGATTTAGTCATAAAATCGTTATTAAATCAGGCTTTTCACTTTTTTGGAATAAGTTTCCAGAGCCCTGAGCAGGTGAAGCTCGAACATCATATCATCATCCGGGAATTCGGTTCTGACCTCCTCCAACTTATTATAAACATCCACGGGAACTCCCAGCTCCTTACTCTTCTTCTCCATCGAACATACAACACACCATCCCAAGCTACAACTTGTCTTAACTTTGTTTTACTTCTCATAAATAATTTACCGGCCAAGACAAAAGGAAAGATAGAGAAGACAGTGATATTTTAGTGCTTTTCAGTTATATTGCATTTATGGGCCTCAATTGTTCCTAAGTTTGTGTGATCGTAGATGTAATCTACTTTTCCGTCTTCTTTCTCTGCCAGAACTTGAATCTTCAGTTCGATGACCTTGTTAGTGGTGCAGTTATTCGATTCTGGGATGCTGGTGGTGTACCTGAGGGTGTTGAGGCCGGGGCTGAGATTGAGCTGAGCGCTCTTTTTTACCTCACTTTCATCAAGTACAACACGTTTTGAATAAGTCCACTCAACTATCCTCAGTTCTCTGTTCTTCTTTGCGCTCTGGTTAAGATGTTCTACCAGAATTCCCATATCAAAGGAGAGCGTATTGTTATTTTGATCGATGGTGATGTTGGGGTGGTAATTGTAGCTTTCATTGAGTTTCTCTCCCCTCAATACGCCTCCGGGGTACTGAACTGAGGAGAGCTTCCAGCCACCATTTCTATTCACAACTACGATATCACCAACCCCTATCCCATTTACCTCTTCTAGAGGGTGAGGCTGTGGTGGGGTTGGTGGTGGTCCAGTGGGGGTTGGCATATAGAGGATCAGAGCTATATCCACCCCAATCAAAATCGCCAGAGTAATCAAAATTATGTAAAGCTTTCTGTTCAACTTACCACCTTAAAAAAAGAGGGGTGAGTCCTCATTTATAAGGACTTGCCATTAAAATCTCGCCTGATACGGCATCGATAACGGCCATACCACCGTTCAGGCTTTCCTCGCTTTCAGTCTCTATCACCCACACCAGTTTCTGCACGTCCTTTTCTGGGTATTCAATGCTTAACCTGGCCTTTGTTTGAGGGTTCTGGACATTGAACTGGTTATTTGCTATCTCTATTGCTTTTTCTCTGGAGATCTCCGGCTGCAGCTGAACCTTAGCCTCCCTGAACATTCCCATGAAGGAAATTATCTGCCCTGTATTTGGATTTACGGAGACTGCCATTCTATTCGTTTCCACCCCGGAGATTTTCTCTGCCCAGATAAAAAGATACTTCTTCACATTTCCGTGATCGAGCAGATCGCTTCTCACCAGCTCCATATCCCCAATACCGTATTTCTGCTTGACGAAGCCTTCCGCTCGCTTCATCGCCTCCCTCTCGCTCAACAATACTTTTGAGGAGTTCTGTCTGGCATCATTGAATGTCACTCTCTCAATAATTCCTGTATCGGAATTAACGTAGAACCAGTCGTTTTCTACTTCCATCACAAGGTAGTCGCCATGATTAAGGCTCTCACTCTTTTTATACACGACTTCAGCCTCAGAATCATTTATATACTCTCTGACCATGTCTTTTGCCTTCTCCCTGTCCACCCTGGGGCCATCAATCCCGGTAGCAGCGACCATCACCATTGCCACCAGAGCTACCATAAGAATAGATAATAACACATACTTTTTCTTCATTATTCCACCTCCATTAACCTCCATATCGTGCCGGATGCAGTGTTTCTGACGTGCTGCCCTTCAATACAATGGAATCAACTCCACCATAACCCCACGGAAAGGTCCAGTAAGTATCATCTACTGCATTGTTCGCAGCATTGGAGATCGTCTGTCCTTCTTCAGAAGTGTAACTCCAGAATTTATCAGACCAGTCGTTAGCCTTTGAGTTCGTTATTGCATCCTCGAAACCAATCACTGAGTCAACACCTTTGTTTATAGATTCGTCCAGAAGATTTCCATAAGATGGGTGAGTATAGGCTGTATAGCACGCCAAATAGACCGCTAACAGAACGTCATCGATGTCATTGGAATTACTGATAGGATAATACGGTGGATTTAGATTCCCGCTGGCTACAATCCAGCTATAACTGCTTCCATCATAGAAACTCACTCCGCCACCTTTCTCGGTTGAAGAATCTTTTATTCCATGTCCATTAAAGAAAAAGAGGGCGTCATATTCCATCCATTGATACGCTAGTCCAGCACCACAGTTTGTGCTTGCATATGCGGTATAAGAGCTACCATCATATAGGCTTGACTGGTAATCAGCTGCGTCTGACGCAGTTGGCGTCGTACTCATGTCCGGATAGTTGAAATCGTAGTTATCCGCTATTGGGCTTGCAGACACCGCTCCTATACAAGATGCCAGGAGCAGCAAGACAAATACCAAACTCTGTCTCTTCATTTTCCACCTCCTACAGAGGGGCCCCAGACGGCATGCCAACGTAAAGTTAGAATTGAAAATATTTAAGACCCGCGAATTCGTTCGCTTTTTGGCGAACAACACGTAAAGCTTAAAAGAGCTTATCTGGGGGAATAACAGAAGTTAAGAGACTTCTCCTTCCTCCAGCCTGGCTGACCCCCGTCTCTCTTTGAGAATCTTATAGCCAAGATATCCTGCAACAATTCCTACAATTAGCAAGACCTGCCCCAGAATCAAGTAGACTGGATCATGAGCTGTGCCTGGAGCCTGGTATTTGATACCAACAAAATAGAGGTAGAGCTCGATCACACCTCCGATGAATGCCACAGAGGACATTGATAGCAATAAAATGGCTTCTGCTTTGCCGGCCTGGACCAGTTTCCCTTTTTTGGTTAGCCGGTAATAAACCCATTTGCTGTCATTCTCAATCCTTTCTATCAGTCCAGCATTACTCAATTTATTGACGTGCTTATGTACCGTAGATTTCGATAAATCCAGTTCATTCGCCAGCTCTGTCACAGTCTTTTGACGGTCCTTAATCCTTTTTAAGATGGCTACCCTGCTTTCAGAGGATAATGCACTCATTATTTCCCTGTCCAGCTGAATTTTGCTATCGCTCAATGCAGAGACCCCAACTAATCATCTTGAAATTGACTACATAACCTTTTCTAATTGAATACTGATAAATAACTCTAATCTGATTGGCTCTCAGCTTATTTTTAAACTTTACGAAAACGTTCGCCTTTTAGCGAACGAAATCAGTAGTTATATAGGTTATTAATGGCTATATTAGCCTAAAATGAAAGGAGGTGAAAAATCGTATGGTAGAATATTACTGGCAAGAGGCATATACAAATCCAGAATACACTTTAGATGATATTGTAGGGTATCAAATCAAAATAAAGTGCCTATATATCACCTTTGTCTTATCAGAAGGTAGAATATCACCTACAATGATTCACGAAGGTGTTGACAATGATACTAATGGAGTTGTGCTCTTAATAATTTATCCTGATAAAACCTTGTGGTGGCAGATTGGGCATTATCCAGTAGGTGAAGGTTTTAACCCTGATAAATCCGGGACATACTCTTTCGATAAATACATGTATCTCAGATTGATAAGACGATCAACCTCCGAAGGTAATGAATTGGTAATGAGTGTTCTTGATGACAATCTCAACAAATTGGGTGAAGTATCAATGGCTGTAACAAATCTATCCGGTAAACCATATCCAATGACTGAGTTGAACGATGATGATTCTACTTGGACTGGGACATATGAAAGGGGTTGGATAGATGAAATCGAGATATACTTTAAAGATGGCACAAGCGAGATATGGCCATCTTCGGATGGCGTCTCTCTTGAGGAACACTATCAAGAAGAATCTGATGACCATATCACAGTATCACCAGATACCTCACTGGACCGAATGAGGTTTGGGATAGAGGTTAAAGGATGAAATGGAAAATAATATTGCTGGTAGCAGGACTCACAGTATTTGTTACTCTATTTTTTCTGTTCATTGAAGAAACTCCTTTAGAACAGGATAAAACATTGGAGTATGCAAAAACTAACATTGCGCAGTATGAACAAAAAAAGGTCATCTTAGAGCTTCCTCAGAAAGTAATTGTTGAAGCATATGTACACATAAATGAAGCAAGTGGAGATGTGGATCATTTCTGGATGGAGGATGTTGAATTGTCTTTCAGTAATGAAGGGGGAAGAAAAGCTGAGGTTGATGAAGTTACCATTCACTTAGGTAAAAGTAGGTTTGAACGTGACATCAATGTATCATTGGAACCGGGAGGGACGAAAAAGTATCGCCTTTACCACCCACCTTTTCCCATGTGGCTGGAGAAAGAGCTGGGAACTGAGGTCAAAGGGGCAATTAAGGTTGTTTCCAATAACACGACGACAGTGAAGAACTTTACCATACCAGCAGTGATCGTAGACAACATATCTGAAATTGCGGGAACCAGTGAGGTCTCCTTAACACCCATTGGGTGGAGACAAAGTGATATAGTTGCATACCATTATGAAGGCAGCAATTACACATTTACCGCCAAACCGGGTATGAAATTTGTTATCCTTGCTTACAGACTCCACAACAACTGGAAAGAAGAGCAAAGAATCCCTTTTCTTGATGCCGGTGAACTTGCCACCGATGAAGGGAAAGTTTATGATATCTGGAAACCTTCACAGGAATACATATCGAGAAAAACAGAAGAAAAAGCACTTGATTCTGGGACCTACGAGATACTGTTACCGGGAGAAACAATTAATGGTCAGGTGGTTTTCGAGGTATCAGAAAATGAGATGCTAGTATATGTAAGTATTAGTAACATTCCAGCCTACATAACCTTTTCTAATTGAATATTGATAATTATCCGTAATCTGATGACTCTCAGCTTATTTTTAAACTTTACGAAAACGTTCGCCGTTTAGCGAACGAAATCGGTGGTTATATAGGTTATTAATGGATACTGACTTAAAATGAAAGGAGGTGAGATAACGAAAAAGAAGTTCTTAATCTTAACACTGGTTTTAGTATTAGTGATGGTGGGAAGTGTAGTAGCAAAAGCAAACTTAGAGAACAATGAACAACCTGAAGATAATACGTCACTACCTAGTAAAAAAGATATAGAAGAGCTTAATAATTTTGAAAACCCAGCAGAAAAACTGATTAAGAGGATGAAGAGTGAGGGAAAGAATAAAGAGGAGATTACCAAAGAACTGAATAATCAAGGATTTGGGTGGAATCCGAAAACAGGAGCAACTTGGAGAAAATGTGTGGGTAACTGTCCTAGTGATGAGGAAATAAAACAATTAAACCCTCTAACTCCTCCGCATGTCCCGTCTCCAGATCAAGCAAACCAAGTAATGGAAGTTGAAAACGAAGTATATCGGGGTATTAGGTAATTACATGAAACCAAGTGAGATGCTATTAGATCCAGACGAGACGACACAGCATGTAATCACCACACACGCTGGTAAAGAGGTAGCTGGAGAACCTTGTTGGACTGAAGCAGGCGTCGTCAGATGGTTAGTCGATGGAAATCCTACAGATATAAACTACTTTACTTATGACAATGATGAAGGCCAGTGGAAATTCCACGGAACTACAGATTCATCCTCTAAAACAAGCTATGTAATTTTCGTCTCAAATGAAGTGGATGCTTGGGGATACGTATGACATTTGGATTGACGGCCAATGGGTAAGAAGTGGCCACCTTGGGCATCAAGAAAATAATGTAGATCAAGCGAACGAAATATGGTCAGATACAGGGGTTTATACTGATGATGAAGGAATTGCGAAACACGAGAACTCAAAACTCCATGTACAAGATTTTTCAGTATGGTGGGATGAACAAGTGGATACGGAATGGTGGGAAGCACCTCAGGGTTCGTGCCCAATATATGAGTCTCATTCAATAGAAGGAGATGCTTATGCATATTATACGTGGGTAGACTGATAACTTGGTAATTTTCTATTATTTTATTTTTATTTTTGATAACTTGTAAGAAGAGTTAAATAAAAATCTGATAAGGAGTAGGAGGGATTACATTGAGAATATTGAAAATAGAGATAGTAGTTGTCATATTAGTTGCCTTACTTTCAATTGGTTGCGCGCACAACGGAGATTATAATAATTCACTACCAAAAGAATCTATTACAAATACCACTCAAAAGGAGTCTTCTCAGCAAACTCCCGAACACGTCATCTCTCCTGGGTCGCCTCCACTGGAAATAGATGGTTCTAGTTACTACGTTCCAAGCGGCAAAGAAGTTCACATCAGTTTCACTTTCAGAAATGAGGGGATTCAAAAACTCAATTTTAGTCCATTTCCCCCTGAACTGGAAATAGAAGAATCCTTTGGAGAGGTAGTGCACCATTTCTCTCCGGGAAATAAGGAAATTGAGTTGGAGCCTGGGGAGGAGATTATGTATTCCTATGTGTGGGATCAACGAAATAGTAGAGGAGACCTGGTGGGCCCTGGAACATATAATGTGGTCATGAAAAATGTCCGGGTAGAAACTCCAGAGAGATCATGGGAGTACAGTGAAAAACGCAATGCATGGATAGATATAGAGCCTCAATAAAGAATAATCAAATCAGATGATCCCCAACTCACTCAACTTATCCGGCAGATAAGTATCAGTAACGTAATCCAGACCATACTTGGCGAGGGCCTGCTGCTCTGACTTCTTGTTCAGTTCGAGCTGCATATTCACTTCTTTTTTCCAGAACTCGCTGTCGAACCTCGGATCCGTCAGGATAGAGTTCAGAGCCCGTATATCCTTATCCGTCAATTTATCTGATGGCAGGTCATAGTGAACGATATCGGAGGGCATCACCCCTATGAAGGTGGCAGATGGGGTAGCAATGTATTCGGAGAGGTGGGCGGACTTGATGGAGCCGTAGGCTATGCTGGCGAATATTCTGTAGCTCCAGGGGTCGCCATCCGTAAATATCACCACCGGCAGGTCCAGCTCTTTGTTCAATCTCCTCAACAACCTTCGTGTACTTCTGGCGGGCTGTCCTTTGAGGTGAACGATGAGGGAATCGTAATCCTGATCAAAGTTGTTCTCCACCAGTCTGTCCCTCATACCACCGGTCTCTATGGCGATAACGAATTTGGCGTCGTGGTCCACGAACTCCGTCTTATCCACATTGACAGGTATTTGATAGCCTGCTTCACCCACGTCATCCTGGCAGTGTATCTCTCTCACACCTCTCTTGGTCTCCTCCCTTATCTGCAGGGGACCCAGAATGGTGGCGCCATCTTCTTCGGGCCTGATATGGAAGTGCTCCCTCTGGTAATTAGTTAATATTTCCAGGTCCTCTATGAGGCGGTCACTCTCCTGCTGTTCACTGAATTTGCCTTTATCCCAGTTCTCCGATATGTAGTAGAGCTCCCTGAGTGTCGACGATTTGTTCTGGTTCAACTGCTCCTTCAGAAATCCGAGGATATAAGCCGTCCTCAACAGCTGGTAGGCACCCTTAACCGATTTAGCCGACCTTATAGACTTCTTGTCCCCGTAGGTCCACACCTCACTTGCCTCGTTGAACGCGATGTTGTGCTTTGTCCTGGTGGATATCTCCAGCTCCGGAATCCTCCCGCCCTTCATCTGGTCGTAAACCTCTTCTGCAATGCTGATAAGTGCCTGCATGCTCTCTCTTTCCAGCTTCATCGTATCACCTTAACTTTTTCAACCTGACTTGATCATTCCGCCGCCCAGCTCGTTCTCGTCCACGCCTTCTATCAGGGGCCTGCGGTTGACTATCTTCCCTTTGGTCCTGTAGTGGAGGGTGGTAGAAGTTTCAGGTTCCAGGGAAAGCTCCCATTTCAGGGTATTATAGGATGACTGGCTTATTTTAGCCTCTGATGCGTCCACATCACCGTTGCACATCTCGTAAACCTTCAGGTCCTTTTTTGAGGGAGTGAAGTTGGAGACCTCTACTGTAACCTCCTGGTAGCCATCACCATCATTCTCCGAAACAATTCTTTCTACATGCACTTTGCCCATTATTTTGTCCACCACTCTCTCCACATCGATGGGGTCTTTCTCCAGAACCTCGCAGACCTGTCTGGCGAGCAGGGGGAGAACTGTATTGAGGGCGTCCTCTTTCTTCCTCTTTTTCTTTAGCCTATCTTTTTTCTCCAGATACTCTTTAAGCTTCCTTCCCAGCTCTTGCAGGGCGAGCCTGATCTCATCAATGATCTCCGGAATGTGCGAGATAGCCTCCTTCGCTTCCGAAGTGTATGGTATGTTGGTAGAAGCTGCATGCACCATCAGGACCGCTGGACATGCTGGCAGCTCTCCCTTGGACTGGTGAAGCCCGTAATTCCTCCAGCTGACGCTCTCCACCGCCTTGGTTATAGCACATCCTCCCTGCTGATACAACAAGGGAATTTTGTTGGCGTGCCGTAGAAGCCGCATCTTCTCGCTGCCTATTTCTCCACCGTAGATCAGACCGGCTTCCACCAGGAATGGGTGACCGGAGAACACTTTGGGCTTTCTGGTGACGGCCTGTACCCATTCTCCCCTGAACTCTGCCATAAGGCTCTTGGTAATGAAATCCTCCCCTATGGGAGAAAGACAGTGAGTGGGAGGGGGGAGGAACTCCGTGTTCTTGAATGAGTTGAGCAATTTGGATATGTCCTCTCTGCTGAGGTTCCTGGGACTTGCTTTCCTATCCAGTCCCGCCTTATCTATGACATCATGTGCTGTCTTATCACCAACCTTGACGAACTCGTTCTTCAAAAAGGATTTGAGGTCCCTGGCATCCGTTTGCTGGAGCATCATTCTCAAAGTCCCCAGCTCTATCCCGTGGGGGTGGGGTGAGATTTCTTCTGTGGGCTGGGGGAGCTCTTCGGACACTCGATTGAACTCGTGAATGTCCCCATCAGGATCGATGAACGTTATTTTGGCATGAGGATTGACCACGGAGGTCTCCTTGAGGTATTCCAGAACGCTCTGCTTCCTCTCCTTGATGTAGCTCCCTGCAACGGTGAGCTCAACTCTGGTACCCCTTGCCCGGGGCCAATCAATATACTCCTCCTTAACTATCTCCGGCTCATTGTTCCTGGTATTTATGTACAGCTCCACCCGCTGGGCTTTCTCTTGTGGAGAGGTCTTTGAGGTTATTACTACAGGGTTTCCGCTGGTCAGCTGAGAGTATAGGACGGAGCCCGAGATGCCTATTCCCTGCTGTCCTCTGCTCTGCTTGATGGCGTGAAATCGTGACCCGTAGAGCAGCTTACCGAATATTTTGGATATCTGCTCCTTCACTATTCCGGGCCCGTTATCCTCTACGATTACCTTAAAGTAGCTGTCATCTCTATCTATTTTGATGAAGATGTCGGGCAATATGTTGGCATCCTCGCAGGAGTCTATACTGTTCTCTACCGCCTCTTTCACGCAGGTTATAAGGCTTTTCGATGGATTGGAGTAGCCCAATACGTGTTTGTTCTTCTCGAAGAACTCGGCTATACTTATCTCTCTCTGCTTTTTGGCCAGCTCCTCAGCGATCATTAAATTTCAGCCCCGACCACGGTCTGGGTCTTGGTAATGCCTTCCAGGTCCCTTATCTCATCTACAGTTATATTGAGCTCGGATAGGCTGTCCGCCTCGATTATAACCACGAAGTCGAACTCTCCAAAAACATGGTATATATCCCGGATGTTCTCTCTCTGTTTTACTTCATTGTATATCTTCTTCTCGTTTCCTGGCGAAACGTTAACCATTGTTACACCGATTACCATAACGAGAGTTTGTGTCCCTATATATTAATGTTTTCGGCTATTATGAAAGTTTTTGGTTGATGTGTGGTTTTGAAGGGTCGCCTGTTACTTCACAGGGGGGGTTTAGCCTGCGAGGGATTTGTTCTTGTAATATAAACTATAGATTAAGCAGTAAGAAGGAACAAAGTGGTATCGTAAGATGCCACGCGGCTCCAGAACGCATTTCTGGATGACCTGATACTTTGTTCGTGACCTATAATAATAAATCTTAAATATGGATGCTTTGCCCCATCTCAACGCATGAACGAAATACTTGGTATGCAACCCATAACTTTGTTCAGCTTGGTCCTGGCACTCGTTATTCAACTTTTCATTCTACTGGTATGGGCTATAACACGGAGGGATAGTTGATGGACTCGCTGGCGATCTCAGTCTTCATTGCTTATCTTTTTGCCATCTCTGTGATCGCTTACTTTGGAGCAAGGAGGACCAGGACAATATCCGACTTTATTTCAGCTTCAGGCCAACTGGGTTTCTGGACATACTGTCTGCTGATGATAGGCTCAGTGTTCAGCGGGATGACCCTTATCGGGGTAGCGGGTCTCGGCTTTACCACTGGCTGGGCCAACATGTGGGAGAGAGTTATCGGCCCTCCATTCGCTGTATCTTTCGGCACCATCCTCATCGGTTACAAGCTCTACCCATTGAGAAAGAAGATAACCATATTGACCATGCAGGATTATCTGGCCCACAGATTCGGAGATCCCAAAACATTGAGAGCTATTGCAGGACTGATTTCGGCGATCACATGCTTTGTATATCTAATAGGCCAGTATACAGCTATAGGTGTGGTCAGTGAGGTAGTGCTGGGAATACCCTACTGGATGGGAGCCACAATAGCAGCAGTAATAGTCATCAGCTATGTGCTCGCCGGAGGAATGTTCTCCACCGCATGGACAACTTTTCTCCAATCCCTGTTGATGATAATCGGTGTTTATATCACTGTTCCTGTAATAGTGTCTTCTGTGGGAGGTTTCACTGCTTTAAATGAAGGGCTTTCCGCCGTACCTATGCTTCAGACAGAGTTGGGTAAGGATGCCAGCTTCATGTTCGCCAACCATCTGGACCAGCCTTTTGCTCCTGCCGGTGTTCCGCTGGCTGGCTGGGTCTATAACATAGCCCTTTTCGGTATAACCGTTCCCCTGGGCTTGATGGTGGCTCCTCACGTGGTCAACAATGTATTGACGTTCAAAGAACTCAAATACACCCGATATGGACCCATCGTAATGTATGTTCTGGGGGTCCTAGCAATCCTGTTAACTTCCATCGCAGGTATGGCCGCAAGGTTTGCATGGGCCGATGGGACTATAGATATACCTACACTGGAATCAGCAGGAATGGATGTGGAATGGTCGGATATGGCTTACCCCACTATGGCCGAATATGCCCTACCTTATGGAGTGTTCATCTTGTTGCTCCCCACCATTCTGGCGGGTGTGATGTCCACTACAGATAGATTGATCCTTACCGCATCCAGCAACGTCTCCTACGATATTGTCAAGAACATATACAGACAGGACATCTCGGATAGAGCTATAAAAGCCATAAGCAGACTCACTATCCTTGTGGTCGGTTTCGGTTCACTGCTAATAGCCTTAAACCCTCAGCCACTGCTGGCGTGGTTCATATGGGCAGCCCTGTCATTAATGGTCAACTGCTTCCTGTGGCCCATACTGGGTGGGATCTACTGGCCAAGGATGAACAAGCATGCTGCCAGATGGTGCATGATAACCGGATTCGTGGTGACCATGCTAACCTTCGCCACATTCGAGAAGACAGTTAGTATCATGAGCATTCCGTTCTATTCAGTGGTCCCCGGATTCATAGCCAGCAGTGCTGTTGCCATTGGTCTCTCATTCCTGCTGGGAAATAACAAAAAAGATTCAGAATAGTTCTCTTACTTCACCCATTCCCTTACTTCTACCTTCTCTGAAAATGAATTTCTGTCCTTTGAAGATGCAGTGGGGGTTATATTTGAACCTCATCCTTACCCTTCCCCTATCACCGGCTTTCATGTATTCGCTATCCATATCATCAAAGACCACGGTCTCTGATATGGTTTCCATGTGGATTACGGGCTCGTAACCTCTCTTTATTCGAGTAGGATGGCTGAAAACTATCAGGTCCGCATCGAATTCCTGAACAGGAGTTATTTCCTGTCTGGTCAGGACCATCCCTCTTCTGAGCTCATCGTATTTAACACCTTTTACTGCTACTCCCACGATATCTCCGCCCTCTGCTTTGCTCACTCTGTAGTAGTGCATTTCAATGCTCAGCACTTTGACCTTTTTGAAACTACCATCATGGAATGGGCCTATGTAAGCGTCATCTCCTTCATTTACTTCTCCGGACTTTATGCAACCGCTCAATACTGTTCCCACACCGGTGACTTTATACAGTCTGTCGATATACATCAGGAAATCTTCTTTTGCCATGCTTCTTTTGGGCAGCCTGTAGAGCAAGTCCTCCAGGATGTTATATCTTTCCAGCGTCATGGAAGAAGTCTCAATGACCGGCACCACAATATCTTTCTCAGCGATCAACTTGGCTATCTTCTCTGTCTCTGCGGAATCTCGCAGGAAAATAGGGATTCTACCCACCATCTTCAGGGTCTTGGTGATCTCGGTGTTGACCTTCTTTACTTTTTCATCATCGACCATGTCCTTCTTGGTCACTGCAATTATTACTGGCAGGTCCATGGTGAGCAAGATGCCCAGGTGCTCTCGAGTGGTTCTGGTCACCCCATCATTGGCGGCCACGGTTAGCAAGCCGTAATCCACTTTTTGTCCCAGCAGCCCTCTCATGGTAGTTCTGACCCACGGCTCATGACCTACCGTATCCACAAAGGAGACCAGTTTGTCAGCGTTCTCCACAACCCAGGCCTTTTCGTTCTTGTTGAGGGGATTTTTAAGTTTCATAGCGTTCCCTTGCTTGAACCCGAAAACCGCAAAGCTCAAGTCGGCGCTTAAACCTCTCTCCATCTCGTGCTTCAAAACATCTAGGTATATCCTGGCACTTCCATCACCGTCATCAGGGATACCGGTTATAAGACAACCAACTAGAGTGGACTTTCCGTGGTCTACATGGCCGGCTGTACCTATCAGTACATGTTCTTTGGCTTTTTTCTTGGAGATCTCCACTATCCCTACTAAGCCATCATCTACGTTATACTGTTCTACAGAATCAATACCCGCACCAATTTCAGAAGCAATACCCCTCAAGACATTGATAGTCTCACTGAATTGGTTCTGATCAATACCTTTCAACTGGCAGGAGTCGGAAACCCCAATAGCGTAAATGGCTCTCCCTCTCCCCATTATGATCCTGTGGTTCATCTGGCAGGCCAAGGACTGGAACCTATCTCCCTGAAGGTGAAAAGGAGTAAGATATTCTTTAAACTCAATGTTATCTTTTTCTCCTTCTGCTACAATTTGTAATAATTTTTTCATTCTGTTTAACCACTATCTTTTTTACCATTTATTACTTTCGAATGTGCCTAAAGTTTGGTTAAACTTAGTCTGGTCAAATCAATGGCTTGTCTCAAGGCTTACCTCAAGTTCCTTCTTTAGAGTTAATCTCTTCTATAGCTTCTTCAGCAGCATCTCTGATCTCCTCGTCGTCGCTGCTGATTAACGCCTTTAGCTCTTCAATGTCTGATCTGTCTCCGATTCTCCCCAGAACTAATGCTGCGTCCTGGACAATATTGGTGTTGTTCTCTGTCAGCAGTTCTTTTACCCGGGTTTTTACGGCTTCCAGTTTTTCAGGATGATCTTCCATGAGACTGGTGATCAGGATTACTGCACCGATCCTGATGTTTATCTCTTCTTTCTTTAATAGGTCTACCAGCATTTTGGTCTTGTCCAGATCTTCAGCAATTGTTTCTTTAAGTCCGTCCATTTCCCCTTCCTGGAGCAATTTACCAAAATACTCGAGTTCATCATCTCTCTTCTCTATCCACTCCAGCAGCTCTTCTGTTGAGGGGCTTAACAGCTTTATTTTTTGATTTATTACTACAGTAGGAGCGGAAGTTACTTTGTAATCCGAACCCATTTCCTGAAATTGAGCCACATCGATCACATAAACCTGAATGTTGTTGTTCTGGATGGCGAATTGGTTGACCCTCTCCACTACTTTAGCACAGTGAGGGCATACAGGCATTACAAAAACAATGATCTCTACTCGATCTTCAATGTGTTCGATCTTGTGAGCGATTTCATCATCCAGCTCGGCATCACCCTCTGAGAGCCTGGTCAAAGTGTTCAGGAATGGTTCCAGCTCCATCTCTGTTGGAAGGGCGTGGTAAACTATATTATCTCCTATTATTATTCCTGGTCTCGATGAAGACCCTAAGGAAGTAGTGTTGATGTTTATTTTATTGTTCAATGCCCTGATCTTTTTAGCAAATCCCTCTAGGCTAGCAGTAAAATCGTGAGAATTTTTGATGATAGTGACATCCACAGGATTCTTTATTTTATTCAAGATCTCTCTGGCTTTTTCCTCTTCCGATTGGCTGAGCATGACCGAAGTTGAAAGCCAAGTTAATAATTATTTTCCATCAACCAAGAAGGCCATAATAGACCGTTAACAATTGCCGGGCTTCTCATTCTCTCTTAAACTTTGAGCTAAAAATCGTTAAACAACTTTGATATGAGCCTCCAGTAGATCCTCATAGATTTCTTCCACGTCGATAGCGGAGTTACCGTATCTTATCTTCTTGGGTTTGATCTTCTCCTTGGGGATACCCATTTTGATAGCATCGTCAGCTATTCTGTGGGCTTTTTCTATAGCTTCTAGCCTATCTTTGCTTATCCTGTTTCTCTTTTTATTTGTGAAGTAAGTGGAGAGTTTTCCTGCCAGTAATTCATAATAGAGCAGTATAATCAGTACAGACACCAGAAAGATAACCAGCACTTGATCCACCCTCCCAGAGTATTTTATTCTCTAAATCCAACATACTCCACCCTTAATAATACTTGTTTGCATTATATTTAAGCATAACTGTTTATATAAACCCCTCGGCTTGCTTTGATCAATATATTTTTACTCAAGTGTTGAACCAGGTGGAATAGCTCTGGTCCATAGCATGGCCATTGTCTATCACCTGTATTGTCAGTCGGGTGTACTTGTCTTCTGGAGGACGCAAATACATCGTTGCCGTTAAGTACTGGTTGGCCCTCAAATCGAATTCACCAGTTTTTTCAGGGTTCCAGACCTTCCCTCTGCATGCGTCAAATCCTGCGTATACGTATGCATTTTGGGCTGTTGCTGAACCGATGTTGCTCACTTTTATCGTTAGCTCGATCCGGTCTTCTTTAACTCCTGTTTCCCAGTCATCTATGTAGAGGACAGGTATGGGCTTGAGGTGGTGTATGGTGGCATTTTCAATTCCGCTGTACTGTGGTGGGAGTTCACCGATTTCCCATCCTTCTCCCGTAGTCTCAACATAGAAGTACTTTTTATCCCCGTCCTGGAAATAAGTGCCGTGAACACCTTCTCCACCCAGTATCCCCACAGCCATGTGATCGGGTAACTGGACCAACACCACATCATAACCCATGGCATCGAGAATAGCTGCAGTTAGAATGCTGGTATCTTCGCAATCTCCACCCCTGTCTACCAGGGTCTCGATAGGATACCGGGGATATTCATCATAGGGGGTAGTAACGTTATCCGAGGTGTACTTCAGGCTCTGAACGAATGAAATAGCCAGATTGACCGTCTCCCAGTCATTGAAGTTATTTTTACTGCCTGCATCTTCAATTTCCATTGCCAGAGACTCAATATATTTATCATCGAGAGGATTTGTTACGTAAACCGAGAAATAATCGATGGGAAGTCTGGGCAGCTCTTTATAGTATTCATACACTTTTTTTGGCAGATACAGCTCCCACGACCACTTTCCATTGTAGGTCCAGTTATATTGTCTGGTTATTGTCTCTTCTGTGGGGGTTGTAGTAGCTGGCAGCGGTGTAGCAGGTGATGCAGGAGTTGTTTGTGTTGGTATCTGCTCAGGAGTGGGGGATCTCGATGGTGTGGTTTGTTCCGCAGGTTCTGCGGGAGTCTCCGAGTGATTCGATGTGGTTGTATTGTCTGTTTCTGTTCCCGGCTCTAAAATCGGCGTTTTTTCAGCAGTTTCAGGAGATAACTCGCTCATACACCCACTGAGTAGAACTGCAAGTGAAATGAGCAGTATAATTACCCTCATGGTCTATGCGTCTCAATTTTTGTATCTTCAAGTACTTCG
>JBKHKH010000150.1:0-4230 GCA_046537735.1 Archaeoglobaceae archaeon | reverse complement strand
TCTTCTCCTTTAGATATCAGGGTGTCGAGCCATTCCCAGCCATCTATACCCAGGTCTGCGACCAGTTTTTTTAGCTTGGGGGCTTTTAGGGCTATACCTTCGGCGATGACCAGGGCCATCCCCCCACGAACCCTATTGGTCCCCACTTCCGGTATATTTCTGTAGCCGGATACTTCTGCCTCCTCTGTTGGCTCTCCATCAATACATACTGGGCAGTTGGAAACGATAAGCTCAATCTCTTCATCTTCTGGCAGGTACTGGAGGTTGGCCACCTTCTTATAGAGGGGTATCTCCTCCACATATCTGTGGACTTCGTTCTGGATGGGTTTGTATTTCTTCAAACCCAGGCTCCTCCGGACGTAATCCCCTACCAGCACCGAGATAACCTGTGCAGTCCCTCCAGCGCTTCTAATGGGTCCTGCGTAATATATTCTCAAGAAATTTCCTTTTTCATCAGTTTTGACGCTGGCAATTCCTTCGATAGGCGCTGCCACTACACCTTCAGTGAGAATGGCTACCGAGCTCCTGACAGCAAGGTCCACAGACTCATTTTTACCGAATTGACCGAATTCTCCTCTAACAATACCTTCAGCGATCTCAAAGCAGATCTTTTCCCTGCTGATCCCCTCGTTCTCCAGCTGCTGGATTTTTTGAGCCATGCCCTCAACACCCAGCAACCTCTCAACTCTTTCTGCCATATTCCTGGCCACGGGGATCTCCACATCCAGTGAGGGGTCCAGGCCCTTCGATCTGGCTTCCTGGGCAATCTTATAGACCCTTTTAAGCTCTTCGTTTAACTGGTGATGGTAAGCATGGATCTCTTCCTCAAAAATTTCTAGATGGTCTTCACAATAATCGTCTTCAGCCACTGGAAAAAATTGGTCCAGAGTGATGAACATGATGGTAACAAGGTATTGTAGATAAAAAATTTTCTGGCTACTCTAAAAGTTATATTGATTGTATTATTATTTTAAAGCCCCACTTTTGGATTTAAGCCTGGATAGTAATTCATTCCTAAAATACAAAACCATTTAATTTATTCGATGGATGATCAATTAAACCGGTCTATTGTAAATGACCATCTTGATCTTGGATACCGTGCCACATGAATAATCAGGGATCTCCAAACGGAACAGGTTCCACAACTGAGAAAGATAATTACCATATCTTACAGAATAGATGAATTTGAACTGGGAATCCATCCACCTGAATTCCTCAAGGACCCTTGATTCGTAAACTTTTGCTGTCCGCTCAATATTCTTCTCTTTAAGGGACTGGAGAAGATGGTCGGCGCATATCAGACTGGGGTAAATACCTTCTCCGCTTACCATGGATACCGTCCCGATGGCTTCCCCCACGCCTATGACCGGTGGGTGTTCTAAAGAATAAAATGGTCTGGATCTTGAGGGCGGAACGAGTCTGACTCCTGCTCCCACTTTACCCACTACCTCATAATTCATACCGGAGAGATACTTCTCCACTTCTTTCCGGGGATTCAGGTCAAAGGACCCGCACCCCACCTTGTATACCCCATTACCCTGAGGAAAAACCCACATATATCCAACTCCCTTGGGCTCGAAATAGAAACCTTCAGGGAGGTCATCAGATCTAACGTCTAGCTGGTAGCAGGGGCAGACCCACCTATCCTTTAACCCGCTTTGAGGTGGAGGAAGTAGGGAGCGGGCAGAGCCTGTGGCGTCAATAACCAGATCGTAATCCAACAGGTCGTCCGTGGTGACCTTATGCTTGTAATATACCAATGCATTGCTGGAGTTCAAGAGGTCCTGAAAGAACTGGTGCTTGTTAAAGGTTACCGTATCCCTATTTATTATTCCCTTGGACACAAAATTTTTGCCCACAAATCTCAGGTAATCTGAAGGCTCACGGCCTATGAGGGGGGCGTATTTCTGTAGCATCCGCAGGCTGGTTCCCCATGCACAGTCTCTACTCAAGTTCTCCGGGGTCTTCTTTTCAAACAAGTCTACTGTATGCTCTGTGGACAGCATGAAAGCCAGATAAGATCCTGCTACTCCAGCTCCCACAATGGCGATCTTCATGGTATCTCAAAATTGTTGAGCCTGAAACAGTTTAAAAAAATTCTTTTTTGGGATGATATGGTATTGAAATCTTATGATATTCTGTATTATTCCTGATTCTTTCAGGGTATTATCTTTATCAGGTCTCCAGCTATTTCTGGTCGCTTACACCTGGTACTAAAGTCGTCATATAGCCTTATGTGCTCTGTAAGCTTTTTCCCTTCAGACGGGAGGGTGAACACTCTGGTGAGGATCTTTATTGAGTGCTGTTTTAGAACTGATTCCAGTATTTGGTTTGCAGTGTCGGAGAGGTAGAGGTATGCAAAGGTAGAATTCTCCAGATCTTCTTCCTGTATCTCGTAAAGGGATTGTTTCCTCAATAGAATTGAATCCTGCAAGTTGTGATCCTCTATATTCTTCTTTGCTCTGTCATATACACTATCCAGGAACTCATACCCTATTCCCCTGGCGCCGAACTCTTCAGCTGCAAGGATCAGGTTGTCAGCTTCTCCACATCCCAACTCCAGGAGGACGTCCTGTGATGACAGCCCTATTTTTTGAAAAGCTTCCCTTATCTCATCTATGGGGGATGAACTGAAGGGCGGGTTGATTGATCCCAGTAAATCCAATGGCATCTCTTGAACTTGTTTTGGAATTACTTAATTGTTGTTGATAGTTATTTTATGGAGATCAATAGAGATCAATAAGGCATTCAATTCCATGACTGAGGTTGAGTTCAGAGGAGTAAATCACATAGGTTAAAAATTATATTTAATGCATGCATGCACGAAAAAAATATGGGGAAAACGATAACCATTGCTGATGATGTTTATAACGAGCTGGTGAAGGTCAAGGGTAAGAAGAGCTTTTCTGAAGTTATCAGGGACCTTATAAAAAAGGAGGGAAATTCCGATATCCTCTTGATCGGTTTTGGGACTAGGAATGAAGAAGAGATGGGGGAGCTTAAAGAGGAGCTTAAAGAGGTAGAAGAATGGATGCAGTCATTGACACAAGCATAGTTATCGAGATATTTGGAGGAAATGAAACAATATTGAGCAATCTAAGTGACAAAGAGCTTAACTATGGGATCACAGCTGTCACTCTCTTTGAACTTTACTGTGGAACCTTAAAAGAGAAAGAGGGGCTCATGATCGAAAAACTACCCAAAATAGAGTTTGATGAGAGAAGTGCCAGAATCGGCGGAGAGATATTCAGAGATCTAAAGAAGAAGGGTACTGTTCCTCCGGCTAAGAACCTATTGATAGCGGCAACCGCCATCGCACACGATAAACCTGTCTTAACCTGCGATAGAGACTTCAGGGTTTTTTCGGATTATGGACTAAAATATGAGACGCTAAGAATGTAGCTGTCTCCCTGGTCTTCTGTGATTCGTCAACCTGTGATTCGTCAAACAACGGAATTCTCAACTCTCCTTGCAGATTTGTTGATTTGCTCTTCAAGATCATTATCTAATCGAGCCTCTTCAGAAAGTTTTAATCCTACTCCAGTCCATAAATCATTTATCTCGTTTTGGTGTGAGCGATGGAAATGAGGAAGGAGGAATTCCTTGACCTGACATATACGTCCCAGGAGATCGAAGAGAAGTTCCAGGAGATATATGGTAGAGTCCTCACACAGTCAGATAATCTGTGTAAGGGCAACTACACTTTGATCGCTGCATGTGATCTGAGGCTTTTATTTGAGTTGTATGACCAGAAATTCTTCGATGGCTTCTTCACCAGCAATTACAAGGATAATATGCGTTTCCGTCTTTCTAAACGCATGACCAGAGCAGCAGGGAAAACACAGCTCTTGAAGGACAATGATTTCATGATAGCTTTATCCACCACTCTTGTCTTCCAGACGTTTAATGACATCAAGCGAGAGATCAGGGTGAACGGCGTGATCTGTAAGGACCGTCTGGAGGTTACGATGCGTGTCCTGGAGCATGAAATCGTCCATGTCATCGAGTACATGTTATTTGGCACTTCAAGCTGTTCCAAACCCCGTTTTAAACGCCTGGCCAGCAATATCTTCGGTCACACCGAGGTAACCCACCAGTTAGTCACTCAGACAGAAATAGCTCACAAGAACTACAATTTACGTTTGGGAGACAATGTTTCATTCGAATATGGTGGGGGGACTTATGAGGGGTTCGTCGACCGGATAACCAAGAGGGCTACGGTTATGGTAA
>JBKHKH010000060.1:0-11052 GCA_046537735.1 Archaeoglobaceae archaeon | reverse complement strand
AATAGTTCCTGAGATGGAGAAGAACAGAGCCATACGAGAGGCGAGGGTAAAAAAAGTGTATTCCCTCAATGATCTCAATTTCTCCCAAAACCTCAAAAAATTTGATATTGCTAGGGAAGCTGTCGCTCACACCTTCCTTCAGTTCCTGGAAAGCCACAAAACAAAAAAGGTGCTCGTTCCTCCGGATTTTCCCTCATTTCTTTCCTTTTACTTCAAGGACAATGGAATAGATGTGGGTATTGTGGATAATCCCTTTACCACTTCCAGAGCGATCAAAAACAGGGAAGAAATAGAATTTATTAGAGATTCGAGTCGGGCAGCAATAAGTGGACTTGAACAACTGATCGAACTCCTGAATAAAGGAAATAGGGATTGCGAAGATCTCAGAAATGAAATAGAGCTCTACCTTTACTCCAGCGGATATATAGCAAAGAATACCATAGTTTCGTCCGGAAAAAGTACCTCCCAGCCCCATAACATTGGTGAAGGACAGGTGGAAAAGCATGTGATCTTCGATGTTTTCCCTCAAAGTAAGAAGACCGGTTATTTCTCCGACTTTACCAGAACAGTGGTCCTGGAAAAGCAGGAAGAAATTGAAGATATGCTTGATGCCGTGATCGAGGCTAAAGAAGCTGGAATCTCCATGGTGAGAGATGGTGTCAAAGCAAATGAGGTCCACCACAGGGTCTGTGACATTCTGGAGGAAAGAGGATATCACACCTTGAGGAGTGAGTCGAGAGAAGGTTTTATCCACTCTACAGGACATGGTGTTGGCCTGGAAGTACATGAAAAGCCCAGCATTTATACTAGAGAGGAAACCCTTGAAAGTGGTATGGTAGCCACCATTGAACCCGGCCTCTACTACAAGGATATTGGCGGTGTCAGGGTAGAAGATACTGTGGTGGTTAGAGAAAATGACTGTGAAGTGCTCACCAAATATCCCAATAGAGTTGATCTAAATGAATGATATGGAGAAAGATGAAGAAGTGAACGAACAGGAGGTATTTGAGAAGACCATAGAAGCAGGAAAGATCCTGGCTCAGGTCAGAGAAGAAACCAAGGAAAAGGTTAAACCGGGTGTAAAACTTCTGGAAGTCGCAGAGTTTGCAGAGGGCAGGATAGTGGAGTTGGGGGCTAAAATTGCTTTCCCCTGCAATATTTCTATTAACAGTGATGCAGCTCACTTCACTCCCAAAAAAGGTGACAGCAGGGTCTTTGAGGAAGGTGATGTGGTTAAGATCGATATAGGTTCTCACATTGATGGTTATATTGCTGACAGTGCTACAACAGTAGATCTGGGAGACAATGACCATCTGGTGAAAGCCTCTCGAGAAGCCCTGAACAATGCAATAAAGAACGTCCATGCTGGTGCCGATACAGCGAATATAGGGGCTGTCATCGAGGAGACCATAAGGGAGTTTGGGTTCAAGCCCGTGATCAATCTAACAGGTCATGGATTGCAGCCTTACCTGACCCACACCAAACCCACCATCTACAACTTCAAGACGGATAGAGGAGTAAAGCTGGAGGAAGGGTCAATCATTGCCATAGAGCCTTTTGCTACAGACGGTTCAGGTAAGGTGGTAGAGAGAGGGGAGACTGAAATATATTCCTTTGTGAACCCCAAGAAGGTAAGAATGAAGAAGGCTAGAGAGCTGTTGAAAGAAATTGAGGAATACAAGACATTGCCCTTTGCCAAAAGGTGGCTGAACAAACCCTCACCCGTTATACTGGGAAAACTGGTCAACGAAGGTATTCTTAGAGGCTACCCTGTTCTCTCCGAAGCCGGAAAGGGTCTGGTTTCCCAGGCTGAGCACACCATGATAGTAGAGGAAAACGGAGCTAAGCTTATTACTTGAACTGATCTTTTTGTTATGTAACTGAGATTATAACCAAGATCAAAATGATCTAAAGACATTTACCACCGGCAGTAATCCGCCAGCGTACCTTCAGAGTTATAGAGATATGCCGAGTCGTGTTGGTTACCCCATATTGGTGAGCTAGAGTCCAGATAATAATCACTTCCCGCGTTAACTCCTGAACCGGAGCGCAGTGTAATGGTGCTTCCTGGTGGCATTGAAATAGGAGGTAGGGCATAGGACTCATTTTTATCGTTTCTCAAGCTCCAGTTCAACAGATTGACTGAGCTGTTCCCGTAGTTCTTCAGGACTACGTATTCATCGTTCAAGTTATTCACATCATAATTCATGGCATCATTTTGGATTCTATAGAAACCTACTGTGAGAGGCGCCAGCTCTAATTCCTCATCACACACGCAAGCCCACAGACCTGTTTGCTTCTCGGACTGCTCATTCTGTATTTGCAGGTACTCCTGTCTTTTGGAGTGGTTGATATCGGAGACCATAGCATAGCCTTCTTCCAGCAGCCTTTTATTGAAGTCCCCATCTCTGTAGACATAACCAAGAAGCATGCCATTTTCCCTCAGTCCAGCGGTCTGGTCCAATTCAATTGAACAGTTTTCTCCCACTAGCATGAAATTTACAAATTGCTTGGCATCCCGTCCAATATCTGCCAGGCATCTCAAGTCTGTAATACTTTTGGGGACGTGTGGCCTGTTATTGGTTGGCTCTGTCTTGGGAACATCTATTCCCAGTAATTTGACGGTCTCAATTCCACCTTCTGGGAACATAACTGTAATCATATCGCCCTCAAGAACTTCCATAACGATTACGTCATGTTTTTCACCCGAAGCCAGTTTAGTATTTGTGTTAGAAGAAGGAACTGTATCGGACTTTGCTCCATCCGCGGGAGGCCAGCCAGAAATCTCTGGTTGAGAAGTTGTGATTATCTCCACCTCTGTAGTGCTAACCGGAGCATTGGGGGTAGAGGTAGCATTAGGGGTAGCAGTAGAGACGGTGATTTGGGGTGTGGGGGTGAGAGCGGTCTGTGTTACATTGGGTGAACTAGTTTGATTGGGCTTTCCAGTTTCCTCCACACAGCCAGCTATCATCAGGGATAGAAGTAATACAAACAATACTGCTGTCTTCATATCGAATCGAGTAGCCAATCCAGCTTTTTAGATATACACACCAAACCAACCTTCAAATACACACACCGAAATCTTTAACCTCTTATTGATAATATATGCATTCATAAAAAAACCTTTCGACGATGCATATTAGTGATAATGATTGTAGAAGAACAAGGAAAATCTAACTGAGGAACTTAAGCTTTTTGATCCCGGAGAAAAGCAGCACCACATATAACTGACTCATTTTTATGGGATAGTCACCGTATCGAATCTCAAAATTGGGGTTGATGTTATCCAGCATGCTCATACAGGAGAACATCCCATCCATGGTGATCTCTTCGGGGTCACCAGAAAAAACGATTAAAGCGCTACTTGCGTCTTGGATATCAACATCACTGCTCAGGTTTTCAATGGCTTCTTCACACATTTCTACCATTCTGCTGGTCTTTAAACCTCTGATCTCATACTCATCTCTATAAAGTAGTTTTCTGAGTGGCCAGAAAGGCAGTTTTCTTTCTGCAACTCCTATTACTGAAACACCCTGTTTCTTCATGGAGTTTATCACATCAGAGGTATCGACCACTACCTCTCCTGTGCTCTTGTTCTTTATATCGATTTCACCCACCATAGAAATTATGTTTAAAGAGTTGATGAGCATGGGTTCAGTGCTCTCATTATCCTCAAATAGGAGAAGAACATCTGATTTTTTCCTTAGCTCTCGTATTCTCTTCTTTAATTCCAGAAGATCGGTCGCATCCAGATCAGGTAATAACCCCAGGGTAATTACGGGCTCCTCACATATCCCCCTCAGCTTTTTACATATCTCCAGGCTCATGGAGAAACCGAATCCGTCATCCAGTCCGGTAGGGACTAAAAAACCCTCATAAATCTCATAATTGGAGAAAATGGTGTTGATTATGCTTCCCACGTCTTTATGGTTCAGATTCCCCCCTACATGAAATCTCCTTTCTTTGCTTATACCTCGTAGTGTTTTGAGAGCCTCGATTTCGTTAGCTATAGCATAACTTTTGAAAAGCGGAGCTTTATTGACCTTTACTCCTTTTTTTGCCATTAAATCCGCTATCAGAGAACCCCTGTTGCCACAGCCTATGGTGAGAAGCTTCATTCTATTATACCTATATCATCAATTTAAATAAATGTTCTTGTTATTCCTCATTTTCTATTTATTGCTTATCAATGAGATGGTTGAAATAGGTGGATTAACTCAAACTATTAAACTATTTTTAGATCTCTTTTATTTTGGTAGTGTCCTCTCAAGCGGAAGTAGAGGTCATCCAGTATCTTACTGGTTACACCTTCTACCGCATGTCCACAAAACTCGAAAATAGTGTTGTCTTTACTGAATGTTCTGGTGGAAAAAATGTTGGCAAAATTTCCGATAATGATTTTCCTGACCTCATAACCGGGGACCAATTTTTTCTCTATGGAGCCCAATAGCCCCACAACAGGATAGACGAATATTTTATACTTGGCTAGCTCTTGGGGTTGAAGATATCCGATAACTTTGACTTCTTGACCATCGATCCCCAGCTCTTCCTTGAACTCTCTAAGTGCCGTCTCTTTAGGCGTCTCGTTCCCCTCCTGAAATCCACCGGGGAAAGCGAGCTCGCCTGCATTCCTCTTCAGATTTAAGGCTCTCTGGATCATTAAGAGCTGAGGAGAGCTGGAATTTATAATGGGTATGAGTACAGCCGCACTCTTGGGATGAGAATAACTGAGTTCATCATCAAGTATATCTTCAAGAATTTCGATTCTCACTAGAATATTTTAGTTTATGATCAATAATAAGTTTTATGTTGAGCTATGAGATAATTTGAGGGGAGAGCACGCTAGAATAGTATATCGCCATCGCTTACCCTCACCCCATTACCGCTCCTGAAGATCTTGAGTGGGTCCTCTTCCAGCTTATCCACCAGGGGGATGGAGGAGATAATGGCTCCTACTGCTATAACTGCATCACACTCCAGGTTGATTATGGCTTTGGGGGCAACACCGTTCTTCTTCATGGAGAGCAAGGAGTAGCTTCCCACTGTGGACCCCCTCCCGTAGGGAAATACGAATATCTTACCGCTAATGGACTCGCCCTGAATGTCGCTGTCGTCTGCCACCACAATTCCCGTGTTTACATCCACATCTCCCAGAAAAGAGAAGTTTTTACGGCTCAATATGATCTCTCCTTCAGCCTCACCCTTGGAGATAACCCGACCCTTTATTCTCTTCATGTTATCGCCCTGTCAACACATTCTTCCAGACTTCCGAAGACCACATTCACTTTCCTCAATTTGGGGAGATAGGTCAGAGCCTTACCCGAATTGACCATAACACATCTATATCTTTCTGTGGCAGGTGAAACCACCATACAGGTATCGGAGAACACTTTAGCACCATAACCCTCTATCCTGTCCACTACCGCCGCATTCCGCTCCGCAACCCCCCTGGAAGTGAATACCCATAAATCCCTCTTCACTTTGCCTGCTTTCTCCAGCGCATTTAGGACCCGCTGCAGCTCGTCCAACGACAGGTGAGGACAGCCCAGAGCGACCAGATCTGGATCGCATTTGAACTCCTCCACCTCCTTCAGGTCCTTGGAATCGAGCTCTAATCTCTCCTGTGGGGTCTCGAAATCGTCCCACTCCGGGGTCTGACCCTCGACATGGTAGATGGCTGCGTTGCCGGTTGCGGCCATCGCTGCCCCCAGCAACTTCAGCTCGTCATTGGTGAACCCTCTATTGACCCTCAGTAAGGGTATCTCGTTCTTCAGCGTGCTTCCTATCCTGTAACCCGCTACAGAAGGATCTACATCGTCATTCAGTGTTATCAGAACGTTGGGAGCCCTCTTCTCCTTGATGTGCAGCCCGTAGTAGGGGGTTTTGCCTATTATTCCTGAAGCTATGGCACTTATCCCACTCTCTCTATTGGTCCTCGCCCCAATAACGGAGTTGGCATAGATTATAGCGGAGCTCTCCGCCCAGGCAAGATGTTCACCATAAGAGACCTCCTCCAGATAATAGGGGGTGCAGGTCATGACAGCTAGAGCACCAATACTCTCTAGAGCCCTTATTATCCTCTTCTGTTTCTCGCAGAACTTCCTGTCTATGCCCATCTCCTCCCATCTGAGGAAGTCCATGCCTGCCGGATTGATGGTGGTCTTGACCTTGAACTCGGAATCCAGACCCTCCAGCCACTCCAACCCGGCATCACCTATGTTCTGATAGGAGATCCCGGATACATGGGCAGAGTTAATATCGATCAGCTCTTCAGCTCCATAGATCTCTCCCAGAGCCACCAGTATCTCCATTGACTTGGCTATGGTGTCATTGTTGCTTTCCAACAGCTTCTCTTCTTCCCGGGTTAGATACATGGCGCACCTTGCTAATCAATCAAAGGACCCTTTCAAAGTCTTCTTTCCTGTCCAGGTATTTGGTGGCATCTATTCCCCATTTGGCGGTAATACCTTGGTCAGATGAGGGGTCCAGGGTGCTTCCTCTTGCTCCGGGGATGATGGTCAGGTCCTTGTCCGCCTGGAATCTGGTGGCCACAGCATACTCCACATCTACCTTATTGTAGATGTTTACGTCCTCATCCACCACTGTGACCTGTTTCAGGCTCTGATGGCCGGCAAAAGCAGCCAGGATAGCGTTTTTTCCTTCACCTTCTTTGTTCTTCCTTATCTGGACCACAGCATGAAGGTAATGCTTCCCTCCTTCGCTCATTACCACATTCCTCACATCACAAACCTTTTTTACGCTTCTGAATATTTCTGATTCATAGGGAATCCCCATGAGGACCTGGTGGTCGCCCTGACCAGGTGTGATGGAGTAATAGATGGGTTCCTTCTTCATGTACATGCTGTCGATCTCGATGAGGGGCTGCTGTCTGACGGTATCGTAGGTCTCGGTTATGTCCACAAAAGGTCCCTCGTCAACCATTTCCGGGGTGATCCTTCCAGTAAGAACGATCTCAGAATCGGGAACGAGCATATCCTCCACCCTGAACACATTCAGCCCATTCATGAGGGATGAAGCGTATCCCAACTCTTTACCTTCAGGAACTCGGGTGGACGCTGCGAACAAGAACAGAGGGTGTAAACCGATGGCTATGGCGATAGGGAGGTCTTTACCCTTCTCCACCGAATTCTTCCACAAAAGGTAGGTGTGCCGCGGTGCCACCAATCTGGCAACCAGTTTTTTGTCGTCTATGACCATCAGCCTGTGAATGCATGCGTTGTATGCTTCTGGAGTGTCTGCATCCGCATTGCCGTTCCTGGCGATTAACACGCCGGCGGTAATGTATTTTCCGCCATCCCTGTCAAAGTGCTTCACCACAGGCAATAGGGAAAGGTCAGGAGAATGTTTTTCCAGATTATGGTCTTTGATACTCACTTCCCCGTCGTACGACTTTTTGCTGAGATATAGAGCTAATTGCTCCTTCTCTAATCCCAGATAGTGGCATAGAACCTCTCTGGAGGAAATGAAGTTCATGGCCAGTTTCTTACCCTCAACATTAAGGAGGAGGGGAGTGGATTGATACCCATTCTTATTTACGAAACCCACAACTTCATCATGTTTTAGCTCCTGCTCAACTTCTACCTTATCCACTGAAGAGATGGCATCACGGAGATTCATGCAGATTCTATTTGACAAGCCCTATTTATTGTTTTAGTGATTTTCGCATAACCCCAACTTTGCAACCCACAAGCTTGCAACCCTTGCAACCTACACACTTTAAATTCCCGGCATTAAAGTTTATGCACTGAAGACGATTAAACAGGTGGGTGCATGAGAATGAGAAGACCTCTGAAGATAGTGATTGGACTGGTGGTCATTGTAGCCATAGTGGGTGCCTTATGGATTTATCACACCAATAGTCTCTATGAGCAGTCATTTACTGCTGAGTATAGATACCGGGTCAATGTGGATCTGGAAACAGGGTCGAGCATAAATAACGTAACACTACACGTCCCTACCCCCTCTGACGGAAGAGATGTGCCGGAGGATTTAACTGGACCGGATGATTGGGACCTCTCAATTGTGGATACCGAGCACGGTAGAATGCTCAAGATCAGTGCAGACAGAATCGAGACTCACCGCTCTACACCCTCACCTCTGGAGCCGGGAGAAGAGCCGGGAGAAGAGCTTCAAGCACCCGCAGATGAGGTTCAAGCAATTCAACTCAATAGGATCACCCAAACGATCACCACGAATAAAGAAATAAATACTGCAGACCCACAGAGAAGTGAACCCCTTCTCCACCCCAAATACAATTTGACCACCGCCGAATGCTGGTTTCCCCATGGGAAAGAGCAGAGGTTGAAGTGCTATAAGTATAGGAGTGCCGGATTCGTATATTATGAGTCGGATTCGGATGTAAGCCTGACCATTAGCATAACATTCGAGGGAACTAACAGCTGGTGGATATATGGTTGGACCGGAAACGAATACCGGGACAGGATCTATTTAACATCTGAGGGGGAGAAAGGCTGGCTTAACCCCGAAGGACAACTGGTTATTGGCTGGGGGACCTATCGATGATCTTAAACATCCTCGGGCATTGTCAAGGACCAGAAATGCGTTCTGGAGCCTTGATCCACACGATACCACTTTGTTCCTTTTTATTGCTTAATCTATAGTTTATATTACAATAAAAAAAATAGTGTTGACTATTTTCTTTTTGTTCCGTATGTGGTTACCACAATACCAGCAAATACTACTGCTAAGATAGCTATAGTCGCTGTGGGTACCTGCCATGGCGCTGTTGCTGATAAGTTGCCTGCGCCTGTCAGATAGGTTAACATACTGCCCACACCGAGGTAACCGATAAATGCTGCGGGAATAGCCAACAGGGCTAAAAAGTAGCCTGCTACCAAAAATCCAAACATTTTTCCTGTACTAACGCTTACGCTCATCTCAACCCCTCAATTACCCATAAAACTACCATTTTAAATTATGCCATATTATTTAAACCTTTTTACTTTTAAAAAGCTGAACAAAAATCGAGTGCCGTATCAACGGCATCAATTGGAGAGCTATAGAGGAAGCAGATTGACCTATTACAAATTATTAATATGATAGGCTCACTGAGAAACGATCATGTTGGACAGAGGTTTTTTCCAGCGTGATACCAGAACTGTTGCTCGCCAGCTTCTGGGGAAGGTGTTGGTCCACAAAACCATCGATGGAGTAACGAGTGGGGTGATCATAGAGACCGAGGCCTACTTTGGTCCTGAAGACCCTGCTTCCAGAGCGCAGAAGAGAACGAGGATCAGCGAACCAATGTGGCAGAAGGCAGGGCTTGCAATGGTCTATATGGTCCACGCCAACTGGTTGCTCAATGTAACTACGGAAAAGAAAGGAAATCCAGGTGCAGTGCTGATCCGCGCTCTTGAACCTCTTGAGGGTGTGGATTTAATGAAGAAGAGGAGAAGCATCAGTGAGATCAAGAACTTGACTTCAGGACCAGGGAAATTAACTCAGGCCATGGGTATCACGGGAGAATATCATGGAGTGGACTTGCTACATCAATACGGTCTAAGGATTCTGGAAGGAGTAAAAGAGGATTTAGAGGATTTAGAGATCAGTAAATCACAACGTATAGGGGTAACAGAGGATCTGGAAGAAGAACTGAGATTTTTCATCTCTGGGAATGGATTTGTGTCCAGATAGAATGATCTATGAACTCATCATTCACTTTCGGATCACTCTAAAGAGATATATCTTTTAAGATGAACAGTAGTTTGTATGATGGTTAAAAACGTAAAATCCCCTGTTCATTTAAACCCTAGATCACGTTACAAAAGATCATCCGATGTAAGCTATCGAAAATTTTTGGAGGAGCTCAGGGAACTTAAGTCAAAGGGCAAGGATAAAGTTGTATCCAATACTCTGGACTCGCTTATAAGAAAACACACCGGAGGTAGAAGAGCTTACCACTTTAAGTACTTTGTTAAGAGAGCTGAAAGATCTGGGTTTCTGGTGTTTGTCCGAACAGGAGTTTGGGAAATAACAGATAGAGTAATACTGTATGGGAACGAAGTGAATAGATTCAGGTCTTACAGCTAATTTTCAGGTTGAAATAATTACAATCGAAATTCACTGGGAAAACAGTGATAATTACTGGCCATTCTGGATGCACAGAAATCATTAACTCCCAATGATCAACGAATGAAAACCCAAAGTCAATCTGATTGTCATTTGACAACACATAAAGGTAAAATATTTAAATAATGAAAACAAATAATTAATTATGGGTAAGGAAGCACCCAAGTTCAAATTGGTTCCTGAACCTGAAAGGGGAACTAACTGCTACCTCAAAGAGCACTTGAACGTACTCTATGGCAAGTGGATCAAAGTCACAGGTAATACTTATGCCTGTCTTGAGTAATTTGGATTTAAAGCCTCAGGAGGAGCACATACTGAAACGTTTGGGGTATTTTGATAATCCTAAAGTAGGGCAAAATTTAGATATTAGCGCACGGTTGAAAGAATTCTATTCAAATCTTAATGGTTTAGTTGCTCCTTCTATAGCTTATGACATCCTGGATATAAATAAGGTAAAATCAGAGGCAATACTGGTTGACGGCGTATGGATAGAGGGTTATTTGCTTCCCATGCTTTTTAAGGACTGTCAACAGTTTATGGTAGCTGCATGTACTATTGGGCCCTATTTGGAGCAAATGGTTGACCGGCTCTTGAGTGAAGGTAACCTGTTGAACGCTATGTTGCTTGATGAGATAGGGAACGCTGCTATCTATGAGCTGGAAGACCGCTGTTTTGAAATAGCAAATAAGAAGGCGAAAGAAAAAGATTTGACCGCAAGTGGGTGTATATGCCCGGGGCAGGATGGTTTCGCCCTGGATGAGCAGGCCAAGATCCTGGAGCTGGTCAATGCTCAGGAAATGGGAGTGACATTAACTGAATTCAACATAATGTGCCCCCGAAAATCTACTACCCTGGTTATAGGCATAGGAGAGGAAGTTTCTCACTGGGATAAGTGTGAGTATTGCGATATGAAGTACAGGTGCGAATACAGTTACAATTACT
>JBKHKH010000149.1:0-4264 GCA_046537735.1 Archaeoglobaceae archaeon | reverse complement strand
AATGGGCCCGCGGGGATTTGAACCCCGGACCTACCGGTTATGAGCCGGTTGCTCTATCCGTGCTAAGCTACGGGCCCCTTTATCCTCTTATTGACAGAAATCTGTAACAGCCTCGTTCCAGAGCCAGAGAATTCCTGAAACTCCACTCCTTATCTTAAGTATTTGGATATTTGAAACTTATGGTATTAAATAGGGAATCAGAAAATCATATATTTTGCACAATTTCGTGAGTTATTCAGGTGGTGAAACCCCAGACTAGCAGAGGTGTAATCATGAGCGAAGGCGAAGAGCGAATGGCTAAAGAGTACAGAGCTGGTGAAGTAGAGAAGAAGTGGATGGATCAGTGGAAGGATGAGATCTATTACTTTGACTGGAACTCTGATAAACCTTACTACATAATAGATACCCCCCCACCCTACCCTACAGGCTCTTTCCATATTGGTAATGCCTTGAACTGGTGTTATATTGATTTTATTGCCCGCTACAAGAGGATGAAAGGACATGAGGTTATGTTCCCTCAGGGCTGGGATTGTCATGGATTGCCTACTGAAGTAAAGGTGGAAGAGAAGCATGGTATAAGCAAGAACGATGTATCGAGGGAGAAGTTCAGGGAGTTGTGTGTGGAGTTCACTGAGGAGAACATTAAGAAGATGAGGGACACCATGCGGAGGCTGGGTTTCTCTATTGATTGGGATAAAGAGTTCACCACCATGTATCCCCAATACTTCAAGAAGACTCAGGTCTCTTTTGTGAGAATGTATAATCAGGGCCTCATCTATGTTCAGCATCATCCTGTAACCCATTGCCCAAGGTGTGAGACCACCATAGCCCTGGCAGAAATTGAGTATAAGACCGCTAAGACCAGGTTGAACTACATCAACTTCGGGGAGGATAAGGACGTTCTCATCGCTACTACCAGACCTGAACTTATCCCAGCGTGTGTGGCCATTGCAGTCAACCCTAATGATGACCGTTATTCTCACCTGGTGGGTAACAAGGTTCTGGTCCCCACCACCGGTCATTATGTTGATGTTATTGCTGACGAAGAAGTCGATCCGGAGTTCGGTACCGGTATTGTCATGGTGTGTACTTTCGGTGATAAGCAGGATGTCAAGTGGTGGAAGAAGCATAAGCTTGACCTCAGAGTTATTCTGGACAGGAACGGCAGACTCGGTCCTCAAGCAGGGAAATACAGGGGCCTGAAGATAGAGGAGGCCAGAGACCAGATAATTGAGGACTTGAAGTCCGAGGGGAGGGTTGCGGACCAGAAGATGGCAGACCACAACGTGGGTGTCTGCTGGAGATGTAAAACCCCTGTGGAGATCATCGCTGAAGAGCAGTGGTTCGTGAAAGTGGATAGAGAGAAGATCCTGGATGCCGCCCGCCAGATCAGGTGGATACCGGACCATATGTATTACCGGCTGGAGAGCTGGGTGAAAGAGATGGAGTGGGACTGGGTGGTGAGCAGACAGCGGGTCTTCGCCACCCCCATCCCTGCCTGGTACTGCAAGAAGTGCGGGGAGATCAAGATCGCCAAAGAGGAGTGGCTTCCCGTGGACCCCACTCAATCGAATCCTCAGGAGCCCTGCGAGTGCGGGAGCACTGAATTCGAGGGTGAACCGGATGTCCTGGACACCTGGGTGGATTCCTCCATAACCCCCCTGGTGATAACTGGCTGGCCTGAAGAGCAAAAGGAGTATCCAGTCCACCTGAGACCTCAGGGCCATGACATAATCAGGACATGGGCTTTTTACACCATCCTTCGCTCCCTTGCTCTCACCGGCCAGATACCGTGGTATGAGATAATCGTTAATGGTATGGTGCTAGGTGAAGATGGAAGAAAGATGAGCAAGAGCCTGGGCAATATAATCTCTCCCGATGACGTGGTGGTTAACTACGGTGCGGATACCATGAGGCAGTGGGCTGCTTCCGGTGTTCTGGGTAGCGATGTACCCTTCAGCTGGAATGAAGTGACTGCAGCCTCAAGGTTCCAGCAGAAGCTGTGGAGCCTTCTTCGGTTCACCATGACCCACATCAAGGATTACAAACCCACGGAGAACGACCTTCAATACCTCAGACCAGCAGATAAGTGGATACTGTCCAAACTGAACCGGCTGGTTGAAGAAGTGGATGACAACATGTACAACTACAGATTTGGGGAGGCTCTCAAGGCCATTAGAGGTTTTACCTGGTATGAGTATGCGGACAACTAGATCGAGATGGTAAAGGACAGACTGTACAATGGAAGTGAAGATGAGGAGAGGGCCGGCAAATACACTCTCTACACCGTCATGAACTGCATTTCCAGATTGCTGGCTCCCATCACGCCTTTTCTGTGCGAAGAGTGCTGGACCAACCTTCTGGAAGAAGGTAGCGTGCACCTCCAGAAGTTCCCGCAGAAGGGAGAGGTCGATGAGGATGCAGAGCAGGAAGGAGAGGCCATGAAGAACATAGTGTCCGAGGTCAGGAGGATGAAGCATGATATGGGTATGGCGCTCAACGCACCCCTGCAATCGGTTAAGATCTACTCACCTAACCACATAGATGTCAGGGATATCTCCGGGGCCCTAAACGCCCAGGTAGAAACTCTGGAGGAGGTACCGCAGATAAAGACTGTGGTGACCGACCTGAAACCCAATTACGGCAAACTGGGTCCTGAGCTAAGGGATAAGTCCAAAGAAGTGATCCAGAAAGTGAGCGAGCTGAAAGAAGAGGAAAAGGAGAAAGTCTCTAGGGGCGAGGGCCTGATGGTGAATATTTCCGGAGAGGACATCGAGATCAAGAGCGAGTGGTTCCATCCAGTCACAGAGAAAAGGCTGGGCGGTAAGGGAGTGCAGGTTCTGGAAGTTGGAAATGCTGTAGTAATTGTAGAGCCATAAAGTATAAAGAGGAACATTGGGGAAGACCATATAAATTATCAAAGGAGCAAAGGAAGAAAGCATTAGAACATAAGGATAAAGGTGTATCATACGCTGACATAGGTAGAATACTAGGAGTAAGCAGAGATACCACCAAAAGATACGTTGAGGGATTTTAAAAAAAGCTAAATAAGATATACAATAGACGAAGAACTGGGGGGGTACCCATGATAGAAGAAGAGCTCTATGACCCCATCGGTAAATGGCTTATTAAAAACAAAGGTTGCCAACAAGATGAATACTCCCAAGGTTACTTGAAAGATGTTAAAGTCGGTAATGTTAGGCCAGATATCCTTGCAATAAGGTATGAGGTTAAAACAGATCAATCAGTACCAGTTATTGATTTTCATGGTTACGTTGTAGAAGTAAAGAGTGATGAACATGGGGTAAATGAACTCATTGGAAAAGTTGTTAGAACAAAAAAATGGGTTAAAGAAGGAGATCCTTCTAAAGAGTGGAGCACTGGTTTCCATTGGGTAAGCTTCTATATCGCATATCCTACGGATAAAATACCTTTTGAGATATTTAAAATGTGTAAAAATGATGGTGTTGGGGTACTAAGACTACAAATAACTGATGATGGTAAAGTGAACGTATATGAAGAACTGAAACCAGAAGAAATCCAACTTGGAGGGATATCACATACAAAGCAAAGATCTCCAGGGAATTTTAAAGAGCGGATGAATGGTATAAATCACCTTAAACAGATGTTTCAAAGGCCAGAGAAATTGTATGAAGATTTTATTAGGCCTGGAAAAGATAAATATGATGAAAATCGTAAGTTGAACCAGAATTTAAGCCATGTTAAAAATAAAGACAGTATGAAAGCACGTGATCATCTAATAAATAGAATTAAATCAGAATTTCCACAGATTAAGATGGTTCCAAAAGGGGGAAAAATATCATTTGAATTACCTGAAAGTGAAGGTTCTCTACTTCTTATTGAACCTACTACTGGTTATTTTTACATGTCTATTGGAGATAGAAGGTATAGAGTTTATTCTCAAAGTAAGATACTTGATATAAAATCTGGTGAGGAATACGAGGGTGATCTCGACAATTTAATCTCTAATGAGATCATTCCTACATAAAAACAAAGTCGCAAAACTGACCAAAGTATAATGGAAAGAAGGTTAACTAAAGCTGATTCTTGATTTATCTGTATCCTGTTCAAACCATCAACTAGACTTACAGCCCCACTCCTGTCGCTTCAAATCTTATCAAGTCTTTATTCTCTTATAGGTTCAATAGTAAACTTAGCTCCCTCTTTGAGTATCGGCCCTGCGTTCAATTCTTCGTAGTATTATTCATTAGCCTCCATCTCTTCCTCACTGCAATTAAGATGG
>JBKHKH010000059.1:0-11374 GCA_046537735.1 Archaeoglobaceae archaeon | reverse complement strand
CAGGTCGAACACCAGCTTCAGAAAGCTGGACCATCAAACTGAGGTGTTTCGCTTCGCTCAACACCTCCCTAACATATTCTCGAGTGTATTTATTTGGTAGGATGTTTATGGTCATCTGGTAATAGCACTCAAAACTTCTTCTATTTGGAAAACTCTTATATATTCACGTATTCTTGATTGTATGTTACAATGTTGCACGGGGAAGCGATATGGTCTATTCGCAGGAATACTGGCAGAAAGAAGAAATAATGCCCAGAGAAGAGATAGAGGAACTTCAGCTCAAGCGATTGAAGAGTACGGTAAGACACGCTTACCAAAATATCCCTTTCTATAGACAGAAGCTCAAGGAATGTGGAGTACATCCTGATGATATAAGAAAGAGGGAGGACGTCACCAAGCTCCCCTTTACCACTAAGGAGGACTTAAGGGAAAATTATCCTTTTGGGTTGTTCGCCGTTTCTCCTGAGGAGCTGGTCAGAGTACACACTTCTAGCGGCACTTCAGGCAAGCCCAAAGTTGTTGGTTATACTAGAAAGGATCTTGATAACTGGGTAAACATGGTAGCCAGATGCCTCTATATGGTAGGCGTCAGGTCAAGGGATGTATTCCAGAATATGGTTTCTTATGCTCTTTTCACTGGCGGTCTAGGGATTCACTACGGTGCAGAGTTAATCGGAGCTATGGTAGTGCCCTCTGCAACGGGCAATACGGAAAGGCAGATCCAGTTCATTAGGGACTTCGGGACAACTGCTGTCCATGCCACCCCCAGCTACGCTCTCCACATCAAGGAGGTGGCAGAAGGCAAGGGTATTAAACCTGAGGAGCTGGGAATAAACATCGGTTGTTTTGGAGCTGAGCCGTGGAGCGACAGCATGAGAAAAAGACTTGAGGAAGCCTTTAATCTCAAAGCGTATGACTCTTATGGTTTGAGCGAAATGAATGGGCCAGGTGTTGCTTTTGAGTGCCAGGAGCAAGATGGACTGCATATCTGGGCAGACCACTACTTTATCGAGATTGTGGATGAACAGGGTGAGCCCGTTAGTGAAGGAGAAACGGGCGAACTGGTACTCACTCCCATAACCAAAGAAGCGATGCCCCTCCTCAGATACAGGACAGGGGATCTCACGTACATAATGGATGGAGATTGCCCCTGTGGGAGAACCCATCCCAAGATGCATCGCATTCTGGGTAGAGCTGATGATATGATTATTGTCAGAGGAATAAACGTTTTCCCCTCTCAGATAGAGCACATACTCATGCAGGTGCCTGAAGCAGGAGACTCCTACCAGGTAGTAGTGACCAGGGATGGCACACTGGACGAAATGAAGGTGAGAGTGGAAATGAAAGACGAATTGTTCAGCGGCGAGCTGGAAGACTTCAAACACATTCAGAGTAAAATCCAAAAAGAACTTATGAAAGAGCTGGGGATAAGGACGTACGTTGATCTGGTGGAGAAAGGGACTTTAGAGAGGTTTAAATTGAAGTCGAAGAGAGTCCTCGATATGAGAGGAGAAGTGAAAAGTTAGTTCAAAGTTGAATTAAATTTGAGAACTGATTTGAGGGATTGTTATGTTCTGGAATCCAGGTGCGGAAAAGACTCCTGTTGAGGATTTGAAGAATATACAGGAGAGAAAGCTGAAAAGCCTTGTTACAGTAGCTTATGACTATTCACCTTTTTACAGGAGGAAGTTCAAGGAAGAAGGCATTAGCCCTCATGACATTAAGAGTTTGAACGATTTGAGGAAGCTGCCTTTTACCATCAAGCTAGATCTAAGAGATAATTATCCTTTCGGCATGTTCGCCACACCCGTTTCGCAGATCGTGAGATTTCATGCTTCCAGTGGTACTACGGGTAAGCCTACTGTGGTCGGTTATACAGATAACGATATACGGGTTTGGGTGGAGAGCCTGTGCAGGAGCCTTTCTGCCTGCGGTGTAGAGAGAGAAGATATAATCCAAATTTCTTATGGTTACGGGCTGTTCACCGGAGGCCTGGGATTCCACTACGCCGGCGAAAAACTGGGTGCTACGGTCATACCCACTTCAGCGGGAAACACTCAGAGACAGCTCGAGCTCATGAAGGATTTGAGGTCAACAGTGTTTGCCTGCACACCATCTTATATGCTTTACCTTGCCGAATACGCAAAGAGTGTTGGAAACGGCATCCAGGAAGATACTGTCCTCAAGAGAGGTATTTTTGGTGCCGAGCCGTGGAGTGAGGAAACAAGGAAGAGGATAGAGGATAAGACAGGAATAGACGCCTTTGACGTCTACGGGACCTCAGAATTGAGCGGTCCTCTCTTCACCGAGTGCACAGAGAAGAATGGAATTCACATCTGGGGGGACCACTTCATTGCAGAGGTTGTTGATAATGAAGGTGAGCCGGTCGGTGAGGGAGAGAAAGGAGAGCTGGTGGTCACTACAATAAGCAAGGAGGCCATGCCCCTCATAAGGTGGAGAACGGGAGATGTGACCATACTGGAAGAGGAGAAGTGTCCCTGCGGAAGGACTCATCCCCGCCTGATGAGAATACTGGGAAGAGCGGATGACATGCTCATCGTGAGAGGAGTGAACGTATTCCCCAGCCAAATAGAGCATGCTTTAATGCAGGTCCCCGAAGTTGGCGAGCATTATATGATCACTCTGGATAGAGAAGAGAACGGTCTGGATGTTATGACCATACAGGTAGAAGTGAAGGAAGAAGCGTTTACCGGTAAGGTCAACGACATCCTCAACCTGGAAAGGAAGATAGCCAACACTCTGAAGAGCTCTCTCAACGTCACCTCAAAAGTGGAGGTAGCAAATCCCGGAACACTCCAGAGATTTGAAGGAAAAGCAAAGAGAGTTATTGATAACAGAAAAGTGTAAGAGGATACGGAATTGAGGTGTTTATATGAATGATAAAATTATAAAACAGGTTTCAGTATTTGTGGAGAACAAACCCGGAAGACTGGCAGCCGTTACGGAAAAGCTCTATCAAGAAGAAATAAACATCCGCGCTTTTACCATCGCTGAGGCGGGAGATTTCGGAATAATAAGGATGGTAGTGGACAAAACAGAGGATGCCTATAAAGCTCTGAAGAACGACGGTTTTACGGTAACTCTTACAGACGTAATTGGAGTAGAAGTAGAGCACACACCGGGTGAGCTGTACAAGATAGCCAACACTCTAGGAGAAAAGAACATTAACGTGGAATACGTCTACGCTTTCATTTCCGGAGAAGGTACAGCTACCATCATCCTTAGAGTAGATGATATCGAGAAAGCAATAGATGTACTGGAAAAAGAATGGGTAGTCCTTAAGCGTTAAAAGCTGAGCTGATCTGCCCAAAAACTAAGCTGATTGACTAGAAAGTCCAGGGCTAAATATCCATTAGATCACTTTAGTGGTGCCAGCTCTCTACGATAGTAATATCTTTTATCAGACCCAGGTTCAGATTCGGATCCAGTTCCAGTTGGTGTTTCCGGTTTTGCGTCTTTCGATGCCACAACTTTCTTGGCGGAGACACTATCAATTTTGGAGTCTCCATCGACAATCAGGTTCCCTTCAGCTACCACGGACTTTATTGTTGAACCTTCCTGTATTCTCACGTCAGACCCTGATTTAATAGCCCCTCCTTTGCATTTGTTCTGGATCAGCACGTCCCCTGAAGATCTAATGGTGTTGAACTGGGAGTTAGAGCCTACAACGATTTTCTGACAGATAATATTTCCTCTTACGTAACACCCTTTGCCGAGGGAGATCTCTTTAGCCTCCAGATTGCCCCAGAAGCATGAGTACATGCCAGCGATAATTTTCCCATCGAATTTCAGATGTCTGTCCACCACAGAATCCTTTTTGACTACCAGCACATTCTTGGATTTATCTACCACATACTTTTTTCCACCCATCAATAACCCTCTCAACTAATTTCCTATATCTTCTTTTTCTTCCTCATATTCTTCAGGTTCTTCTTCATATTTTTCATCTTTTTCTTTTTTCATTATTCCCCATCGAACGTCCACCGCCATCCCCCTGTTCAGCTCCAGCATCTCCCGGGCACACAAAATTGCTTTTCCTGTAGCCAGCAGGTTATCCTGTTCGTCTACTACTAAAACCTCATCATTAGCTCTAATTCCTTTGTCAACCTCAACTACGTGCTTGGAGAAGACATTACCTCCTTCCTGGATGAACGGGGACACATCGGTTAGAACAACCACTCTCAATTGAGGATAGGGGAACAGGGAATGCAAACGCCTGGCAGCCTCAATACTGATGGTGAGCCACCCGGAACCAGCCTTGACTGTGGCAATACGCGTTTCATCATCCAGGATCTGCCTGACCCTCCCTCTTGTGGACATTATGAATTTTACAGAATCTGAGAACAATACCTTTCCAGCTCCTGTTCCAAACTGATAATCTGCCAGTGTTCTAACCTTTTCTGCCCTATTTTCCATATCTTCTCTCCCTCTGCTGGTAATCCCTTATATACCGGAGAAAGTCGACGTACCTAAAGCTCTTCCAGTCGATGTCCAGGAAATGGAGCTCACTGTATATGCTCTGCCAGATCAAGAAATCAGGGATCTCCTCTCCCGCCCTCATGATTAGATCAGGAGAATCTTTTATGCTCAAAAATCTTTCTATATCTTTCTCTTCTATGTCTTCAGGGTCGATCTTATTTTTTTCTACCTGCTGGGCCAGCCTTCTAACTGCATCGGTTATCTCCGCTCTACCGCCATACCCTGCTATTAAATTAACTTTAAACCTGTGATTTTTGGAATGGGAGTCTTGCCCATTTTTCTGGTAAGCTCCCTGTTTATCTTCAGTGAAGATCTTCAAATTGTAGGCATCATCCTTTAATTTGAGAGCAATTTTGTCCAGCAGCTTCCCTGAAACGGGATGGAGCATGTGAACGCAAATGGTGATCTCTGCTATACCCAGTTCTCTACACCAGTGGATAAAACTCCTGAATTTGGATATATTCTCGAAAAAATCCATCTCCTCGGCAACGATCATAATATGATAGGGGACTCTTTTAGAGCCGATTTGCTTCTCCAATCTTTTTTCGTAGAGCTTTCTGATAAAGTCCATAAACCCTGAACCTCTAAATTCGATTTAGATAAATTTTTAAAATAAAGGATACTTAACCATTGCTGATGTTTAACAGTAGAACACTCGTACTGCTTTTGTTGATTCCTGCACTGGCAGGACCCATTCTACCGGAAAAGATCGTCTTGAGCATCCTGCTGATCATCCTGCTGGTTTTTGCCGCCTCCCGAAAGGTTAGTCTGGCCATAAATGATGTCGATTTTGAGACATCTATTTTTAACACCCTTCTTTTTGCCAGTGTAGTTTATTTCTCCACTTTTTTTGGTGTACCGGAGTCCATTGTCCTGGCAGCATTGTTCATAGTGGCTGCTTATGAGTTTAAAGGTGTCTCTCTTCAAAATATAGGTGTATTCACCGTATTTGGTCTGGCATATTTCCTTTACTATCATCAGGTGACATCTACACCAATTGATTACAATATGTTGTTCTTTTTATCGCTTATTGGGGGACTAACCGCTGCACTGGTGGAGAGCATCGATGTGAGCAGTGATAAGAGAGCTACCATGTTGCTGGCGGTGGCTACGGTTTATCTCATCTTCGACATCTATAAGTTCAACGTGGACAGTTACGACCTTGCCATCGCATTTCTGATCGCCTTTTTGTTGAGTATGGCAGCCATGAAGTCCGGTATTGCTGACGAAAGTGGTTTAATGAGCGCAACACTGGTAGGAACTCTGGTGATCGTTTTTACCAGGATCGAGTTCTTCCTTCTCCTGGTGACCTTTTACCTCGTGGGTTCTGTATCCACTAAATATAAGTACGCGTATAAAAGGGAACAAGGCGTTGCTGAACCTGCTGGTGGTGCCAGAGGTTATGCCAACGTTTTTGGGAACAGTCTGGCTCCCCTCTTTTTTGCCATGACCTATGGTGTTTACGGACATGAAGTGTTTTTGCTGGGTTTTGTGGCTTCTGTTGCAGCAGCATTAGGCGATACAATGGCCAGTGAAATAGGAAAAGCATCTGGTAAGGTATACCTTATAACCAATTTAAGTAGAGTAAGACCAGGGATCAGTGGGGGAGTGTCTGTGAGAGGCGAATTGGCAGCACTATTGGGGGTTATCATAATAGCTATTGCCGCCTATCCTCTTAATATATTGTCGACCTGGCAGTACATCCTGGTGGCTTTAGTGGCAGGGTTTATAGCTATACATGTGGACAGCGTTCTAGGAGCAACAGTAGAAGAAAAAGGATATCTCACCAATTCAGGGGTAAATTTCTTAGCCACTCTCAGCACAGGATTTTTCTGCTATATCCTCTTGGGTTACTAGAAAAAATTAAAGGGTGGAACTGTTGTATAGACTCAAAATTCTCCGTTTTCAGGTTCTCAGCTTCAAAACTATCTCCATCTGTGGCTGCGGTAAGCGCAGTAACATATCGATATGGCGGCAACAGCAGTGAGTAATTCAAATCCAGGTATCTCTACTTGCTCACCGGGAGCATCCACAGTTGAATAAGTCGATGGCTCATTATAGGGTGGGATCTCTACCTTCACCAGAGTCCTGTTGAGATTTTCTTTGGCCATAATCAGCATGGTCTTTGCGAGGCGCTCGGATAATTTGTAGTACATCAATTTCTCCAGATTATTGTCCATGTTGTTGGCGAACTCGAAATACGCTGCCGGTAGGATGGGGTTAATGAATTGGGCCTCTGATAGAGCACTTTTAGCAGAGTTCTCAGCAGATCCTGTTTTCTCAGCTATCTGCTGTTCAGTAGCTCCTACAAGCTCTACGGAAATGCTGGTCTTAACGATCGAGTCTATGGCAGAAGTGATCGCTCCTGCGTAGAAACCATCGTCAAGCATCTCACTGGAAAGGTCTGCACTTTCTCTGGCTCTGTTGATAAGAACGCTATGACCTCCAATGGAGGAAGAATAGACTACCAGGGATTCTGCTTGACTGAGGTAAAATTGAGCTCTTCTCTTTACCTGCTCTTCATCCAGTTTAATATCTGTGTCGATCGTCTCCAGTAGAGATAGCCAGGACTTGGCGCTCTCTACTCTTTCTCTAGCTAAAGCCAGGTTGTTTATGGCACCATCGAAATCCTCTGACGATTTTGCATCCGACAGGTATCTTTCAGCTTTCTTGATCCTCTCTTCAGCCGCACCGATCAACTGGAAGGAATTGACTCCCATGGTCTCATAATCCTCCAGACACCTGATGCAAAAATCTACCTCTTCTTCCACTCTCTTGAACTCTTCGTCAATGTTTTGTGTGGTCAGAGTGTGCCTGTAGATCAAGTATCTCATATCGATCTTTGCCTGGAAGTACTGGCTGGTAGAAGTGTAATAATCTCCTTCCTCATAGTTCTCTTCAGCCTGGTCGATAGTGTTCCTTATGCTGGCCAGCTCATTCTCCTGTGCATATCCTTTTGCTTCTTCCAGCAACTCCAGCGCATCTGATCTCATTTTGTCTGCCAGCTTGACCGTAATGTCAGAATACTGGGAGATGTTGAACGTCACATTGGGCTTGCTTATAGAGTAGCCCGTATAATAAGCAAATGCATCATCTACGTTGTTCACTTCCGCGACCTTTACACCCAGCTCGTCTCCTAGCTCCAACAGGTCAACTTCTTTTGTCTCAATTGTCCTATAGATAAATGGTCCCCTCTCCCTGGTCACAACCTCTTCAACCACTACTGTACGCTGGCCTTGAGGGATAAGGAAGGTATCAGCACCCCTGTCTGCAGCGGCTCTCAACTTAGAGGGAATACCACCTACAGCACCGATCGATCCGTCAGGGTAGATCATACCTGTCATATAAATGTCTTCGCTTATGGTCAAGTTCTGGAGGGCGGCCATGGTGGCAATGGTCATGACACCGCCAGCAGAAGGGCCACCGACAATGGGAGACGTGGCCTCAATAGTATAAAAGAAGTTGTAGTCGAGGAAATCCTTTCCCAGAACATCACATGCGGTGAGAGCTGAGAGCTGGGCACTGCCCTGCATATCTATCTGGGTGTAGGGAGTAGTGGAAACGAATATTTTCCCATTTCCTGGTGTTATGAGAGCAGTTATATTGATGGCTACACCCTGGGAGGTTTCACCGGTTGTAACCGCAACTGCTTTTATGGTAACTTCACTCTCATTAACAAATTGGGCATCCGCCGTATGTATAGACAGGAAAAATATTAAGATTAAAGGCAGCAAGAATCTCTTCATGTTACTTAGTTTCCTTTTTCGAACAAAAACTTTGCGACCGGAGAGCATAAAGTAACCGTAACTGAGGTTGGTATCTCAGGTATTTATAACTTTTAAATCGCAAACTTAAATAAGAAGGAACGAGATAAATAACTAATGTGAGTGAAACTCAGAGTGAGGAGTTAATAAGAGAATTAATTGAAAGGATTGCTGGTGAAGTAGGGCTAATAATTTATTCTCTAAGACCCAAAAACGGTTTTACAGATGAGCAAATTGCAGAAGAACTTGGTATAGAAATTAATGATGTTAGAAAAGCCCTTTTTGCTCTTTATGAGGTAGGAGTGGCGGAGTACACCAGACATAGAGATGATGAGACAGGCTGGATGGAGTATCACTGGAAGATCAATTACGACAAGCAAACCGAAGTCTTGAGGAAAGAGCTGCAAAAGACCAAAAACAAACTGGAAGAGAAATTAGAAACTGAAACTTCTACAATGTATTACATCTGCCAGAATGGCCACGTTAAAGTCTCTTATGCAGAAGCAATGGAACTAAATTTCATGTGCCCCAAATGCGGTATTGTGCTGGAGTACCATGATAGCTCAGTAGCTGCAGACCAGATAAAAGAAGAAATAAAGAAAATAGAAGATATGCTGAACCAGATCTAATCAAATCCGATCCCTAGCTAATCTTCACCCTCAGAAGCCTTTTCTTTCTCTTCAGCACTTTCAGTTCCTTCTTCCTCTGCCTTTTCTTTCTCTTCAGCGATTAATCCTTTATCTTTCAGGTATTTAGCGCCTCTGTGGGATAATCTACTCACAAAAGTTAGCTTACCGCCTTTGAGTTCTTCTTTCGTATCTACGAGCCCTACTGCTTCAGCATCGGCTATGGCATCTTTAACTTCTTGTATAAAAAGTCCAAGCTGATTGGCGATCTCTTTCACTGATCTGCGCTTTTCAAAATCAAGTGTTTTGAGAACCTCAATTCTTCTAGGGTCTTCAGATAAATACAAATCAATATCTATCCTTTCATCGGGTATAATCGTTGTCATTGTAATCCCCTGTTCTTTTATAATGTAAAAAGTTTACTTTTTTTACTGTTCTGTAAACTATAGACCAAAGTCCTCTAAAACAGCTAAACCTGAGCTAACCACTTAGCAAATCTCTAACTTCAGCTATGGACGGCATTTCCCTCTTATGGGCACTGCCTCCAACCATACTTTTGACCTTATCCACATCAGCTCTTTCCACCCCATTTACGTTAGCTTCCCTGCCCTCTTCGATGGCTTTGAGCACCGTATCCAGTTTATCGTAGCTCATCCCTATCTCTGATTCATCGGTCTGCCCTCTCCACAGCCCTGCGGTGGGCTTTTTGTCGATTATTTTTCTGGGAACTTCCAGGTATTCTGCAAGACTGAAAACCTCTGTTTTATACAGGTCCCCCAGAGGCAGGATATCCACACCGCCATCTCCATATTTGGTAAAATAGCCTACTTTCAATTCGGTCTTGTTTCCGCCGCCAGCCACCAGCATGTTCTTGTTGTTGGCGAAGAAGTAGAGCATGGCCATCCTTATTCTGGGCTTTAAATTGGCGGTAGCGATCTCTCCTTCTTCACCAATCGCCTGAATGAAGGCGTTGACCAGTGAATTGATCTTGATCACCTTATAATCGATCTTCAGGTCTTTGCAAAGGTTAACGGCATCCTCCACGTCTTGAGGTGGAGTTACCCCTTCTTCGGGTGCTATAATAGCGAGAACTCTTGGGGGGGTCAGGGCTTTCTGGGATAGGCAGGCAGTGCAAGCACTATCGACTCCACCGCTTAGGCCCATAACAACTCCTTGAGCATTGGCATCTTCTACCTTACTCTTAATGAATGTGGTGATTCTATCCACAACAGGTTCCCAGCTACTCATGTTCCCGTTCCATTAGTTTCAGCAGTATGGCCTTCTGAGTGTGCAGGCGATTCTCTGCTTGCTCGAATACAACTGATCTCGGGCCCTCGATAACCTCGTCAGTGATCTCTTCGCCTCTGTGAGCAGGAAGGCAGTGAAGTACGATCACATCGTCTTTTGCGCCCTCAACCAGTTTCTTATTCACTTGATAGTTGGAAAAACTACCAGTTCTCTTGCCCTTCTCTTCCTCTTTACCCATAGACGTCCATACATCGGTGTAGATCGCATCAGCGTCTTCTACAGCAGCTTGAGGATCTATTTCAAAGTTCAGGTCTATACCCATCTCTTTTGCTTTTTCAAGTACGCCTTTATTCGGCTCATAACCAGGTGGACTGGAAATAGTGAGCTTCATTCCCACGATGGCCGAAGCAAGAATAAGGGAATTGCACACATTGTTCCCATCTCCAACCCACGTTATGTTGACCCCATCAAGTTTGTTTTTATACTCTAAGATGGTCATCAGATCAGTTAAAACCTGACACGGATGTTCTCTGTCACTCAAACCATTGATCACTGGAACTGTGGAATGAGATGCGTATTCCTCTATGGTTTTATGATCTCTAGCCCTAATCATTACTGCATGAACATATCTTGAGAGAGTTCTGGCGGTATCCCTGATGGGCTCACCCCTGGACAGTTGAAGCTCATCTTTGGTAAGGCATAGGGCATGACCACCCAAGTCTATCATCGCAACCTCAAAAGAAACCCTTGTACGTGTGGATGGGAGTTCAAAGATCATGGCCAGACTCTTGTTGGTAAGATAATCAGTAACAACATTTCTATACCTCTCTGATTTAAGTTTAGTAGTTGAATCGATAATCTCAAAAATCTCATCCTTTGTTAGGTCTGAGATGGAGAGCAAATGTTTCATAACTTCTGGCGGTTAATATGAAAGGTAATAAATTTTTTGCTTTGGTAGTAAATAACAATCAGAAACTTTATCTTTCCTTAGTGCAAATAACCTATTGGGCCGGGATTGCAGAGAGGTACTGCGCTGGTCTGGAGTACGGACACACAGAAAACCAGTGTCCGTAAGGACGCGAGGGTTCAAGTCCCTCTCCCGGCGTGATTTTTGGGCTTTACAGTTTTTACACTAGTAGATATGTTAGTGAGGTATCGATGGAGGAGATACCTCGGTCTGTTGTTCGACCTGGCTGCAGGTCGGGGTTGCAAGTCCCTCTCCCGGTGTTGTTCTCG